>NZ_LBIZ01000103.1:0-167202 GCF_028128665.1 Bradyrhizobium sp. CCBAU 45384
ACCACCCATGAGTCACAGAAAATCTGATTTGTGAATCCCATCCACCCCGATAACGTGAAAAATTCTGCCAAAGTAGTGCTAGGGCACGTACTCATAAATCCCCACGTCCGCTCTGCCTCCAATCGCGGCCGAAATGCCGGCTTTGGTCAAGAGCGGCCCCAAAACGGTCCGTGCCATAGGTCCGTCAAAACCGGTTGGCGCTTTGGGGTACTCGCAATCCTACCAGTAACGCCACCGTTTGGACGGCCCCAAATGCCCATGGCAGCTCCTTGGAGGGTGCCATTGGAACGCTATCGCTTCACAATTTGGGACGCCGACTCTTTCGAATACGTGGCCGAGTGGGAATACGTCAGCGCGCTGGCTGCGGAAGCGGAAGCGACACAGGTTGCCAAGGAATTGTCGGAAGGCGATGACACCTGGCACGGCGGCCGGATTTCGGTGGAAAATTCGCGCGGCTATGAAATCGCGAAGGTGCCGATCGGCATCGGAAGAACGCTCACGAAGTCGGATCCGTTCGGCTGAGATCCCGGGAAGCGATCCGAAGGTCGAACTCATATCCACCCGCCTGAGGAGGCGGCAGTCCGCCGGACGTGGTCGGCCGACTGATTGCGACGCCGACTGGCGCGGGGCCCATCGGCTATTTTGCGAGTTCCCTGCTTATGGTAACGATGGCCGCTAAACCGCGCCGCATAAGGCGTGTGACGGATATCAACGCGCTGCGACATCGGCGCCGCTATGGACATATCCATGCCGGGTGCTCCGCCCTTCCCGAACAGGGGTCGCAAAGCGAATTCTGTTCCGTCGACGGCCCTGGCCGAGGCGCCAGGCGGTGATTCCGCACTGCGCCACACGGGCATTCGCTTCATGGGTGATATGCCGTGGGGAACTCATGTTTGCCTGTTCTATGAAACTCCCCAGGATCTGCTCGACACCGCCGTTTGCTATTTCGAAGCGGGGTTAAGGAGCAACGAGTTTGGCGTATGGGCCGTCTCCGATCCGGTTTCGCTGGAGCAGGCGGAGGAAGCCCTGCGGCGCGCCATTCCGCGTTTTGACCGTTATCGAGAGGCGGGGCAGATCGAACTGATCGCAGGCAGCGAGTGGTACCTGGAGGGCGACGAGTTCGATCTTCAAAAGATCACCGGCGGCTGGAGCGAGAAGCTCAGCGCGGCCCTGGCCAAAGGCTACGATGGCGTGAGGGTGAGCGGAAATGCGTTCTGGATAGGAACGAAACATTGGAAGGAGTTCTGCGAGTACGAGCACGAACTCGATCGCTCTCTCGTCGGGCAGAAAATGATCGTGCTCTGCACCTATTCGTTTCAATCCAGCAGGGCCGTCGACATGCTTGATGTGGCGCGTGCGCATCAATGCTGCATCGTGCGACGGAAAGGCAATTGGGAATTTCTCGAGACGCCCGAACTCAAGCAGGCCAAGCGGGAAATCAGGAGGCTAAATGGCGCGCTGGATATCCTGTCGAAACCGTTCCCCGGACATCAGATTTTGACTCCCAAAGAACGTGTTGCGCTGGCTCAAATCATTCGGGGTGCCTCCAGCAAGGAGGCCGGACGGAC
Source organism: Bradyrhizobium sp. CCBAU 45384 (assembly GCF_028128665.1). Lineage (NCBI taxonomy): Bacteria > Pseudomonadati > Pseudomonadota > Alphaproteobacteria > Hyphomicrobiales > Nitrobacteraceae > Bradyrhizobium > Bradyrhizobium sp. CCBAU 45384. Next base: position 1,569 of record NZ_LBIZ01000103.1, read on the forward strand.
ACTAGGCATCAGCCCGCGCACCGTCGATTTCCATCGCGCCAATCTCCTGAAAAAGCTCGGTGCCCGGAACGTCGCTGATCTCGTCCATAAAGTTCTCGGCGAATAATGCGAGCCAATGGCCCGCTTCCCTCGCCGTCGGTGCCCTCAGCCCTTCTCCCGCTTGCCATCCTCCAGCGGCACCACGGTGCCCTTGCCTGACATCGCCGACAGCGCCTCGAGCGCCTCCTCGCAGAAATCCGCCACCATCTGCTCGTGCCGCGCGCCGAGGCGAAGCAGCAGCAAATTGCCGAGGTCGAGCCGGCCCTCCGCCGTCCCGTCGGGAAAACGCTTCTTCAGGATGCGCTCGTAATTGGCGTGCCGGTCGCGGTGATGCTCCAGCCGGTCCATCAGATCGGTGCGGATCGGCTCGATGTCGATGCTGTCGAGCGCATGCAGCCGGACCAGGAGATCGTCCTTGATCGAGGGCGGGGTGCTCGGCCGCGCGGCCCAGTGCCGCAGCGCTGTTCGGCCTTCGGGAGTGAGCGTATAGATGAGCTTGTTGGGTTTGCCCGTCTGCACGACCTCGCGGCCCTGGATGTAGCCGCGGTCGCGCAGCTTGGAGAGCTCGCGGTAGATTTGCTGGTGGTCGGCCTTCCAGAAGAAGCCGATCGAGGAATCGAACGTCTTGGCGAGCTCGTAGCCCGTCATCGGACGTTCCGTCAGGCATGCGAGGATCGCGTCGCCCAGCGCCATGTGACCTGCCTCCCTGTATTCTGAACCAACCAGCTTGACTTTATGCGCATCGGCGCATATGCGTCAATGTGCATATGAGGTGGGGCTCCAGACCCCCGGACAAGCGACCTTGGCGCTACTGTGCATGGGGTTGTTTTCGCGTTTTTGCCAAAGCCCTTTGGGAGGCACCTGACAATGACCGGCCTCGACTCCTGGTACGCCTACATGACGTCCCACGACAGCAAGGCGTTGTGGGAGCTGCTGCATCCTGACGCGGTGTTCGAAAGCCCTGTGGTGCACACCCCGCAGCGCGGGCGCGACATCACCTTCAAATACCTCGCCAGTGCCGAGAAGGTGCTCGGCGGTCCCGGCTTCAGCTATGTCGGCGAATGGCGCAGCGCCAATGGCGCCGTGCTCGAATTCAAGACCATGATCGACGGCATCGAGATCAACGGCGTCGACATCATCAGCTTCGATAGCGAAGGACGCATCACCCATTTCAAGGTGATGGTGCGTCCGCTCAAGGCCATCAACATGCTGCACCGCCTGATGGCGGAGCAGCTCGCCGCTGCCCAATCCTGATTCAGCATCATCACTTTCCAAGGCCTGCCGGGAGACCACCATGCCGATCTACAAAGCCCCCGTCGAAGACGTGAACTTCCTGCTCAACGACGTCTTCCAGATCGACCGCTACGACAACCTCGCCGGCTTCTCCGATGCCTCGAGCGACGTGCGCGAGGCGATCCTGGGCGAAGCCGCCAAGCTCGCCGAAGAGGTGCTGCAGCCGCTCAATCGCGTCGGCGATCTCGAAGGCTGCAAGCGCGCCGATGACGGCAGCGTCACCACGCCGAAGGGTTTCAAGGAGGCGTTCAAGCAAGTGGCAGAGGGCGGCTGGCTCGGTCTTTCCGCGCCGACCGAGTTCGGCGGCCAGGGGCTGCCGGTGACGCTCAGCCAGGCGGTCAACGAATTCCAGATCTCCGCCAACATGGCGTTCTCGATGTATGGCGGCCTCACCATGGGCGCGACCGCCGCGCTGCTGGTGCATGGTTCGCCGGAGCAGAAGCAGACCTACGTGCCGAAGATGATCGCCGGCGAGTGGACCGGCACCATGAATCTCACCGAGCCGCATTGCGGCACCGATCTCGGCATGCTCCGCACCAAGGCAGTGCGCCAGGCCGACGGCTCCTTCAGGATATCAGGCACCAAGATCTTCATCTCGGCCGGCGAGCACGATCTTGCCTCCAACATCATCCACCTCGTGCTGGCCCGCATCGAGGGCGCACCCTCCGGCATCAAGGGCGTGTCGCTGTTCGTCGTGCCGAAATTCCTGGTGAACCCGGATGGCTCGGTCGGTGCCCGCAACGGCGTCGTCTGCGGCTCGATCGAGCACAAGATGGGCATCCACGGCAACTCGACCTGCGTGATGAACTACGACAACGCCACCGGCTGGCTGATCGGCGAAGAGAACAAGGGCATGCAGGGCATGTTCGTGATGATGAACGAGGCCCGGCTCGGCGTCGCCGTGCAGGGCCTCGCGCAGTCCGAGGTCGCCTATCAGAACGCGGTGGCCTATGCGCGCGAGCGCATCCAGGGCCGCGCGCTCACCGGCGTGAAGGCGCCGGACAAGCCGGCCGATCCGATCATCGTGCATCCCGACGTGCGCCGCACGCTGCTCTCGATCCGCGCCTTCAACGAGGCCGCCCGCGCCTTCGTGATGTGGACCGCGCTGAAAAGCGACGTCGCTCATCGCTCCGAGGATCCGAAGGACCGCCAGGCCGCCGACGATCACATGGGCCTGATGACGCCGGTGCTGAAGGGCTTCCTCACCGACTACGGCTTCGCCAATGCGGTGCAGGCGCAGCAGATGTATGGCGGCCACGGCTACATCGCCGAGCAGGGCATGGAGCAGTTCGTGCGCGATGCGCGCATCGCCATGATCTATGAAGGCGCCAACGGCATCCAGGCGCTCGATCTCGTCGGCCGCAAGCTGCCGCGCGACGGCGGCCGCGCCATCATGGCGTTCTTCGGCGAGGTCATGGCCTTCGCCAAGGAGAACGGCGGCGACGAGGCGATGAAGCCCTTCATCACCCCGCTCTCGACCTCGCTTGGCCATCTGCAGCAGGCCACCACCTGGCTGATGCAGAACGCGATGATGAAGCCCGATAATGCGGGAGCCGCCGCAACCGACTATTTGCATCTCTTCGGCTTCGTCGCGCTCGGCTACATGTGGGCGAAGATGGCGAAGGTCACGCTGGCCAAGATTGCCGAGGGCGGCGCGACGCCTTATCTCTCGACCAAGCTCGTCACCGGCCGCTTCTTCATGGAGCGGATGCTGCCGGAGACCGCGGCCAATCTCGCGCGCATCCAGTCCGGCTGCGCCACCATCATGGAATTGCCGGCGGAAGCGTTCTGAGTCGGCTTCCGCATCATCAAAATTCGAACAACAGATCAGGAGGGCGTCATGCCTGAGGCATTCATCTACGATCACGTTCGCACCCCCCGCGGCCGCGGCAAGCCGGACGGCGCGCTGCACGAAGTCACCGCGCTCGCGCTCGCCACCGTGCCGCTGAAGGCGCTCAAGGACCGCAACAATTTGCCGGAAGATTCCGTCGACGACGTCGTGCTCGGCGTGGTCGATCCGGTCGGCGAAGCCGGCTCCGACATCGCGCGCTTTGCCGCGCTGAAAGCCGGCCTCGGCGAAGCCGTGCCCGGCGTGCAGATCAGCCGCTTCTGCGCCTCCGGCTTGGACGCCGTGAACTTCGCGGCCGCGCAGGTGATGAGCGGCCAGCATGAGCTGGTGATCGGTGGCGGCGCTGAATCGATGAGCCGCGTAGGCATCGGCGCCTCCGGCGGCGCCTGGCCGATGGATCCCTCGATGGCCGTGCCGGCCTATTTCATGCCGCAGGGCGTCTCGGCCGATCTGATCGCGACGAAGTACGGCTTCTCGCGCGACGACGTCGATGCCTACGCCGTGCAGAGCCAGCAACGCGCGGCCAAGGCCTGGGACGAGGGCCGCTTCAACAAGTCGGTGGTGCCGGTGAAGGACATCAATGGCCTCACCATCCTCGCCAAGGACGAGCATATGCGTCCTTCGACGACCATGCAGTCGCTGGCGCAGCTGCAGCCGTCGTTCACGATGATGGCGCAGATGGGCGGCTTTGACGGCGTCGCGATTCAGTCGCACCCGGAGATCGAGCGCGTCAATTACGTGCATCATGCCGGCAACTCCTCCGGCATCGTCGACGGTGCCGGCGCCGTCCTGCTCGGCAGCAAGGAAGCGGGTGCCAAATACGGCATGAAGCCACGTGCAAAGATCCGCGCGTTTGCGAATATCGGCTCGGAGCCGGCGATGATGCTGACCGGTCCGGTCGACGTCACCGAAAAGCTGTTCGCACGTTCCGGCATGAAGAAGTCCGACATTGACCTGTTCGAGCTCAATGAGGCCTTCGCCTCGGTCGTGCTGCGCTACATCCAGGCCTTCGACATCGACAACGCCAAGATCAACGTCAATGGCGGCGCCATCGCGCTCGGCCATCCGCTTGGCGCCACCGGTGCGATGATTCTCGGCACCGTGCTCGACGAGCTCGAGCGCACCAACAAGTCCACCGCCCTGGTCACGCTGTGCATCGGCGGCGGCATGGGCACGGCGACCATCATCGAGCGCGTTTAGCTAGCTGCCGTAGGGTGGGCAAAGCGAAGCGTGCCCACCACCTGTTTCGATCGGAGAAAGATGGTGGGCACGGCGCAAGAGCCTTTGCCCACCCTGCGAGATCACAGTCAACCGCCGCGCCTGCATTCGGCCGCGGCTCCGAGGAGCAACCAACATGGCTTACAAGAACTTCAAGGTCGAGACCGATACCGACGGCGTCGCGCTCGTCACCTGGGACATTCCCGGCCGTTCGATGAACGTGCTCGACGAGACCTCGACCAGCGAGCTCGAAGCGATCGTCAAGGAAACGACCGCTGACGCCGCGGTGAAGGGCGTCGTCATCACCTCCGCCAAGGAGGCGTTCTGCGCCGGCGCTGATCTCTCCATGCTCGAAGGCATGAACCAGGCCTACGCAAAAGTCCTCAGGGAGCAGGGCGAGACCGCGGCGAACCAGATGCTGTTCGACCAGAGCCGTCGCTTCTCGCAGGTGCTGCGCGGAATCGAAACGTCAGGCAAGCCGTGGGCGGCGGCGATCAACGGCCTCGCGCTCGGCGGCGGTTTCGAGATCACGCTGTGCTGCCACTATCGCGTGGCCGCGGAGAATCCCAAGACGCGTCTCGGCCTGCCCGAGGTCAAGGTCGGCCTGTTCCCCGGTGCTGGCGGCACGCAGCGCGTGCCGCGGCTAGTGCCGCCGCAGGACGCCATGACGATCCTGCTCAAGGGCGATCCCGTTACCATCGACAAGGCGAAGCAGCTCAACCTCATTCATGCCATCGTCCCCGCCGCCGATCTCATCAAGGCCGCGAAGGACTGGATCAAGGGCGGCGGCAAGGCCGTCGCGCCCTGGGACGAGAAGGGCTTCAAGCTGCCCGGCGGCCCGGTGTTCTCCAAGGCCGGCATGATGATGTTCCCGGCCGGTAACGCGATCTATCGCCGCGAGACCTACGACAACTATCCGGCCGCGCGCGCGATCATGAGCTGCGTCTATGAAGGCCTGCAGCTGCCGATCGACGCGGCGCTTCGCGTCGAGTCGCGCTACTTCACCTCGGTGCTGCGCTCCAAGGAAGCGGCCGCGATGATCCGCAGCCTGTTCCTGTCGATGCAGGAGCTCAACAAGGGTGCGCGCCGTCCGAAGGACGTAGCCCCGACCAAGGTGAAGAAGATCGCCGTCATCGGCGCCGGCTTCATGGGCGCCAGCGTCGGCTACGTCTCGGCCCGCGCCGGGCTCGACGTCGTCCTGATCGATCGCGACCAGGAGAGCGCCGACAAGGGCAAGGCCCATGCCCAGAAGGTGATCGAGGACCAGATCAAGAAGGGCCGCGCCAAGCCCGATGATGCCGAGAAGCTGCTCGCGCGCATCACGCCGACCGCGGACTACGCGGCCCTGAAGGACGTCGATCTGGTCATCGAGGCCGTGTTCGAGGACCGCAAGGTCAAGGCCGAGACCTTTGCCAAGGCGCAGGACTATCTCAAGCCCGACGTGATCTTTGCCTCGAACACCTCGACCCTGCCGATCACGTCCCTGGCCGAGAACTTCAAGGACCAGGGCAAATTCGTCGGCATTCACTTCTTCTCGCCGGTCGAGAAGATGATGCTGGTCGAGATCATCAAGGGCAAGAACACCGGCGATCTCGCGCTCGCGACCGCGCTCGACTATGTCCGTCAGATCGGCAAGACGCCGATCGTCGTGAACGATTCCAGAGGCTTCTTCGCCAACCGTTGCGTCGGCCGCTACGTCGCCGAGGGCAACGAGATGTTCCTGGAAGGCGTGCCGCCGGCGATGATCGAGAACTGCGCCAAGATGGCCGGCATGCCGGTCGGTCCCCTCTCGCTCTCGGATGAGGTCGCGCTCGATCTCGGCCTGAAGATCATGAAGGCGACCGAAGCCGATCTCGGCCCCAACGCCATCAACCCCGACCAGAAGAAGCTGATGGTCGAGATGGTCGAGAAGCAGGGCCGCCTCGGCCGCAAGAACAAGAAGGGCTTCTACGACTATCCCGAGGGCAAGGGTCAGAAGAGCCTGTGGCCGGGTCTCTCCGCGCTGCAGCCGAAGCAGCTCGATCCTGACACGCTCGACGTCGAGGAATTGAAGCAACGCTTCCTGGTGGTGCAGGCGGTCGAGGCCGCGCGCACCGTCGAGGATCACGTCATCACCGATCCGCGCGAGGCGGATGTCGGTTCGATCCTCGGCTTCGGCTTCGCGCCGTTCACCGGCGGCACGCTGTCCTATATCGACTTCATGGGCACGAAGACCTTCGTCGAGCTCTGCCACAAGCTCGAGGCGAAATACGGCTCGCGCTTCACGCCACCCAAGCTGCTCGAGGAGATGGCGGCGAAGGGCGAGACCTTCTATGGCCGTTTCGCGCCGAAGAAGGCGGCTGCTTAAGGCATTCGTAGCCCGGATGGAGCGCAGCGAAATCCGGGAAGAGTTTGTCAGTCGCGAAAGCCCTCCCGGATTGCGCTTCGCTCCATCCGGGCTACGCGGCTGTCATCCCGGAGAAGCGGGGTAATGGGTCCTGGCTTTCGCCAGGACGACGCTTGGATGGATCGCAGCAAACCGAAAAAGGCCGGATCGTCGATCCGGCCTTTCGCGTGTTCGCATCTTGTGCGGGCTCACTTCGCCTGCGCCAGCCCTTCCTTGGTCAGCGCTTCCTGCACCTTCGGCCGCGCGGCGACGCGGGCCTTGTAGGCGGAGAGGTTCGGCATTGCCGAGAGGTCGAACTTCATCCGGTCGGCCCAGGTCAGCATGGTGAAGAGATAGCCGTCGGCGACCGAGAACTGCTTGCCCATCAGGTAGTCCTTGCCGGCGAGCTGGCTGTCGATGTGCTTCAGCTTGCCCATGACACGGTCCTTGAAGAAGGCCTTGGCGTCGTCGTTCAGCGCCGGCGCGAACATCGGGCCGAAGCTCTTGTGTACCTCCGAGGTGAGGAAGTTCAGCCATTCGAGCAGCTTGTAGCGTTCGGAGCTGTCGCGCGCGGGCGCCAGCGCCTTGGCCGGAACCTTGTCGGCGATCATCTGGACAATGACCGGGCCTTCGGTCACGATCTCACCGTTATCGAGGCCCAGCGCGGGGACCTGACCCTTGGGATTGACCTTCAGATAGTCTTCACCGTTCTCGAGCTTCTTGGCCCGGATATCGACCTTGACCAGCTCATAGGGCAGGTCGGCCTCCAGAAGCGCGATATGGGGCGACAGCGAGCAGGCGCCGGGCGCGTAATACAGTTTCATGGAATTTCCTCCTCTTGAGGCTTGGTAGGGGCGAAAGAACGCCTACATGCACCTGCATGCAATAGTCAAGATTGATGCAGGTGCATCGAGTGGGGTAAGAAGCGGACGACGAGCTTGAGCGGGACCATGAAGCGCAAACCATCGACCGAGGCAACCAGTGCCTGGATCCGCCTGATGCGGGTGCAGAGCCGTGTGCTGGACTGCGTGGAGCAGGACCTGAAGAAGGCCGGGTTCCCGCCACTGGCGTGGTACGACGCGCTGCTCGAATTGTCGCGCGCGCCGAGTGGCGAATTGCGGCCGGTGGAGCTCGAGCGGCAGATGCTGATCCCGCAATACTCCACCTCGCGGCTGATCGACCGCCTGGTCGACGAGGGGCTCGCCTCCCGGCGTGAATGCAAGATCGACAAGCGCGGCCAGTTCGTCGAGATCACGGAGGCCGGCCGCGAATTGCAGAAGCGGATGTGGGGCGCCTATTCGGCTGCGATCGAGAAATACGTCGGCTCGAAGCTCTCTGACGCCGATGCCGTCAAGCTCAGCGGTCTGCTCGACCGGCTGGGATGCTCGTGCGGCGAGATGAAGCTGCCCGTCGTCAACGTCAACGAAACCACGCCGTCGCGATGACCGCGCGGCAAACCAGCTCGTCCGTGCACCCCAAGGGGTCCGCGGACCATCCCGTCACCCGCGCGCCTTCGATCGAAGCGCCCTTTTGATTAGAGTTTGATATGGCGCGAGACCAGATCGATATGACGCCGCTGCAATCACGCAACGAACTCGTTGCGTGGTTCGAGGCCGGCTGCAAGCACCCGTCCGAATTCCGCATCGGCACCGAGCACGAGAAGACGCCGTTCACGCTCGAAGGCCATCGTCCCGTGCCGTACGAAGGCGCGCGCGGCATCGGTGCGCTGCTCGAAGGCATGAAGCTCCTGCTCGGCTGGGAGCCGATCATGGAGAAGGGCAACATCATCGGGCTCTACGACGTCACCGGCGGCGGCGCGATCTCGCTGGAGCCCGGCGGCCAGTTCGAGCTGTCAGGCGCGCCGGTCGAGAACGTGCACCAGACCCAGAGCGAGCTGATGGCGCACCTGGCGCAGGTGCGCGAGATCGCTGCCCCGCTCGGTATCGGCTTCCTTGGGCTCGGCATGACGCCATCCTGGTCGCGCGCCGACATCCCTGTGATGCCCAAGGGCCGCTACAAGATCATGACCAATTACATGCCGAAGGTTGGCCAATACGGCCTCGACATGATGTACCGGACCTGCACGGTGCAGACCAATCTCGACTTCTGCTCGGAAGCCGACATGGTCAAGAAGCTGCGCGTGTCGCTGGCGCTGCAGCCGGTTGCGACCGCGCTGTTCGCCAATTCGCCGTTCACCGAAGGCAAGCCGAACGGCTTCCTGTCTTTCCGCTCCGAGATCTGGCGCGATACCGACAATGCGCGGTCAGGCATGATGCCGTGGGCGTTCGAGGACGGCATGGGTTTCGAGCGCTATGTCGACTACGCGCTCGATGTGCCCATGTATTTCGTCAAGCGCGGCGAGGAATATATCGACGTGTCGGGCTCCTCGTTCCGAGCCTTCTTCGAGGGCCGCAACAACAACCTTCCCGGCGAACGTCCGACGTTGTCGGACTGGGCCAATCATCTCTCGACGATCTTTCCCGAGGTGCGGCTGAAGCGTTATCTCGAGATGCGCGGCTCCGACGGTGGCCCATGGGGTCGGCTGCCGGCACTGCCGGCGTTCTGGGTCGGGCTGCTCTATGACGGTGCGTCGCTCGATGCGGCCTGGGATTTGGTGAAGCACTGGACCGCACACGAGCGTCAGGCCCTGCGCGACGATGTGCCGCGCTTCGGCTTCAAGGCCCGGATCAAGGACCGCTATCTGTTCGAGATCGCCAAGGAATGCCTCGTTCTGGCACATGCGGGCCTGCGGCGGCGAGGCCGCATCGATGCCATCGGCCGCGACGAAACCCGGCATCTGGAGCCGCTGGATCGCATCATCGATTCCGGCCGGACACCGGCCGAGGACATGCTCGAGAAGTTCAACGGCCCCTGGAAGGGCTCGGTGGAACCGGCCTACGCGGAGTACGCGTTCTAGTTTTGGGCAAATAGGCCGACGAGCAGATTCGGGACCGTTCATCGGCCGTACAGGTTTGCGGCGATCAAATGACCGGCCGAAAAAACCTGAGCGTCGTCAATAACTCGAAAGCTGTTCCGATGGGGAAGGGCCGCCTGCCTGGGACCGTCATGGCAAAGGTCTTGATGGCGAGGGCTTTGGCTTGCGTCGTGGCCTGTGCCGCGCTGCTCTCGCTCGTCCTTGCGAGTGTGCCCGCGCGCGCCCAGACGGCATTCGACCGGCCCGGCGGCGATTATTTCAATACGCCGGTCACATCGGGTGATCCCGAGGACTGCGCGCTGCTTTGCGAGCGCGATCGCCGCTGCCGCGCCTGGAGCTTCGCCTATCCCGATATCGATGGCGCCGCGGCGGTGTGCTGGCTCAAGAATACCGTGCCGCCGCGACAGCCCGCCAATTGCTGCATCTCCGGGGTACGCGGGGCCGGCGTGATCGAGCCGCGCGTCGAGGGCGTCGAGACCTCGATCGACCGCCCCGGCGGCGATTTGCGCAATTTCGAGCTCAAGGAAGGAGAGGGCGAGGACGCCTGCAAGGCCGCCTGTATCGCCGACAACAAGTGTCGCGCCTTCACCTATGCCCGCCCCGGCTACACCGGCCGCGAAGCGCGCTGCTTCCTCAAGAAAGATATCAAGCCGCCGCGGCGGAAGGCCGGGTTCACGTCGGGCGTGGTGAGATAGGCAAGGTGCCGTAGGTGGGTTAGCCGTGTGGGCAAAGGCGCACTTGCGCCGTGCCCACCACCTCTCCATGAGTCCGACAGGACGTGGGCACGTCGCGCGAAGACGCGTGCCTTTGCCCACCCTACGAGATTTCACTCCGCGGCAATCACCGTCAGCTCCGGCCACAACGCCTTCCATCTCTGAGCTTTCACCGCGTAATTCGCCGCGGAGAAATTCGGACCCGGATTGGGGCGCGCAATCAGGCCTGCGACGTCATCGAAGCCATGCGGCGCGTAGACTTCGAAACCATCACCGGCGCGCCTCACGCCCACTTGCGTGTTCTGCGTCAGAAAACGGTCGATGCCGTCGGTCGAGCACGACAACGCCGGATAGGGCAGGCCGTGCTTGGCCGGGTACCACAGATGCACGCGGGCCTGGTTGCGGGTCTCGATCTTGACGCCGAGATGATCGAGGCGCGTTTGCAGCTTGCGGATGACGGCGTCCTCCGCGTCCCAGGAGGTATCGGGATCGAAGTAGAAGATGTCGTAATCCGCAATACCGTAATCGACGGCACGGCCCGTGAGCACGTTCCACACCGTCTGCACCAGGCATCCCGAGACCAGCCACGCGTCCGGCAGCGCAAGTCGATGAAGCTCGTCGATGATTGCGGTGTTGACCGGATTTTTCAGGGCGAGGGCGAGAAACTCGTCCTTGCCCATGTCGCGATCCCCTCAGCGCACGGCGGTGAAGAACCGCGCGAGGCGGAAGCCGGAGAGCCAGGTCCAGACCGGCTGGCCGCGCATGCCGAGATCCCAGGAGCCGAGCACGGCATCGGCACGGCCGACCAGATTGTCGACCGGCAAGAGGCCGACGCCGCCGGAGCGCAGCGGCACGCGGCTGTCGGCCGAGTTGTCCCTGTTATCGCCGAGCACGAACAAATGCCCGGCCGGCACCTTCACCTCGGGTGTGTTGTCGAGCGGGCCGTTGTCGCGCATCTTGAAGATCAGATGCGAGACGCCATTCGGCAGCGTCTCGACGTAACGGTAGGCCGGCTCGCTGCCGCCATTGTCGTCCTCGGCGGCGCCAACGCCGTCAGGCTTCAATTCGGCGGGACGGTCGTTGATGAAGAGCTGCCCCTGCCGCATCTGGATGCGGTCGCCGGGCAGGCCGACGACGCGCTTGACCCAGGCCTGCGAGCGGTCGCCGGGCCATCGGAACACGACGACGTCGCCTTGCTTCGGCATTTCCGCGAAGACACGGCCGGTCTCGGGCAAGTTGATCTGGATCGGCAGCGACGAGGTGCCGTAGCCATAGGGGAATTTCGAGGCGAGCAGCGCATCGCCGATCAGCAGCGTCGGCTCCATCGAGCCCGACGGCACGTAGAACGGCTCGGCCAGCGCGCCCTTGGCGATGAACACCGCGGCGACGATGCCGGCAAGCTGCATCAACTGGCCGGCCCAGCCGGAGCTCTTCCGCTTCGGAGCGGCCGTTACCTTCTCAACGCTCATGCGCCCGTTCCACCCACCGTAATGCGTTCCATCAGAAGCGACGGCTGGCCGACGCCGACCGGCACGCCCTGGCCGTTCTTGCCGCAGGTGCCGATGCCGGTATCGAGCGCGAGATCGTTGCCGATCATGCGGATGCGATGCAGGTCGGTCGGCCCGTTGCCGATCAGCATGGCGCCCTTCAGCGGCGCGCCCAGCTTGCCGTTCTCGATCTTGTAGGCCTCGGTGCACTGGAACACGTATTTGCCCGAGGTGATGTCGACCTGTCCGCCGCCGAAATTCGCGGCAAACACGCCGTTCTTCACCGACGCGAGAATCTCGGCCGGGTCGCGGTCGCCCGCGAGCATGTAGGTGTTGGTCATGCGCGGCATCGGCACATGGGCATAGCCCTGGCGGCGGCCGTTGCCGGTCGGCTTCATGTTCATCAGCCGCGCGTTCTGGCGGTCCTGCATGTAGCCGACCAGGATGCCGTCCTCGATCAGCACGGTCCGGTTGGTCGGCGTGCCCTCGTCGTCGATCGACAGCGAGCCCCGCCGCGAGGCGATGGTGCCGTCATCGACCACGGTGACGCCCTTGGCCGCGACCTGCTGGCCCATCAGGCCCGCAAAAGCAGAGGTCTTCTTGCGATTGAAGTCGCCTTCGAGGCCGTGGCCGACTGCCTCGTGCAGCATCACGCCGGGCCAGCCGGCGCCCAGCACGACGTCCATCTCGCCGGCGGGGGCGGGAATCGATTCCAGATTGACCAGGGCCTCGCGCAGTGCGCCGTCGGCGGCATCGCGCCACGACTTGGTCTCGATGAACTCGGCATAGCCGGCGCGGCCGCCATAGCCCTTGCTGCCGCTCTCCTGGCGGTCGCCTTGCCCTGCGACGACGGAGATGTTGACGCGCACCAGCGGGCGGATGTCGCGATAGCTCTCGCCGTCGGGCCGCAGGATCTCGACGACCTGCCAGGTCGCGCCCAGGCTGACGCTGACCTGCCGCACCCGCGGATCCTTGTCGCGCAGGTAAGCGTCGATCTCGGCCAGCAGCTTGACCTTGGTCTCGAAGCCGGGGGCATCCAGCGGGTTTTCATCGCCATAGAGGCGCACATTGGTGTGCGGAGGCGGCGCGGCAAAGCTGCCGGAATAGCCGCCGCGCACGGCCGCGACCGCATCGGCGGCGCGAATCAGCGCCGGCAGCGACACATCGGAGGAGTGGGCGTAGCCCACGGCATCATCCTTGACCGCGCGTAAGCCAAAACCTTGCGAGGTGTCGTACGTCGCCTGCTTGAGCCGTCCATTGTCGAACATCAGCGCTTCGGTCTGGCTGTATTCCAGGAACAATTCGCCGTCGTCGGCACCGGAGAGCCCGCGCGCGACCTCGTTGCGAACCTGGTCGCGATCGAGATTGGCGCGGTCGAGCAGGGAGGTTGTGGCAGGGTTGGTCATCGATCACCCATTGTCGGAGAGATGTCGGGCAACATAATGGCTTCGGGACCGTTCGGCGAGAGGGCGGTGCGTCACATTACGGAAACGACATGATTGAAATCATTGCCATATCCGAAGCCCGGATCGAAAGCTTCCACCGCGCGCTCGACACGGTTGCGCGGGAGCGGCGTTATCTGGCCTTTCTCGAGGCGCCCCCGCTGGAGGCAACGCGCAGTTTCGTCCTCGACATGATTGCGCAGGGAAATCCGCAATTCGTTGCGCTTTCCGGCGGCGACGTCGTCGGCTGGTGCGACGTCAGGCGCTATCCGCGCCCGATCTACGCCCATGCCGGCGTCCTCGGAACGGGAATTTTGCAGCCTTTCCGAGGCCAAGGGCTCGGAACGCGGCTGATCACGACGACGCTCGCCGCCGCGCAAGCGATAGGCCTGTCGCGAGTCGAACTCTCTGTTCGCGAGAACAATCTGAGCGCGATCGCGCTCTACGAGAGGGTCGGTTTTGCCGTCGAGGGGCTGTCGCGCAACGCCGTCAGAATCGACGGCGTGTACGAGAACGTGATCCAGATGGCGGTGCTGTTCTAGTGCTATCAGGACGGCTACGGAGCGCCGTGTGTCGGCTATGAGTTTAGTCCCTCACCGTCATCCTGAGGTGCTCGCCTTGCAAAGCAAGGCGAGCCTCGAAGGACGGCGGCCCGACTGGCAGCTCGGCCGTTCATCCTTCGAGGCTCGCACGGCAGCGCAACCGCGCTGCCGAACTCGCGCCTCAGGATGACGGGCCTGAGAACATGCGCCGGGCCCCTACGGCAGCTTGTCGTACCCCTCGCCGAGCCCGTTCAGGCTGAGCGGGAAGCCGATGCCTTCTTCCGGCGTCTCGAAGATGATGAAGGTCGCGGTCTTGGCGCTGCGGAGCTGGCCGAGCAGCTTGTCGTCCATGACGACCTCGGCGACGCAGCCATTGGGCAGGCAGCGCACGAAGCCGGCGCGGCCGACATCCTGGTTGTCGAGCTTCAACCCGAGGCCGGAGGGCAGCAGCACGCCTAAGGGGGCCACCACGCGCATCAGGCGGCTCTTCTGGTCGGCGGTCTTGAGCACGATCACGGTGAGGCCGGCATTGGAGCGGTCTTCGGCCACCACGCTCTGGATCAGGGCGCATTGCTCGGCCTGGGCGCCCGGCGGGGTATCGCAACGGATCTGCCAGTCGCCATGAACGGAACGCACCGCGCCCTGCGCATGGGCAGCGCTTGATAGGAAAAGGCCGGGAAGGGACAGGAAAAGGACGACCGCCACGAGGCGGATCAGCGTCGTGAGGCAGTCAGCCGGCCATACAACCGATCTTGGAGCCGATCTTGCCATGCATCTCGAAAGCCCCATCGGGGTCGGTCCCTCTGCTCGCTCGGGTCGCTCGCGCTGGTGGACAGATACGGGAATGACGGCGTCTTGAAGGCAATTCACAAGCAAATTCCGCGCCGCCTTGGCCGCCCTTGCCGCCACGAATCAGGTTCCTGCACGGCCCTGCGCCTGTGCCTACAGCGGGCAATTCGGCTGTCAAGCCGCGGCCTCCCGGGAAACGGTATTTTTGTCTGATGTTACTAGGAAATATCTTGCGGGTGATCGCTGACAGAGGGGCCTCAAGACTGCATTGCGATAGATCAAGAATTATGGTTTGAGAGGCTTGATTTCGGCGTTCTAGCGATCTGGCCCCAATTCCTCCTAGAGGTATTCTTGCGGCGGTTTGTCAGACGGGCGGATCGAATAAGCGTTCCCCAAAAATAGGGGAATGCACTTGGGGTGATTTCGTTAGGGGAGCGCGAACGGCATGAAGATGTCGATGGGCCGGGTGGGCCGGCACTTGCTGGGATTGGCCGTGGCGGGTCTGACGCTGGCGACGGGCGGTGCGGCATTTGCCGAGCTTGGGCAGCCCGAGCCGTGGGAATGGCACCTGCAGGGTTCCGGCTCCCCGGTGATGGACAACATCGTCTGGTTCCACAACTTCTTGTCCGTGCTGATCATCCTGATCACGCTGTTCGTGCTGGCGCTGCTGGTGATCGTGGTGATGAAGTTCAACGCGAGGGCCAATCCGGTGCCGTCGCGCACCACCCACAACACGCTGATCGAGGTGGTGTGGACGCTGGTGCCGGTGCTGATCCTGGTCGGCATCGCGGTGCCGTCGTTCCGCCTCCTGTTCCTCGAGCTCGACGTGCCGAAGGCGGATCTGACCGTGAAGGCGACCGGCAAGCAGTGGTACTGGTCCTACGCCTATCCTGATAACGGCAAGTTCGAGTTCGACTCGCTGCTGGCCCAGGACAAGCAGCCCCGCCTGCTCGGCGTCGACAACGAGATGGTGGTGCCGGTCAACAAGGTGATTCGTGTTCAGGTCACCGGTGCCGACGTCATCCACGCGTTCGCGCTGCCGGCGTTCGGCGTCAAGATCGACGCCATCCCGGGCCGGCTGAACGAGACCTGGTTCAAGGCCACCAAGACCGGCATGTTCTACGGCCAGTGCTCGGAGCTTTGCGGCAAGGACCACGCCTTCATGCCGATTGCCATTCGCGTGGTGAACGACCAGGAGTTCGCCTCCTGGGTCGATGCGGCGAAGAAGAAATTTGCGAGCGGCGGCACCAGCACCTTCGCCTCCGCAGCCGGTCCGACGCAGTAAGCGCCGGGCGACGGCTCAACCGGACTGAACGCGACATAAAGGGCGGGACCTCCACAGGTCCGAATGGGACGCAAGGCAGGATTTGAAAATGGCAACGAGCGCAGCGACACACGGCGATCACGCGCACCATGACGAGCACGCCCATCCGACCGGATGGCGTCGCTACGTCTATTCGACCAACCACAAGGACATCGGCACGATGTACCTGATCTTCGCGGTCATCGCGGGTATCATCGGTGCCGCGATGTCGATCGCGATCCGTGCCGAGTTGATGTTTCCGGGTGTGCAGATATTCCACGAAACGCACACCTATAACGTATTCGTGACCTCGCACGGCCTGATCATGATCTTCTTCATGGTCATGCCCGCGATGATCGGCGGCTTCGGCAACTGGTTCGTGCCGCTGATGATCGGCGCGCCCGACATGGCGTTCCCGCGCATGAACAACATCTCGTTCTGGCTGCTGCCGGCCTCCTTCGCGCTGCTGCTGCTGTCGAGCTTCGTCGAGGGCGAGCCCGGTGCCAACGGCGTCGGCGCCGGCTGGACCATCTACGCGCCGCTGTCGACCACGGGCCATCCGGGTCCGGCCGTCGACTTCGCGATCCTGTCGTTGCACCTGGCCGGTGCCTCCTCGATCCTCGGCGCCATCAACTTCATCACCACGATCTTCAACATGCGCGCGCCGGGCATGACCCTGCACAAGATGCCGCTGTTCGTGTGGTCGATCCTGGTGACGGTGTTCCTGCTGCTGCTGTCGCTGCCGGTCCTCGCCGGCGCGATCACCATGCTGCTCACCGACCGCAATTTCGGCACGACGTTCTTCTCGCCTGACGGCGGCGGCGATCCCGTGCTGTTCCAGCACCTGTTCTGGTTCTTCGGTCACCCCGAGGTGTACATCCTGATCCTGCCCGGCTTCGGCATGATCAGCCAGATCGTCTCGACCTTCTCGCGCAAGCCCGTGTTCGGCTATCTCGGCATGGCCTACGCCATGGTCGCGATCGGCGGCATCGGCTTCGTGGTGTGGGCGCACCACATGTACACGGTCGGCATGTCCTCGGCGACGCAGGCCTACTTCGTCGCCGCCACCATGGTGATCGCGGTGCCCACGGGCGTGAAGATCTTCTCCTGGATCGCCACGATGTGGGGCGGCTCGATCGAATTCCGCGCCCCGATGATCTGGGCCGTCGGCTTCATCTTCCTGTTCACGGTCGGCGGCGTCACCGGCGTCGTGCTGGCGAATGCCGGCGTCGACCGCGTACTGCAGGAGACCTACTACGTCGTCGCGCACTTCCACTACGTGCTGTCGCTCGGTGCGGTGTTCGCGATCTTCGCCGGCTGGTACTACTGGTTCCCGAAGATGACGGGCTACATGTACAACGAGACGCTGGCGAAAGCGCATTTCTGGGTCACCTTCATCGGCGTCAATCTGGTGTTCTTCCCGCAGCACTTCCTCGGCCTGTCGGGCATGCCGCGCCGCTATGTCGACTATCCGGATGCGTTCGCCGGCTGGAATCTGATCTCCTCGATCGGCTCCTACATCTCCGGCTTCGGCGTGCTGATCTTCCTCTACTGCGTGCTCGACGCCTTCATGAAGAAGGTCCCGGCGGGCGACAATCCGTGGGGCGCCGGCGCCACCACGCTGGAATGGACGCTGCCCTCGCCGCCGCCCTTCCACCAGTTCGAAGTGCTGCCCCGCGTGCAGTAAGCAACACGACTCCCGCGGCGCCCGCGACGGGCGCCGCGGCTCTGCAACGAAACGAGCAGGTTTAAGTGTCCGTCCTCGATCAGAACGCCATCGACATCAATCCCCGCATCTCCGAGGCGGAGGTTGGTGACTACCTCGCGCTGCTCAAGCCGCGGGTGATGTCGCTCGTGATCTTCACCGCGCTGGTCGGGATGGCGATGGCGCCGGGACATTTCCACTGGGTGCTCGCCATCACCTCGCTGCTCTGCATCGCCGTCGGCGCCGGCGCCTCCGGTGCGCTCAACATGGCGCTCGAGGGCGATATCGACGCCAAGATGTCGCGCACCGCGAACCGCCCGATCCCGCGTGGCCGCATCACCCGGCCCGAGGCGATGACGTTCGGGATGACGCTCGCCTTCTTCTCGGTGATGACCCTCGGCATCCTCGTCAACTGGATCGCGGGCGCGCTGCTCGCCTTCACCATCTTCTTCTACGTCGTCATCTATA
Organism: Bradyrhizobium sp. CCBAU 45384; assembly: GCF_028128665.1. NCBI lineage: Bacteria > Pseudomonadati > Pseudomonadota > Alphaproteobacteria > Hyphomicrobiales > Nitrobacteraceae > Bradyrhizobium > Bradyrhizobium sp. CCBAU 45384. Next base: position 19,717 of record NZ_LBIZ01000103.1, read on the forward strand.
CCATGGGCCTGAAGCGCTGGACCGCGCAGAACATCGTGATCGGCGGCGCCGCCGGCGCCTTGCCGCCGGTGGTGGCCTGGGCGTCCGTCACGGGCACGGTCGACGTCGAGCCGCTGCTGCTGTTCGCCATCATCTTCTTCTGGACGCCGCCGCACTTCTGGGCGCTGGCGCTGTTCCGTTCCGAGGACTATGCCCGCGCCGGCATTCCGATGCTGCCCAATGTCGCCGGCCCGGACGCGACCCGCCTGCAGATCCTGCTCTACACGATCGTGCTGATCGCGGTGGCCGCAGCGCCCTGGGCGCTCGGCTATTTCGACGCCGTCTACGGCATCGTCTCGCTGATCCTCGGCGCCGGCATGCTGGTGCTCGCCATCAACGTCTACTTCCGCCGCGAGCGCAGCCAGTCGCTGCGCGCAACGCGAAAGCTGTTCGCCTTCTCGATCCTGTACCTGTTCGCGCTGTTCGCGACCTTGCTGGCCGAGGTCGTATTCCCTGTGCTTGCTCGGATGGTAGGGGGCGCATGATCACGGCGATGGCTGACAAACCCGAGCCAGATGGAATCGTCCTCACCGAGGCGCAGAAGAAGAGCCGTCGTCAGCGCTCCATTGCCATTGCTTTGGCGCTCGGTGTGCTCGTCGTCCTTTTCTTCGCCGTCACCATGGTCAAGGGACCGGCGGTTCTCGTTCGGCCGTTGTAGGGGCAGATGGATCAGAAGCCGACCATATCGCAGCATCAGAGCCGAACGGCCGGCAAGGGCCGGGGCCTCGGCCGCGATGTGCTGGTCGCCTCGATCTGCGGCGGCGTGGTCGCATTGATGGTCGGAGCGTCCTACGCGGCGGTGCCGTTCTACAACTGGTTCTGCCGCGCCACCGGCTTCAACGGCACCACGCAGGTCGCGACCTCCGCGCCCGCCAGCGGCCCGATCGCACGCAAGATCGCGGTGCGGTTCGATTCCAACGTCGCCCCCGGCCTGCCCTGGAAGTTCGAGCCGGAGCAGACCGAGGTCGAGGTCAATATCGGTCAGGTCACCACCATCTATTACACCGTGACCAACCAGGCCGCGCGCATCACCTCAGGGCAGGCCGCCTACAATGTCGCGCCGCTGACGGTCGGGTCGTATTTCCAGAAGATCAACTGCTTCTGCTTCACCGAGCAGACCATGGCGCCCGGCGAGAAGCGCGAGATGCCCGTGGTGTTCTACGTCGATCCGTCGATCGTCGGCGACCACGACAATGACGGGCTCAGCACCATCACGCTGTCCTACACGTTCTATCCGGTGAAGGATCCGGTGGTGAAGCCGCTCGCATCCGGTGATGACAACAAGCGCAAGGGAAATCTCCAGCCGCCGGGTTGACGCTTCGGAGGTTGGACCAAGGGGATAAGTGCCGGACAGGCACGGGATTGAGGAGACAGACCGCAATGGCTACCGCGCAAGGCAAGCATCACGACTACCATCTGGTCGATCCGTCTCCGTGGCCGGCGGTCGGCTCGGTCTCCGCCTTCATCATGGCGGTCGGTGCGATCTCCTGGATGCACCACATGTTCTCCGCCGCGCCGATCGTGTTCGGTATCGGCACCGTCGGCGTGCTCTACACCATGGCGAGCTGGTGGGGCGACGTGATCAAGGAAGCCCAGTACAAGGGCGACCACACCCGCGTCGTGCAGCTGCATCACCGCTACGGCATGATCCTGTTCATCGCCTCCGAGGTGATGTTCTTCGTCGCCTGGTTCTGGGCCTATTTCAACGCCGCGCTGTTTCCGGCCGACGCCGTCCACGCCACCCGTGACGCGGTGTTCGGTTGCGGTCTCGGCACGGCGGCCGGCGCCTGCGCGGTGCCGGGCACCTGGCCGCCCCATGGTATCGAAACCTTCGATCCCTGGCATCTGCCGCTGCTCAACACGCTGATCCTGCTCACCTCGGGCACCACGGTCACCTGGGCGCACCACGCCCTGCTCGAGAACGATCGCCAGGGCCTGAAATATGGCCTGATCCTCACCATCCTGCTGGGCGCGACCTTCACCTGCGTGCAGGCCTACGAATACAGCCACGCGGCGTTCTCCTTCGCCGGCAACGTCTACGGCGCGACCTTCTTCATGGCGACCGGCTTCCACGGTTTTCACGTGCTGGTCGGCACCGTCTTCCTGATCGTGTGCCTGGCGCGCGCCTATGCCGGCCACTTCACGCCGAAGCAGCACCTCGGCTTCGAGTTCGCCGCCTGGTACTGGCATTTCGTCGACGTGGTCTGGCTGTTCCTGTTCCTCTGCATCTATGTCTGGGGACACGGTGCCGAGGCCATGGCCCACGGCGCGCACTGAGCCGGGACGGATCAATCTGCAAAGGGCGGCCGCAGGGCCGCCCTTTCGTTATCCAGCGGCCGGAGTTTGGGCCGAAATTGTGATAGGCTTGCGTGTGATGAACGACACTGCCGACACCCCGGAGGCCCAGCCCACCGTCCTGCAAAGCGCGCTGCGCGGGCTCGCCTGCAAATGCCCGCGCTGCGGTGAGGGCAAGCTCTATGCGGGCTTCCTGACGCTGGCGCCTTCCTGCAGCCGTTGCGGCCTCGACTACGCCTTCATCGATGCCGGCGATGGTCCGGCGATCTTCATCATCATGCTGGCCGGCGCGATCGTGGTTGGCTGCGCGCTCGTCGTCGAGGTCAAGTATCAGCCGCCATTCTGGCTGCATGCGGTGCTGTGGCTGCCGCTGATCCTCGCCACCACGCTCCTGCCGCTACGCTCGATGAAGTCGCTTCTGATCGCGCTGCAATTCCATCACAAGGCAGCACCCGGCCGGTTGATCGACCGCGCGAAATGAACGAGACGTCGCGCAAGCCCGGCGTCGCCGGCTTCATGCTGTTCACACTTTTGCTGACCGCGGCTTTCGTCGCGCTCGGAATCTGGCAATTGCAGCGCCGCTCCGCCAAGCACGAGCTGGTCGCAGCGCTCACCGAGCGCATCGCGGCAGCACCCATTGCGCTGCCGCCTTCAGAGCAATGGCCCGCGCTGACGCCTGCGCGCGATGAGTTTCGCCGCGTCAGCTTCACCGCGACCTATGCGCCCCTGCCGGATGCCATGGTCTATTCCTCCGGCTCCGCGGTGCGCAAGGATGCGTCCACGCCCGGCACCTGGGCCTTCCTGCCGGCGCGGCTGCCGAGCGGCGAGATCGTGGTGATCGATGCGGGCTTCGTCGAGAACACGATGCAGGACCGCGGCGTCGAGGATCGCGCCGTGCAGAAGCTCGTCACCGGCACGCCCGCTACACTCACGGGCTATTTGCGTTTCCCGGAGGCGCCGGGATGGCTGACGCCGGCCGAGAATCGCGACAAGCGGTTGTGGTTCGTGCGCGATCATCTGGCGATCGCAGGTGCCTTGGGCTGGGGCACGACCGCGCCGTTCTATATCGATCTGGAGCAGCCGGTGCCTGCGAACGGCATCCCACGTCCGGGGCCGCTCGATGTGCATCTGAAGGACGATCATCTCCAATACGCCATCACCTGGTTCACGCTCGCCGGCGCCGTGCTCATCGCCTTTGCCGTGTGGGTGAGAGGACGGCGCCAGGGCGGCGCGAGCCCGTAGGTTCCCGGTGGGAACCCGGTATCGTCCGGTCTATATTATTCAGCGCATATTCACGAGGGTGGTCCTAATCCGCCTTCAGGTTTTTTCCGCGGCAAACAGGATTGCTGGCGTTGAGCGATTTCGATCAGATGGGACTTGTCATTGATTGGGTGGATGCCTGCCGCAAGGGCGACCTAGCGATGCTACTCGATCTCTATGCCGACGACGCCAAGCTGGAATGCACGTGCAACGGCACGCAGATTTATCGCGGCCGGGGCGAACTCGAAACCTATTGGGGACCGAAGCTCAGCGCCTTTTCCTCGGCGGGTTTCGGCCTGGAGGAAATCCACCCGGCACAGAGCGGCATCGATCTCGAATATTCCGTTGCGGGTGCGCTGCGCATCCGCGCCTCGTTTCGCTTCAGTGCGGAAGGCAAGATCCACAGCACGCTGTGCGAACCGGCGCAGCAGGGTTCGCACGATTGCTGTGCGTGTTAATCTACCTCGGCTCGGCCCTGATCTCCCCGCGGGGAAGGCGGCAGCGCACATAGGTGCGTTGGTCCGCACGCAGCAATGACAGCGAGCCGCTGAGCGCGCGCACGCGCTCGTGCATGCCGGTCAGGCCGCGGCCGAAGACATTGTCGGCGGGAAAGCCGCCGCCGTCGTCGGAGACTTCGATGGTGAGCGCATCGCCTGACGTCGCCGCCTCGACATGGGCATTCCTCGCTCCGGCGTGGCGCAGCACATTGGTCAACGCCTCCTGGATCACACGATAGACGGTCTGGGCCAACGGCCCTCTGATCCCGTTGAGATCAGGATCGATCGTTGCGGTGAGGCCGATATCCGGTGCCTGCGCGCGAAAATTGCGCAGCAGCGTTTGCACGCTGGCCTCGAGCCCCAGTTCCTCGATGTAGAGTGGCCGCAACCGGTCGAGGATGCGGCGATTGGTCTGCTGGAGCGCCTCGATGGACCGCATCACCTCCTGCACGGAGTTGCCGAGATGTCCCGTCTGCGGCGAGGCTTCGCTCAATGCGATCGTGCCGGCACGGATGCTGAACAGCAACGGGCCAAGCTCGTCATGCAGCTCGCGGGCGAGATCGTGCCGCTCATCATCCTGGAGCGACACCAGGCGATGCAACAGGTCGCGATTGTGCTGGCTCAATTGCGCGAGCGTTGCGGCAAGGGCATTGGCTTCCTTGCAGCTCTGCCGGATTTCCGGCGGCCCCGCGACCGGGATCGGCGTCGCATAATCGCCGCGTTGTATGCGCGTCAGGCCTGCGCCGAGATCTTGCAGCGGCTGCAGCGTCGATCTTGCGAAGAGATAGGCGATCGCGCCGGTCAACGCCATCAGCACCGCGACGAGGCCCATCAGGGCCAGAAAACCGACCCATTTCTCGAACAGGTCGGCCGACAGGTCGGGCCTGAACACGATGTCGCCAACGCGCCTGCCGTCGATCATCACAGGCGATGCTGCATCGATATCCGGGATGGCGATCAGGTCCACGAACCATTGCGGGACGCCATGCGCGCCGTGCAGGCCGTCCCGGACGGAAGGCGCGGGACCCGCCTCCGCTGGATGGAATTGGATATCGGAGGAGGTGCCCAAAGATTTGACAAAAGCGTCGAGCATCTTGCTCGGATTGTCTGACGCGCTCAGGGCGCTGTTGAGTGCGACCGCGATGGTCTGAGCCGAGCGTCGACCAGGCTCGTTCTCGTCGGCCAGCTGGCCGGCCGAGAAGGTCTGGAGCAGCACGCCGCCCATGACCAGCGCGGCGACGAAGCTCACGCCGAGTGGGAGGAATAACTGGGTCCTGAATGGAAGTCGTTGCCACATTAGGACAATTCTAACGCGCATTGGCGGGATTCTCTCTTTCCATTTGTTCCCGCCGGTCTATGACTTGCCAAAACACGAGAGCGCGAATGCAAGATACAACCAAACTGGCGACCCGGGTCCTCATCGTCGACGACCACCCCGTTGTGCTGTCAGGTTGTCGCACCCTGTTTGCCTCCGATCATTCGATTCGGATCGACGAAGCGAACGACGCCAAATCCGGACACAAGGCCTATATCAGCAAGCGGCCGGACGTCACGGTCATCGACATCAGCCTGCCAGACGTCTCGGGCTTCGAACTGATGCGCCGGATCCGCAAGGACGATCCGGGCGCCAAGATCATCATGTTCAGCATGAATGAAGATCCGGCCTTCGTGGTGCGCGCGGTGGAGCTCGGGGCGCAGGGCTATGTCTCCAAGGGCGACGATCCCCGGATCCTGCTCAAGGCCGTGCGCAAGGTGGTCGCCGGCGACAATTTCATCTCGCCGCAGCTTGCGGAGGCGGTAACCTTCTCGGGCGCCGCGATCAAGGCGAATCCGGCCTCGCAGATGACGCCACGGGAGCTCGAAATTCTCCGCCTGCTCGGGCGCGGCCACAAGATCGTCGAAGTCGCCGAGGCGCTCGGTATCTCCTACAAGACCGTCGCCAACACCACCTCCCTGCTCAAGCAGAAGCTGGGGGCCAAGAACCATTCCGACCTGATTCGGATCGCGGTGGAAATCGGGATGAACTCACCCGTCAGGGGCTGAGCCGGCTGCCCCAGGATGCAGCCGGCTCGGCCGGCGGACCGGTTTGCCGCACGCCTTCTGCGTAGAGTTAGGAAAAAGCGGCAATGATGCCGCGCGCCCGGCGACGCTCGCGGGCACTGCGCCGGGGGCAACCGGGAAAAGCCGGAACATTTGGCGCCGCGCGCCGTTTTCTCCTTGACGATTTCGTGACAGGAAACGATAGCTCGAACCAGCGATTTTCGGGGCAGGCGCCCCAGCGACGAAACCGGGTCTGCACACATCAACGACAGACCTTCCAAGAGAAGGGCTGCGGCCTCGCCGCAGCCCTTTTTCGTTGGGCATGGTGCGGCCCTCCAAAACACTCTATGGTGCCGCAAAGCCTCTGGCTTGGAACTAGGAACATCGTGAAATCAAAGGCTTAAGGCCCGGACTGGGACCGCGCCAGCCTTTGGAGGGCAGTTTGACTCGTTATATCTCGACCCGGGGCGAGGCCCCTGAGCTTGGCTTCTGCGACGTGATGCTGACGGGGCTTGCCCGCGACGGCGGCCTGTACGTGCCGGTGACCTGGCCGCTTCTGCCAGCCGAGACCATCGCCGGCTTCTTTGGCCGGCCCTATTGGGAGGTCGCGGTCGACGTGATCCGTCCGTTCGTCGGCGGGGAGATTTCCGACGCCGAGCTCGGCCGCATGGCGAACGAGGCCTATGCCACCTTCCGTCATCCGGCCGTGGTGCCGTTGCGGCAGATGTCGCCGCATCAATTCGTGCTGGAGCTGTTTCACGGTCCGACGCTCGCGTTCAAGGACGTGGCGATGCAGCTGATCTCGCGGCTGATGGACCATGTGCTCGCCAAGCGCGGCCAGCGCACCACCATCGTGGTCGCAACCTCGGGCGACACCGGCGGTGCCGCGGTCGAAGCCTTCGCAGGCCTGGAGAATGTCGACCTCATCGTGCTGTTTCCGCACCAGCGCATCTCCGAGGTGCAGCAGCGCATGATGACGACGACGGGCGCGGCCAATGTCCACGCGCTCGCCATCGAGGGCAATTTCGACGATTGCCAGGCGCTGGTGAAGGGGATGTTCAACCATCATCGCTTCCGCGATGCGACCTCGCTGTCCGGCGTCAATTCCATCAACTGGGCACGCATCGTCGCCCAGGTGGTCTACTACTTCACGTCGGCGGTTGCCGCCGGCGCTCCGGCGCGCGCGGTGGACTTCATCGTGCCGACAGGCAATTTCGGCGATATTTTTGCAGGATACGTCGCCAAGCGCATGGGTCTTCCGGTGCGCACGCTGCGCATCGCCGCCAACGTCAACGACATCCTTGCCCGCACGCTCAAGACCGGCATCTACGAGGTGCGGGAGGTGCACGCCACGGCATCGCCGTCGATGGACATCCAGATCTCCTCGAATTTCGAGCGGCTGCTGTTCGAGGCGAGCAAGCGCGATGCGGGCAGTGTGCGGCGGCTGATGGATCAGCTGAAGCAATCGGGACGTTTCGTCCTGCCCGACGCCACGCTCGCCGCGATCCGCGAAGAATTCGACGCCGGCCGCGCCGACGAGACCGAGACCGCGGCTGCGATCCGCGCCGCCTGGCGCGAGGCCGGCGAGTTGGTCGATCCCCACACCGCGGTGGCGCTTGCGGTTGCCGATCGCGATACCACCGACACGACCGTCCCCAACATCGTGCTCTCGACCGCGCATCCCGCCAAATTCCCTGATGCGGTCGAGGCGGCCTGCGGCCAGCGACCGCTTCTGCCGGCCTGGCTCGACGGTCTCATGACCAAGTCCGAACAGATGAAGGTGATGAAGAACGATCAGGCCGAGGTGGAGCGGTTCGTGCTGTCGGTCAGCCGCGCCGCAAAACAGGGAGTTGCCGGATGAGCGTCGAGATCACCAAGCTTGCGTCCGGCCTGACTGTCGTCACCGACAACATGCCGCATCTGGAGACCGCCGCGCTCGGGGTCTGGGCCGGGGTCGGCGGCCGCGACGAGAAGCCGAACGAGCACGGCATCTCCCATCTGCTGGAACATATGGCCTTCAAGGGCACCACGGGACGTTCCTCGCGCGAGATCGTCGAGGAGATCGAGGCGGTCGGCGGCGATCTCAACGCCGGCACCTCGACCGAGACCACGTCCTATTATGCCCGGGTGATGAAGGCCGACGTGCCGCTCGCGCTCGACGTGCTCGCCGACATCCTCGCCAATCCCGCCTTCGAGCCCGACGAGCTCGAGCGCGAGAAGAACGTCATCGTGCAGGAGATCGGTGCAGCGCAGGATACCCCTGATGACGTCGTGTTCGAGCATCTCAACGAGCTCTGCTATCCCGACCAGCCGATGGGCCGCTCGCTGCTCGGCACCGCCAAGACGCTGAAGAGCTTCAATCGCGACTCGCTGCGCAATTACCTCTCGACGCATTATCGCGGCCCCGACATGGTGGTGGCGGCGGCGGGCGCCGTCGATCACAAGCAGGTGGTCGCCGAGGCCGAGAAGCGCTTTGCGAGCTTTGATGCGACGCCGGGGCCGAAGCCCCAGCCTGCCCAATTCGGCAAGGGCGGCACCAAGGTCGTGCATCGCGAGCTCGAGCAGGCGCATCTGACGCTGGCGCTGGAGGGCGTGCCGCAGACCGATCTGTCGCTGTTCTCGCTCCAGGTCTTCACCAACATCCTCGGCGGCGGGATGTCGTCGCGGCTGTTCCAGGAGGTGCGCGAGAAGCGTGGCCTCTGCTATTCCATCTACACCTTCCACGCGCCCTACACCGACACCGGCTTTTTCGGTCTCTACACCGGCACCGATCCGGCCGACGCGCCTGAAATGATGGAGGTCGTGGTCGACATCATGAATGATTCGGTCGAGACCCTGACCGAGGCCGAGATCGCCCGCGCCAAGGCGCAGATGAAGGCAGGCCTCTTGATGGCGCTGGAGAGCTGTTCCTCGCGCGCCGAGCAGCTCGCCCGGCACGTGCTGGCCTATGGCCGGCCGCAGACGGTGCAGGAACTGGTGTCCCGGATCGATGCCGTCAGCGTCGAATCGACCCGCGATGCGGCGCGGGCACTGCTGTCGCGCAGCCGCCCTGCCGTTGTCGCATTAGGCAGCGGCAGGGGTCTGGACACGGCGGTGTCTTTTGCGGAAGGATTGACCCGGGCGCGCGCCAAAGCTCGGCTTCACTAAAAGGCGCGGCTGCATGAGGAGCCGCTTTGGCGGAAGGTCCGCCCCGGGAAGCATCACATGGCCCTGTTCCGCCTGCCCTCCAGTGGACCTGCCGCTCTCGCCCCGCGCGGCAACGGATTGTTGCTGCGCGCCCCGCAGATGTCGGACTTCCTGCAATGGGCGCATTTGCGCGAGACCAGCCGCGATTATCTGACGCCGTGGGAGCCGATCTGGCCGTCGGACGATCTGACCCGCTCCGGCTTTCGCCGCCGGCTGCGGCGTTATTCCGAGGATATCGCCGCGGACCGCTCCTATCCCTTCCTGATCTTCCGCGAGCTCGACGGCGCCATGGTCGGCGGCATCACGCTCGCCAATGTCCGCCGCGGCATCGTCCAGGCCGGCACCATCGGTTATTGGGTCGGCCAGCCCCATGCCCATCGCGGCTACATGACGGCAGCGCTGCGCGTGTTGCTGCCGACGCTGTTCGGCGAGCTCAATCTGCACCGGGTCGAGGCCGCCTGCATCCCCACCAATGCGCCGTCGATCCGGGTGCTGGAGAAGTGCGGCTTCTCCCGCGAGGGACTGGCGCGCCGCTATCTCTGCATCAACGGGGTCTGGCAGGACCATCTGCTGTTCGGCCTGCTGCACGAGGATTTCCGCGGTTGAGCTGAGCCATCGCGCAGCGAGCTCAGCCTTTTTTCCTGCCTTGTTTTCTCGCCTTGGGTTCGCCGATTTTGGCGATATAACGCGCGGGATCGACCGGCGATTGGCCGGGATATTGTCATGGAGTACAGGCGTTCATGAATGAGCTTCGGTCATTGCGGAAGGCGCTGCGGCGGGGTCCGGTGATCGCGCTGGCGCTGTCGGTTTCACTGGCGGCGGTCTCGCCGGTCGCCGCGCAGTCGTTGACCGACCGTTTCAAGAGCCTGTTCGGCGGCAAATCCGACGAGCCTGCCCAGCCTAAGCCGGCGCCCGCGCCAGGCGCGCCCCAGGCCGATGACGAATATGATTGCCCGCAGGTCACGGTGCGCGCCGGAGCGTCGACCTATGGCGTCGGTGCGAACGGCAAGCCGGCGGTCGGCAATGACGTGCGCTTCCAGGCCTCGATCTCCAAGATGGCGCGCGAATGCATCCGCAATGGCGGCGAAATCACCGCGCATATCGGCATCCAGGGCCGCGTCATCGCGGGCCCCGCCGGCGCGCCTGCGACGGTCGAAGTTCCCTTGCGCGTCGCCGTGGTCCAGGGCGGCGTCGGCGAGAAGGTGATCGCCTCGAAGGCCTACCGCACCACGGTCCAGATGACCGAGGGCGCCAGTGTGCCCTTCACCTTCGTCGCCGAGGACCTGTCCTACCCGCTGCCGTCTCCCGCGGTCGCCGATTCCTACATCTTCTATGTCGGCTTCGACCCGCAGGCGCTCTCGCCGGAGCCGAAGGCGCGGAAGAAGAAGTAGGTAGCCGCAATCTCAGCTGTCATGCCCCGCAAAGGCGGGGCATCCAGTACGCCGCGGCTCCTCGGTTCAAGCACAGCCGCCCCTGGAATACTGGATCACCCGCCTTCGCGGGTGATGACATCGCATTTGCGGATGCGGTGTCGAAAACAAAAAAGCCGGCGCTCATCGCGCCGGCTTTTGATTGGATGAGGCGTTCGCCCCTCAGTTCAGCTTCTGGCGAACCTCGGTGATGCCCTTGGCGAGCAGATCGTCGGCGACCGGGCCCTTGACCGACTGCGACAGGATCGTGGAGGCGGCCTGCACGGCGGCTTCCGCGGCTGCGGCGCGGACATCGGCCAGCGCCTGGGCCTCGGCGAGCGCGATCTTGCCCTCCGCGGTCTTGGTACGGCGGGCGAGGAAGTCTTCCATCTTCGCCTTGGCCTCGGTCGCGATGCGCTCGGCTTCGCTCCTGGCGTTGGCGATGATGTCGGCGGCCTCGCGTTCCGCCGAGGCGCTGCGGGCCTTGTAGTCGGCCAGCACCTTGGCGGCTTCCTGCTTCAGGCGCGTCGCGTCGTCGAGCTCGGCCTTGATGCGCTCGGCGCGCTTGTCGAGCGCCGCCATCGCCGATTTGAAGACCCCGAGATAGCCGAATACGACCATCAGGATCACGAAGGCGACGGCGACCCAGGTTTCAGGATCGAAGAACATATCGACTAACCCTTCAAGGACGCATCAACGGCGGCATTGACCGACGCCGCATCCGGAACGACGCCGGTGAGCTGCTGCACGATGGTGCCTGCCGCATCGGCCGCGATGCTGCGGACGTTGCCCATGGCGGTCGCGCGGGTCGAGGCGATGGTCTTCTCCGCCTCGGCGAGCTTGGCCGCCAGCTGCTCTTCCAGGGCCTTGCGCTCGGCTTCCGCCTGCGCATTCGCCTTGTCGCGGGATTCGTTGGCGATCGCCTGCGCCCGCGCGCGCGCCGCAGCGAGCTCGCTTTCATAGGCCTTCAGCGCCGCCTCGGACTGATCCTTCAGCGCCTGCGCCTCGGTGAGGTCACCCTCGATCTTGTTCTGACGCGCCTCGATCGTCCCGCCGACCTTCGGCAGCGCGAGCTTGGACACGATCACGTAAAGCGCGACGAAGAAGATCGCGAGCGACACCAGCTGCGAAGCAAAGGTGCTGCTCTCGAACGGCGGAAAGCCGCCGCCGTGATGACCGCCATCGGCTTCGGTGTGGGCGTCGGTCGCCGGAGCTTTCGCCCCGCCATGACTCTCGGCCATGGAGTACTCCTGTTGCTGTCACGCGCCGCTTCGGATGAAGCGGCGCGGAAGAAGTCGTTCTTTAGAAAACGAACAGCAGAAGCAGCGCGATCAGCAGCGAGAAGATGCCGAGCGCTTCGGTCACGGCGAAGCCGAAGATCAGGTTGCCGAACTGGCCCTGAGCGGCCGACGGGTTGCGGACGGCTGCGGCGAGGTAGTTGCCGAAGATCACGCCCACGCCGACGCCCGCACCGCCCATGCCGATGCACGCGATGCCCGCGCCGATAAGTTTTGCTGCTGCCGGATCCATTTTAGACTCCTTGGAAGAAAGATTGGGTTGTGGGTGGAAATTCCCCGGACCGCTCAGTGTCCCGGATGAATGGCGTCGTTGAGGTAGATGACGGTCAGGATCGCAAACACATAGGCTTGCAGGAACGCGACCAGGATCTCGAGGGCGTACAGCGCGATGGTGAGTGCCAGCGGCAGCACGCCGCCGACCCAGCCGATGGCGCCGAGCGAGAAGCCGAGCATGGCGACGAAGCCCGCGAACACCTTCAGCGCGATGTGGCCGGCCAGCATGTTGGCGAACAGACGGATGCTGTGCGAGACCGGCCGCAGGAAGAACGACAGGATCTCGATGAACATGACCAGCGGCAGGATGTAGCCGGGGACGCCGTGGGGAACGAAGATCTTGAAGAATTTCAAGCCGTTCTTGGCGACGCCGTAGATCAGCACGGTGAAGAAGACCAGCAGCGCCAGCGCTACGGTGACGATAATGTGGCTCGAAATCGTGAAGGTGTAGGGGATGATGCCCACGAGATTCGAGACGCAGATGAACATGAACAGCGAGAAGATCAGCGGGAAGAATTTCATGCCTTCCGCGCCGGCGTTGCCGCGGATCGTGGCGGCAATGAACTCGTAGGAGATTTCGGCGACCGACTGCAGGCGCCCGGGAACCAGCTGCGTGCCGCTGGCGAGCATCAGGAGCGAGATGATGACGACGGCCACCAGCATGTAGAGCGACGAATTGGTGAAGGCGATCGTCTGATGGCCGATATGGCCGATCGTGAAGAGAGGCTCGATGTTGAATTGGTGGATCGGATCGATTTTCATCGGCGCGGCATCTCTTGGTCTGCCGGACGAGCCGGCGTGTCTCGATTCTGCCGGCCGGGCCGGCCCGCACCGGGGATCCCGGCGCGACAATTCCTCTCCGTGTGCGGATTGGCCTTACGAACCACCACGCCTGTTCTGACCTGCGCCCGCCGACCTCACCACATTCACCACGCCGGCCACGAAGCCCAGCAGCAGGAACACGATAAATCCGAAAGGCGACGTCGACAGCAAGCGGTCGAAACCCCAGCCAATCCCCGCTCCGACAGCGACACCGGCGACCAACTCGGAGGATAACCGAAAACCAAGCGCCATCGCCGAGGCTCTGGCCGCTCCGTCTCCACCGTCACCTGCGGGTTGCTCGGTCTTGACGTGGCGGCCGCGAAATTCGGACAACCGCTGGTCGAGACTTCCGAGCCGTTCGGAAAGCGCAGCTTCCTCGGGCGATCTATCGCGATCTCCATTCCCGTTGTGTCCCGTGTCTTGAGCCATGCCACGAAGACCCGAAACGCTGCGGTTGAATGGAAATTACGCCCGCCACCCTCAAAAGCCGCGCGGACCATACTGACCGCACATAATCAAGTCAAGCCAAGTCACGATCGCGTCGTGATCAGCTATATAGCTGATTTTACTGGAGATATCGACCTGCGCGCAAGCGCTGCACACAGCGTGACGCCGCACCGCAGCAGCTCGCCGCGTGATCTGCCGCCGCAGTCGACATTTCGCCGCGCTCTCGGGATCAAAGGGATGGCCGTCATCATTGATTCCGCAAGGTGCGGTTCAGGCGGCGGATTCGCGCGCGCCGGCGATGCGCGGTCGGCCGCAGGGGTGTAGAATTCGATGATGTGCCACCTGCGCGGCGTGGCGGAGAGCACGATGAGACCTGCAAAACCATCCACAACATCATGGTGTGCGGCGGCCATCGTCGCGATGACGGCGGTCAGCGGCAGCCTGGTTGCCGCGCAATCCGCGCCCGACGGCGAAAATGGCCGCTATACCATGACGCCGATCCCCGAAGGCGTGCTGCGGCTCGACACCCGCACCGGCACGGTCTCGACCTGCAGCAAGAATGGCGCCGGCTGGGCCTGCTACGCCGTGCCTGACGAGCGTTCTGCACTCGATGCCGAGATCGGCCGCCTCCAGGCCGAGGTCGAGAAGCTCAAGGGGCAGCTCGCCGCCGGGCCCACAGTCTCCGGCAAGATCGACGAAGCGCTGCCGAAATCCGACCCGCTGAAAAAGGCCGAGCCAAAGGTCGCCGAGGGCGAGCGCAAGCTCGAGATTCCGCTGCCGAGCGACCAGGACCTCGACCGCGCGATGTCGTTCCTGGAAAGGGCCTGGCGCCGCCTGATCGACATGGCCAACCGCGTGCAGAAGGACGTGTCGGGGAGGATTTGATACACCACGCGGTGCCGTAGGGTGGGCAAAGGCGCATCGCGCCGTGCCCACCATCTGGATATCGTCGCACGGATTTCGTGGGCACGCTCTGCTTTGCCCACCCTACGGCACTACGGCACCTTGCGCGTTGAGAGACCTTCGATGACATCGGCCAAATCCATCATCCGCTCCACGCCATCTTCGGTGCAAGCCACCACGATCGTCTCATCGCTGCTCACCGTGCAGACGAAGGGCCGCGGCTTCACCGATCTCACCAGCGAGGCCGCAAAATTCGTCCACGAGGCCCACGCAAGCGACGGCGCGCTGACGCTGTTCATCCGCCACACCTCGGCGTCGCTGACCATCCAGGAGAACGCCGATCCGTCCGTGCTGGTCGATCTCACCACCGCGCTGTCGCGGCTCGCGCCGGAAAGCGTGCCGTGGACACACGACACGGAGGGGCCGGACGACATGCCGGCGCATGTCAAGACGATGCTGACGCAGACCTCGCTGCAGGTGCCGGTGTTGGGCGGCAAGCTCGCGCTCGGCACCTGGCAGGCGATCTACCTCGTCGAGCACCGCAGCCGTCCGCATCGCCGGGAGATCGTGCTGCAATTCATCGGCAGCAATCACTAGAGCCCAAAAGCAAACCGGCCGCGGATTTCTCCGCGGCCGGCTTTGTCGGCGTCTCGCGACGCGCGATCAGGACTTGGTGATGTCGACGTCCTTTGTCTCGGGGACGAACAGGAAGCCGACCACCGCCGTGATGGCCGCGAACACGACGGGGTACCACAGGCCCGCGTAGATATCGCCGCTCGCTGCGGTGATCGCGAAAGCGGATGCGGGCAACAGGCCCCCGAACCAGCCGTTGCCGATGTGATAAGGCAGCGACATCGAGGTGTAACGGATGCGGGTCGGGAACAGTTCGACCAGCATCGCCGCGATCGGGCCGTACACCATGGTGACGTAGATCACGAGGATGAACAGCAGGCCGATGGTCGCCGACACCTGCGGACGGAAGATGTCGAACGGATTCGACATCTTGACGATGCCCGCGTCACCCGGCTTCGGATAGCCCGCCGCCTGCACTGCCGTGGTGATCGCGGGGTTCGACGTCTTGGCGTCCGTGTAGGGCACTTCCTTGTCGTTGACGAGGATCTTCACGGCGCCCGCGGGTCCCGGAACCGTGGTGTACTTCACCGACGATTGCGCGAGGAAGGCGCGTGCCGTGTCGCAAGGCGCGGTGAAGACGCGGGTGCCGACCGGGTTGAACAGATCGCCGCAGCCTGCGGGATCCGCCACCACCTGCACCTTGACCGTCTCATAGGCCTTTTCCAGCGCCGGGTTGGCGTTGGACGAGATCATCTTGAAGATCGGGAACAGGGTCAGTGCACCGATCAGGCAGCCCGACAGGATGATCGGCTTGCGGCCGATCCGGTCGGACAGCGCGCCGAACACCAGGAAGAAGCCGGTGCCGAGCAGCAGCGACCAGGCGATCAGCAGGTTGGCGGTGTAGCCGTCGACCTTCAGGATCGATTGCAGGAAGAACAGCGCGTAGAACTGGCCCGTGTACCAGATCACCGCCTGGCCCATGGTCAGGCCGATCAGCGCCAGGATCACGATCTTGGCGTTGCTCCAGTTGGCGAAGGCTTCGGTCAGCGGCGCCTTGGAGGTCTTGCCTTCCTCCTTCATCCGCTGGAACACGGGCGACTCGTTGAGGCGCAAGCGGATCCAGACCGAGATGCCGAGCAGGAACACCGAAACCAGGAACGGAATGCGCCAGCCGCCCCAATAAGCGCCCGGAGCGCCGGCAAAGCCCGGCTCGCCAGTCGCGGTGCGGGTGAACAGGATCACCAGCAGCGACAGGAACAGGCCGAGCGTCGCGGTGGTCTGGATGAACGAGGTGTAATAGCCGCGCTTGCCGGGCGGCGCGTGCTCGGCGACATAGGTCGCCGCGCCGCCATACTCGCCACCGAGCGCGAGGCCCTGCAGCAGGCGCAGGCCGATCAGCAGGATCGGCGCCGCGATGCCGATCTGCGCGGCACCCGGCAGCAGGCCGACGATGAAGGTCGACAGACCCATGATGAGGATGGTGACGAGGAAGGTGTATTTGCGGCCGACGATGTCGCCGATCCGACCGAACACGATTGCGCCGAACGGACGGACCAGGAAGCCTGCCGCGAACGCCAGCAGCGCGAAGATGTCGCGCGTCGCCTGATCGAACATCGGCTTGCCGTCGGCGCCGGCGATGGTGAAGAACTGCGTGCCCACGATGCCGGCCAGCGATCCGTAGAGGTAGAAGTCGTACCACTCGAAGACGGTGCCGAGTGACGATGCGAGGATGACGAACCGCTCATCCTTCGTCATGCCGGTCGACCGAGCCGACGTTGCAGCTAGTGTGGACATCGTGAATGCGCTCCCCGTATCTCGTTTCCTCGCGTCCCGGTCCGGGCATGCCGGATCAACCCAGGTCTTGCCCCCAAGGTAACATCGGCGTGAAACCTGCCCCAATACGACTTTCGGCCTTCCGCACTGACGCGCGACTGACGGTGCTGATTTATAGTGCCGCGCGGTCGCGGGCGGCTTGCGGATTAACCCCCTTTTGGCAAAGGAATAATGTGCTCTTGCATGCCACGGCCGGGCGGGGAAGAATTGACCACCGCGCCCATCAGGATTACTGGCGCTGACGTCAACGACAGCAAGAGATCGATGAACGCTCCCTCCACCCATCTCGTCATTGCCGATGACCATCCGCTGTTCCGTGATGCGCTGCGGCAGGCGGTGGCGGGCGTTCTCTCGACCGCGAAGATCGACGAGGCCGGATCGTTCGACGATCTGACCAAGCTCCTGGAACAGACTTCGGACGTCGACCTGGTCCTGCTCGACCTCTCGATGCCCGGCATCTCCGGCTTTTCCGGCCTGATCTATCTGCGCGCGCAATATCCGGCGATCCCCGTCGTGATCGTCTCGGCCTCCGACGACAGCGCCACGATCCGCCGCTCGCTCGATTTCGGCGCCTCCGGCTTCATCCCGAAGCGGTTTGGCGTCGAGACGCTGCGCGATGCCATCCTCAAGGTGATGGAAGGCGACGTCTGGGTTCCCGCCGACACGGATCTGACGGCCGCCGCCGACCCCGACATGACCAAGCTGCGCGACCGCCTGGTGACGCTGACGCCGCAGCAGGTGCGGGTGCTGATGATGCTGTCGGAGGGATTGCTGAACAAGCAGATCGCCTACGAGCTCGGCGTCTCCGAGGCGACCATCAAGGCGCATGTCTCGGCCATCCTGCAAAAGCTCGGCGTCGAGAGCCGCACCCAGGCCGTGATCGCCGCCGCCAAGATCGCCGGCGGCCAGTGGAAGCAGGGCACGCCGACGGGGTAGCTACCGGCTGCTGTAGCCCGGATGAAGCGGCTTGTCCCGCCGTGGCTCGCAGAGCGAAGGTGGAAAGCGTAATCCGGGCAAAAGGCTCGACCGTCATTTCGGGCGCGCGACTTGTCCGCCGAAGCCGCAGAGCGAAGGTGGAAGCGCAATCAATGATTGAGCCGAGAGGCCGCGTCGTACTGGATTTCCCGCCTGCCGCCTACGCTCAAAGCTTCGGCGCTCGGGGAATGACAGCGTCATTTGGAGGACTGCAATGCCCCTCTTGCTCCGTCATTGCGAGCGCAGCGAAGCAATCCAGAGTCTTTCCGCGGAGGGATTCTTGATTGCTTCGTCGCAAGAGCTCCTCGCAATGACGGGCTTTTGATGGAGTGCCTCACAACTTCTCACAAGTCCAAACGGGCGTCCCGCGTAACACGCTGATAGTCAGTTGCGTAGCTGCAACGAGGCGCTCATGAGCGCAAGATGCGTGTCCGACAGCGACGTCAGCAACTAACAAGGAACCAAGACCATGACACAGATGATCGATCAGCATCGCCGCCAGTTCCTCGGCATCGCAGCCACAGCCGCTGCCGCCAGCCTCGGCGTGATCGACCTGGCGCACGCCGAGACGTCAGCCGCGCCGTCGCTAGCATCGAACGCATCCTTCGGCACGATCAAGCAGATCAATGCCGGCGTCCTCGACGTCGGTTACGCCGAAGCAGGTCCCGCCACCGGACCGGTGGCGATCCTGCTGCACGGCTGGCCCTACGACATTCACGCCTTCATCGACGTTGCGCCGATCCTGGCCAAGGCCGGCTATCGCGTCATCATCCCGCATTTGCGTGGCTATGGCACGACGAACTTCCTCTCCAGCGAGACGCCGCGCAACGGCGAGCCGGCGGCGCTGGCGGTCGACATCATCGCGCTGATGGATGCGCTCGACATCAAGAAGGCCGTCCTTGCCGGCTTCGACTGGGGCGCGCGCACCTGCGATATCATCGCCGCGCTGTGGCCGGAGCGCTGCCGCGCGCTGGTATCGGTCAGCGGCTATCTGATCTCCAGCCAGGCGGCGGGCAGCGCGCCGTTGCCGCCGGCGGCCGAGCTGCAATGGTGGTACCAGTTCTATTTCGCCACCGAGCGCGGCCGCGCCGGCTACGAGAAGTACACGCATGATTTCGCCAAGCTGATCTGGAAACTGGCCTCGCCGCAATGGAAGTTCGACGACGCCACTTTCGATCGCAGCGCGGCTTCGCTCGATAACAAGGATCACGTCGCGATCTCGATCCACAATTACCGCTGGCGACTCGCGCTCGAAAAGGGCGAGGCGAAGTACGAGGAGATCGAACAGAAGCTCGCTTCTGCTCCCATCATCAGCGTGCCCACGATCACGATGGAGGGCGATGCCAACGGCGCGCCGCATCCCGATCCCGGCGCCTACGCCAAGAAATTCTCCGGCCGCTACGATCATCGCCTGATCACCGGCGGCATCGGTCACAATCTGCCGCAGGAAGCGCCTCAGGCCTTTGCCAAGGCCGTGATCGATGTCGACGCTGGCGCTTGAGAATTGTCGATGGCGGCGGCCGGCCTTACTCCGCCGCCACCATCTGCTGCGTGCGCCACTGCCCGAGCAAGGCGCGCAGCGAGGCCGGCTTCACCGGCTTGTTCAGCACCGCGATCTTCTCGTCGCGCGCGGCGCTTTGCACGGCCGGGCTGCGGTCGGCGGTGATCAGGATCGCGGGGATGGAGTCGCCGAAGCGGCGGCGAATCTCGCGGATGGCGGCGATGCCGTTGCCGCGGTCGAGGTGATAGTCGACGAGTAGCCCGGTCACGCGCTTGCCGGCCGCCTCGATCGCCGCGATCGCGCCTTCGGGATCGGTGACCGCGATCACCTCGGCGTCCCAGGCCTTCAGCAGCGTCCGCATGCCGTCGAGGATCGCCGCATCATTCTCGATGCAGACGATCAGCGCGCCCGAGATCGGCGTGCGCGCCAGTGGCGTTGCACTGGTCACCGCCGCGGTCAGCGTCACCGCCTTGGCCGTCGGCACCGTCACGGAAAACAGCGAGCCGCCGCTCCTGTTGGCGTCGATGGAGATGCTGTGGCCCAGCACGCGCGCCAGCCGCTCGACGATCGAGAGCCCGAGGCCAAGGCCGCGCGCGATCCGCGCGCCCTGCTCGAGGCGGTGGAACTCCTTGAAGATCTCGCCGCGCTTGACCGCGGGGATGCCGACGCCGGTGTCGTAGACGTTGATGGCGAGCGAGTCTCCGCGGCGGCGGCAGCCGACCAGCACGCGTCCGCGTGGCGTATATTTGATCGCGTTCGAGATCAGGTTCTGGAGCAGCCGCCGCAGCAGCAGCCGGTCCGACTCGACCGGCAGCGAGCAGGGCACGAAGGTGAGATCGAGGCCCTTGGCGCGCGCGATCGGGGCAAATTCGATCTCCAGCGAGCGCATCAGATCGGCCATCTTGAAGCTCGAAATCGAGATTGCCATCGCGCCGGCATCGAGCCGGGAGATGTCGAGCAGCGCGCCGAGGATCTCCTCGATCGCCTGCAGCGATTCATCGATGTTCTCGACCAGCCGCGTCTCCTCGCCATTGTGCTGGCGCTCGACCAGGCTCGTGACATAGAGCCGCGCCGCATTCAGCGGCTGCAGAATGTCGTGGCTGGCGGCGGCGAGGAAGCGCGTCTTGGAGATGCTGGCGTCCTCCGCGGTGCTCTTGGCCCGCGCCAGCTCCGAATTCAGCCGCGTCAATTCTTCAGTGCGGTCGCGCACCCGCTTTTCCAGCGTCGCATTGGCGCGCTCCAGCGCTTCCGCCGCCTCGAAGCTGGGCGTGACGTCGGTGAAGGTGATGACGAAGCCGCCGCCGGGCATGCGGTTGGTGAGCACCTCGATCACCATGTGGCGTTCCGGCAGGCGTTCGAGATAGGGCTCGCCGTCGGTGGTGTAGGCCACCAGCCGCTGCTCGATCATCGCCTCGCGACCAGATTGATCGGCGGGATCGCTCACGCCCATGAATTCCAGGATTTCGCGCAGCGGCGTGCCGAACTGGATGAAATGCGGGGGCACGTTGAGCAGGTCGCCGAACTGCCGGTTGGAGCAGATCAGGTGCAAATCGGCGTCGAACACCGCGATGCCCTGCCGCACATGGTTGAGCGCGGTCTGCAGGATCTCGCGGTTGAAATGCAGGGCCGCATGCGAATCATCGAGCAGCTTGAGTGCGGCCTTGGCGGAGACCGTGCGCTTGCGCAGCAGCAGCGACATCACGAGGCGCGAGGACGCGGCCCCGATCGAGGAGGCGATCAGGTGCTCGGCGTGCTGCAGCAGCTCGAAATCGGCGGGCGCTCCCGGCTCCAGCCGCATGTTGCGCCGCGCCGAGAAAGCTTCGAACGAGTGCTGGGTGCGCTCAGGCCCGAGATATTGC
The DNA here is from genome assembly GCF_028128665.1 of Bradyrhizobium sp. CCBAU 45384. NCBI lineage: Bacteria > Pseudomonadati > Pseudomonadota > Alphaproteobacteria > Hyphomicrobiales > Nitrobacteraceae > Bradyrhizobium > Bradyrhizobium sp. CCBAU 45384. The sequence goes on from NZ_LBIZ01000103.1 coordinate 40,927, forward strand.
GTCACCGTGGCCTGGATGTCCTGCACCGTGATGGTGGTGCGCCAGCGGCGGAAGTTCGGCGCGATCGGCGCGAGCGTGTTGGGCACGAACAGATCGGCCTGCACCAGCTCGATGGACGAAGGCTGCCGCGCCAGCGACAGCAGCACATAGGTGAGGATGTTGAGCGAGAGCGACCAGACCACGCCGTGCATCAGCGGTGGCAAATCGGCGCCGAACAGCGCCTGCGGCCTCAGCGCCTCGATGCCGAAGGGGCCGTGCTGGAGCAACAGCAGGCCTGCGGTCGAGGAGTCCATGAAGCTCGGCAGGAACAGCGTGTAGAACCACACCGCGAAGCCGACCAGCATGCCGCCGATGGCACCGCGCGCGGTCGCCCGCCGCCACAACAGTCCGCCGAAAAAGGCGGGTGCGAGCTGCGCGATGGCGGCAAAGGACAACAGGCCGATCGCCGCAAGCTGGGTGTTGCCGAGCGCGCGATAGTAGAAATAGGCCATCACCATGATGGCAAAGATCGCAAGCCGCCGCGAGCGCAGCAGGAAGTCGCCGAAAGCGGTGCCGCCTGCGCGCCCCTCGGGCCGACGTTGCAGCACCAGCGGCACCACGAGGTCGTTCGAAACCATGATCGAGAGCGCGACGCATTCGACGATCACCATCGCGGTCGCCGCCGACAGGCCGCCGACGAAGACGGCGACGCTGAGAAGTCCTGCGCCGCCCTCCATCGGCAGGGCCAGCACATACATGTCGGGATCGGCCGCACCGAACGGGAAGGTGATCAGGCCGGCGAGCGCGATCGGGATCACGAACACATTGATGGCGACGAGATAGAGCGGGAACAGCCAGCGCGCGCGGCTGACCTCGGCATCGCTGGAATTCTCGACCACGCTGACGTGAAACTGCCGTGGCAGCAGCATGACCGCGCACAGCGACAGCAGCGTCATGGTGAGGAAGTTGCCGATCGACGGCGAATACTCGATGGCGCGCACCGCCTCCGGTGTCTTCATCGCGCGCTCGATCAGTTCGTGCGGCGAGAACATCCAGAAGGTGACGAAGATGCCGGCGGAGAGGAAGGCTGCCAGCTTGATGGTGGATTCGGTCGCAACCGCCAGCATCAGGCCGTGCTGATGCTCGGTGGCGTCGGTCTGCCGCGTGCCGAACAGCACCGCGAACGCCGCCATCGCCAGCGTCACCATCAGCGCGATGTCACCGAGGATCGGGATGTGGGAGAACGCCTGGTCCTCGCTCAGGATGACTGCGAGCGAGGAGGCGACCGCCTTGAGCTGCAGAGCGATGTAGGGCACCGAGCCGATGATGGCGATCAGCGCCACCGTCGCCGCCACGGCCTGGCTCTTGCCGTAGCGCGCGCCGATGAAGTCGGCGATCGAGGTGATGTTGTGCGCCTTCGCGAGCTGGATCACGCGGCGAAGCACGCCGGCGCCGAGGCCGATCATCAGGATCGGACCGACATAGATCGCGAGGAAGTCGGTCGAGGTGCGGGTGGCAAAGCCGACCGAGCCGAAGAAGGTCCAGGAGGTGCAGTAGATCGCCAGCGACAGCGGATAGATCAGCCCGGACGCGCGGCCGGGGCCGGCCGGCGAACGGCGGTCGCCGTGGCTCGCCACCAGGAACAGGAAGCCGATATAGCCGAAGGCGGTAGCAATCACGCCCCAATCGTGCAGCATGGCGAGCGTGCGTCTCCCTGGGCGCGACAATCCGTGCCCGATCTCATTTTCCCAGCAAATCTAGCGCGTTGGGAGAGTAGAGGCGACAGCGAAATGCCGGGATCGGGCGGGAACCGGGGTTGTCGTTAAGGTGCCAACCCCATCGTCGTCCTGGCCTACTCCGCCGCCAGCGACTTCTCGCTCAGCGGCAGGCCCAGCCGGTCCCACACCTGCAGCAGCGCTTCGGCGAGCTGATCGATCAGGCCGTCGTCATGATAGGGCGAGGGCGTGATGCGCAGGCGCTCGGTGCCCTTGGCGACGGTGGGATAGTTGATCGGCTGGATGTAGATGCCGTGATCCTCGAGCAGCATGTCCGAGGCCTGCTTGCACTTCTCGGGATCGCCGACGAACAGCGGCACGATGTGGGTGTCGTTCGACATCACCGGGAGACCCGCGGCATTGAGGATCGCCTTGACACGGGCGGCGCGGTCCTGATGGCGCTCGCGCTCCCAGCTCGAGGTCTTCAGATGCTTGATCGCGGCGGTTGCGGCCGAGCAGATCGCCGGCGGCAGCGCGGTGGTGAAGATGAAGCCCGGCGCATAGGAGCGCACGGCGTCGATGATGTGGCCGTTGCCGGCGATGTAGCCGCCGAGGCAGCCGAACGCTTTCGCCAGCGTGCCTTCGAGAATGTCGATGCGATGCATGACGCCGTCCCGCTCGGCGATGCCGCCGCCGCGCGGGCCATACATGCCGACGGCGTGGACCTCGTCCACGTAAGTCATCGCATGATACCTCTCGGCGAGATCGCAGATCCTGGCCAGCGGGGCGACGTCGCCGTCCATGGAATAGAGGCTCTCGCAGGCGATCAGCTTCGGCCGGCTCTCGCCTGCGGCCTTCAGCTTCGCTTCGAGATCGGCCAGATCGTTGTGGCGGAACACGACCCGCTCGCAGCCGGACTGGCGGATGCCTTCGATCATTGAATTGTGGTTGAGCTCGTCCGACAGGATCAGGCAATTCGGAATGAGCTTGGCAATGGTGGCGATGCCGGTCTGGTTCGAGACATAGCCCGAGGTGAACAGCAGCGCGGCTTCCTTGCCATGGAGGTCGGCGAGCTCGGCCTCGAGCTGCACCAGCGGATGATGCGTGCCGGCGATGTTGCGGGTTCCGCCGGCGCCGGTGCCGACGCGGGTCGCGGTCTCGACCATGGCGCCGACCACTTTCGGGTGCTGGCCCATGCCGAGGTAATCGTTGGAGCACCAGATCACGACGTCGCGCTTGCCCTTCGGCGAATGCCAGACCGCGTGCGGGAACCGGCCGGCCGTGCGCTCCAGATCGGCGAACACGCGATAGCGGCGCTCGGTATGGAGGCGATCCAGGGCGGAATTGAAGAATTCAGCGTAATCCATCGGTGCAACCTGAGACGGAACTAACCAAAACAGCGCTTATCCTTAGAGCTATTCCAACTCCAATGTCTATGCGCTATCCCACATTTGGCCGTGGGGGGCCTTTGGGCAAAATGCCCTATCGTGCAATTTTAAACTTGATCCCGATCAAGTTCGCGCGAGAGGGAATGTTGCTCTGCAGCATCAGCCGAATGCGGGCTCGGTCAGGCCTGGGCTTCCTTCGCGGTTCGGCACACGCTTTCCTAGAGCGCGGCCGCCGGCTCTACCCCATCCGATTCTCGCAGCGCATGCGCCATTGGCCCGGAGAGCATGCTCGATTTTTGCCTCCGAAAGGACCTTTTCATGAAGCGCGTGATGATCCTCAACGGCCCCAACCTCAACATGCTCGGCATCCGCGAGCCGCACATCTACGGCACGACGACGCTCGCAGAGGTCAATGCGAGCTGTGAGGATGCCGCCGCCAAGCTCGGGCTCAAGCTCGTCTTCCACCAGTCCAACCATGAAGGCGTGCTCGTCGATCTGATCCAGTCGGCGCGGCGGGATGCCGATGCCATCGTCATCAATCCGGCCGGCCTGTCCTTCACCTCGGTCTCGATCATGGATGCGATCAAGATATTCGAGGGCCCGGTGCTGGAGGTGCACATCTCCAACATCCATGCCCGCGACGAATATCATCGCCGCTCCAAGATCTCGTTCGTGGCAACGGGCGTGATCTGCGGGCTGGGGCCGTTCGGCTACATCGCGGCGCTGCACGCCATCGCAAATATGAAGTGAGGTGTTGCTGCGAACGCGTCATGCCCGGGCTGGTCCCGCCTGCGCGGCCGAAGCCGCTTCGGCGAGGCGAAGGCCCGGGCATTCACGAACTTGCTTCCACGTCAGAGAGCGTGGATGGCCGGGACAAGCCCGGCCATGACGGTGACCGCTCACGTCGTCCGGAACTGCAGCACGCCGTCCTTGGTCTCGGCCGTCAGCCGGCCCTCGACGATCATGTAGTTGACGTGGGCAACGAGCTCGCCGGCGGCAAAGCCCATCTGGTGCTCGTCGAGCACGTGCTTGTTGAAGACGACGGGCACCAGCGCGCGCGAGGTCTGCGGCACCTCGCGGCAGGCTTCCGCGATCAGGCGGCAGCGCTCCTCGTGGTGGTCGGCGAGCTGCTTGATGCGGGTCTTCAAGCCGTAGAACGGCACGCCGTGGCCGGGCAGCACCAGGAGATCATAGGGCAGGGTAGTGGTGAGGCTGGCGAGCGAGGCCAGGTATTCGCCGAGCGAGTTCTGGTCGGGCTCGACCGCCCACACGCTGACATTCGGCGAGATCTTGCTCAGCACCTGGTCGGCGGACAGGAACAGCTTGTCGTCGGCGCAATACAGCATCACCTGGTCGAGCGCGTGGCCGCCGCCGGTGATCACCTTGAAGCGCCGCGTGCCGATCACGACCTCGTCGCCATGCGAGATGCGGCGGTAGGACGGCGGCAGCACCGAGACGCGCTTGAGATAATCCTGGCCGCGGCCGAGCAGCTTCTCGGTGAGCGACTCGTCCATGCCGTGCCGGCGGAAAAACAGCCGCTGCGCCTCGCGCCGCTCCTCGGTACCGCGGTTCTGGTGATAGACCGATTGCAGATATTCCACCTGCGACATCACCAGCGGGCATTTGAACCGCTCGACGATCCAGCCTGCGAGGCCGACATGGTCGGGGTGCGAATGGGTGACGATCAGGCGCGTGATGTTGACGCCCTTCAGCGGCCCCTCGAATAGCTTGGTCCAGGCCTCGATCGTCTCCTCGTTGCCGAAGCCGGCATCGACCATCGCGTAACCGTCGCCATCGGCGAGCAGGTAGATGTTCACGTGGTTGAGGCGGAACGGCAGCTTCAGCCGCGCCCACAATACGCCTGGCCTGATTTCCACGATCTCGTCGTGGCCGGGATGCTGCTCCCAGGGATAGCGCAGGGCCTCGGCCGAGGACTGCACGGTGTCGGTTTTTGCGTTCATGCTACCGGCTTAAACCCAGCGCGGGCGGGGCGCCAGCCGAAAAAGGACGCGCGGCACGCCCGCATAGCGGTCATTCCGGGCGGTGTTTTTCCATGCCCCGGTTGAAGCCTGCAAAAAACGCCGTCATTCCCGGGCGCGCGTAGCGCGAACCCTGTCTTGAGTGATAAAACAGTGAGATTGCTTGATGAGAACCAGATTTTTCTTTAGTGAGAGCCAGTTGATTTCGTCGAGAGCCGCGATGGCGAGCTACGGTGGCGCAAAGGTCAGCAAGCGAAAGAGCGATCCCGCACAGGTTTGGGATCACTTGTTGCGAAAACCGCAAAAGTCCCGCGGATCGCTTTCTATGCAACTCGTTGCATCTTTTATCGATGCAATAGACGGAAAGAGGATTCCGGAAGGCGTGCGGCTGCCGTCCAGTCGATCAATAGCGGAATCGCTCAAGATCGGTCGGAATACGGTTATTGCAGCGATAGATTCCTTGATCGAGCAAGGCTATCTCCTGGCAAAAGATCGCTCGGGGATTTTTGTCGCCGCGCGCAACGATATCGAGCATCGGGATATTCATCCCGTGCAGGCGGTCGAACCCTACGATTGGCCTTCGAGACTTCGGTCGGCTCGTCGGGTGCCGGTCAGGCCGTCGGATGATCCCCAGTTGAGGCTCGCTTCTCACAATCTCCTGTATGGCCAGTTTGATCCGAGTACATTTCCGATCAATCATTGGCGGCAATGCGAGCGAAGCGCACTGGCCGTGACTGAAATTGCGGAATGGGGCCGCGACGCATTCGATCGTGATGACGACGCCTTGTTATCCAGCCTTCGCCAGCATGTTCTGCCAAAACACGGGATTTGGGCGGAGCAGGACGAGCTGCTCGTAACTCTCGGCGGCCAGGAAGGTCGATATCTCGTCGCTCAGCTTCTCTGCAGGGCGGGAACAAGGGTTGGGATCGAGAATCCCGGCCTGACCGACATGGCCGAGATTCTTGCAACAACGCCGGCAAAGCGGGTCAGCTTGAATGTCGATGAATTCGGTGTCCAGCTGTCGGATGAATTGAATTCCTGCAACGTGATTTTCGCGATGCCCGGACATCATTGCCCAACAACGGCGGTCATGCCCGCCGAGCGCCGGCTCGAGTTGCTCGATCGAGCGCGGCGCGAGGATATGATTGTTGTTGAGGATACTTACGAAACGGAACTGCTTGCGCACGCAAAAATGATTCCTTCCCTCAAAAGTCTCGATCGAGAGGGGCGGGTCATTCATTTGGGCAGCCTGTCAAAATGCGTTGCACCAGGGCTTCGTGTTGGTTTCGTCGTCGCCTCACCTGTCGTTATCAGTGAGCTACGCGCAATTCGTCGACTCATACATCGTCATCCGCCGGGCAACATTCAGCGCGCGCTTGCGATGTTTATCGACCGTGGTTACTACCACTCCTATATGAGGCACGTCTCGACGACCATCCGGCGGCGAACAGACACGATGGTAAAATCGATCGCTCGATGGATGCCCGAGGCACGCGTCAAGCATTGTGACGGGGCGTCATCGTTCTGGATGGAGTTGCCCGCGGACATTGAGGCGGGCGTGCTGTCCTCAATGCTCACGAAGCAAGGCATTCTGGTTGAATCTGGCGAACGGTTTTATTCCGAGAATGCAAGGCGCAATTGCTTGAGGATTGCAGTCTCACAGATTCCGGAATCGAAAATTGACGGTGCAGTGAGAAGCATTCGCGCGGCCATGCGGCATCAAGCGTCGCAGAAAGCGAAGATCTCGGCTTAGACGCTGTCTAGCCCATCAACCGTAACTCTTGTAACGCTCAATCGCGATCGCCATCTCATTGTCGTTGAGCATCTTGATTGTTCCGGCCTGTCGCGCCTGGATGAACTGACGGCAAAGAGTTTCAAGACGCAAAGCTGCATTGAAAGCTTTTTGAAGCGTCGTTCCGTGACAGATCATGCCGTGGTTGCCCAGCAAACATGCTGTGCGTCCGACCAGGGCTTCGACGGCATAATCTCCCAACTCTTTCGAGCCGTAGGTCACGTAAGGGGTGCAACGAACATCGTCACCGCCGAACGCGGCAATCATGTAGTGAAACGCCGGCAGCGCCTGCCCGGTGCAGGCCATTGCGACACAACTGTCCGAGTGCGTGTGCACCACTGCCGCCGCATTTGGAAATCTACGATAAATCGATGCATGCATAGACCATTCGCTCGACGGCTTTTGATCCGAATGGCAGCTTCCATCGAACTTCGTTCGCACAAATGACGAGGTCTGAATCGTATCGGCTGTTGCGCCGGTTGGAGAAATCAGCATATCGCCGCCATGTCGGACGCTGATATTGCCTGCGGCCAGGAATATCAGGCCTTGTTGATCAAGTTCTTGGTAGATGCGAGTGAGATCTTCGCGATTACTGGCTTCATTCAACATCTTCGCCTCATGTTTTGTCCGCTGGTTCTCAGTCGCAGGAGACCCTGCCGCACGTCGGGCAGCATCGACCGGAAAACATATCGCGTTGCCAGATTGCATAGGTCTCATGGAACGTCCTGATGTCGCGCAGCCGCTCGCTCGCATCAAAGCGTATATTCTCGGCAACAAGTTTCGCTTCTCGTAAAACCGCAGCTTCGTCCAGGACGATGATCGTTCCGTCTCTCAGCAGCCAGCGACCATCGATCATAAGCGAGCGAACGTTTCTGGGATCGGCGTGAACGACAACAGAGTTGAGCGTCTTTGGCGATGTCGCCAACCCATTGGTTTCAAGATCGAGCAAGAGAATGTCCGCGGGGCCGCCGGCTTCCAATCTACCGGTTGCCGACGTCGCGCGGATCGCCCTTGCCCCGCTTGTTGTCGCGGCATCGAGCACTTCTTCCGGTGTCAGCCATCGGTCGAAATCGGAGCCCGGTTGCCGTCCCGAAATCAGCATATGGCGCATCACTTCAAAGAGATCGTGCCGCCCGCCGGTGTTGGAGCAGTCGGTACCGAGCGCGACATTCAGGCCGGCATCCAGGTCATCTCGAATCCGCTTTTGTCCCGATCCCAGCATGCCGTTGCTGATCGGGTTGAAGGACACAGTGACCCCGCGGTCCGCCAGAAGCTCTCTGTCTGTTGGATCGAGCCAGATGGCGTGGCCAACGGACAGGCCATCGTTCAGAAGACCCGCATCTGCTAGCGCCTTGATCAACCCGCCTGGCCAGCGCCGCCGGGCGGCCTTGAGCTGCGGATAGGTTTCGAGAAGATGCGTGTGACTCCCGATACCGAACGTGTCCTGCAGATCCTTCCAGAGGCGCCACAGATCGTCGGAGCATCGCTGCGGTGAATTTGGGCCGGCGAGCAGAGCAACTCGTCCCTCTCCGGAACCGCGGATTTCGGCGGTGAGGTCCGTGAAAGTTGACTTGATCTCGCTCGAGAGCCTCGGAGCGCGTGGCGTCAATCTCCCCACAACGTCCCGATCAAGCGGAATGCCCAGGATATCTTCGTCCCAGAGATCGGCGAAGAATGGCGCGAAGCCGATCCGCAGACCCGATTGGACATGCGCCGAAAGCGCCGCGTTTACGAAGCGCGTTTGCGGAAAATGATCGATATAGCCGCCGATGCCATTTCTGATCATCTCGATATTGGTCGTCAGAGCGGCACATCGCGCAGCACCCTCGCTGAAGCCATGTCCGTAACCGATCGCGTAGTAAGACCACAATTCGAGCGGCAGAGAGTTTTCCGTACCTCTGAGCAAGGTCGAGGTCGAATGAACATGTCCGTTCACCAGCGGCGGCATGATCAACATGCCAGACACATCGATGATTTCGTCCGCGCTTCTGGAAGCCTCTTCTTCTTCGTGTGGCGCGAGCAAGTCGCTGATACGCCTCCCCGATATGAGTACGCCGCCGCGTGCCATGACCGCGCTGCGGCCTGGCCAGGTATAACCACCCGTGAGGCAAATTCTCTTATCGGCTTGCATCAGGATGCCCGCGGCACAGTGAAATGTTCCCGTATCAAGGTCGGCGGGAACACGCCTACAGCTGTTGCGATGGCGGACACCAATTTCGGCGGCGTCACATCAAAGGCTGGATACCATCCTTTGGCAAGCGGGGTCGCCGTGCGCATGCCGAGGCAATGCAGCGATTCCTCCCCGTCGCGCTCCTCCATCCGCACATCATCTGGCGTTGATGCCGCTGCGTCCGGAAGTCTTACCATCGCGATAAAAGGCAGGCCGAAGTTGTTGGCTGCAATGGCCAATTGAAGTGTACCGACCTTGTTAATGACATGGCCCGAAAGCGTGACCCGATCGGCCGCCGTCAGAAGCTTGCTGACGATCCCGCGATCCATGGCATGTGCCCCCATGTTGTCGGTGATAACGGTGACGTCGATGCCCATTTCCGCGACGCTATGTGCCGTCAACCGCGAGCCTTGCAGATAGGGACGCGTCTCCGTGCAGACGACCTTTACTTTCTTTCCAGCATGCAGCGTGGCATTTAGCGTTTCCACGATTCCGGACTCTCCCCAGCAATGCGTGAGGATGGTGTCGCCGTTGTCGATAAGTCTGGCTGCATTCGCTCCGAGACTGCGACTGAGCTCCTGCTGACGGGTCCAGGCGGCTCGTACCAATTCCTCCATTTTGACGCCGATATCCTCATCCCCCAGGATCGCGTCGGCCTCCTTCACCAGATGGGTCACGACATCGCGGATGTTGTTGTTCGTCGGCCGCGTCTGGATGAGACGCACCGCGGCCTTCGATAGCAAAGCGCGGCGATCTTCGTTGCTACGCATCCGATCCGCCTGCTTGGCGGCTAACACAAGGCCGGCACTTGCCGCAAAGAACGGCCCGCTGCTTTGCGTCACCATCTGCTCGATCGCAACGGCAACATCTTCGTAAGTCCGACAAACCACGTATTCCGTCTTCAGGGGGAAGGTCCGCCGGTCCAGAATCCTGACCGCCTCGTCCTCAAGCAGGACACCTTTGGCAATGATTGTAGGCATGGTGATTGCGTTCATCACCGTCTCCTCGACCAGCAGATTCCACGAACGTTTGTTGGGACGACTAGGAAAGATCAGCCGCTATAATGCTTCGTCTTCCTGCTTGAGCTACCCGTTGGTCCCAAAGCGTCAGTCGCTTCACCGCTTCGGCGGCGACCAGACATGCCTGTGCAACACCTCCGTTGTCACCCCAGGCGCCGGTCACGCGATTGGCAATCACCGAACAGATTGACCCGGCGCGCAAACCAAATATCCGCGAGAGCGTCAACAAAGTCGCCGTTTCCATTTCGAAGTTCAGGACGCCAGCGCGCTTCATTTCTTCAAAAACCCGTTCGCCCTCAAATGAAATATAGTTTCTGAAACCGGGTCTGCCCTGTCCCACCCAAAACGAAGCCGTGGTCGCGCCGGTTCCTACGCGATAAGAATGGGCGCCAGCCACCGCGGCATCGACAAGCGCGAACGTCACTTCAAATGAGGCCGCCGCGGGAAACTCCTTGCGAATGTAATTTTCACTGGTTCCGTCGAGCCTGACCGCCGCGTCATTGATGATCAGGCTGCCTGTCCGGATCTCTTCATGCAGCGTTCCACACGTACCAACGCGAATAAACGTATCGACGCCAAGCCATGCCAAATCCGTGAAAACTCCATCCAGGGATGGCGCTCCAATCATTGCGGAAACCGCCCCAATCCTTACTCCCTTGTAGTCTCCGACAGCAGCCCGGTATCCCCGTGGCAAGTCGACTAGCTTCGCATTCTTCCACTGGCTTGCCATTAAGTTTACCCGATCGGGATCGCCGGGAAGCAACACGTAACGGGGAAGATCGAGCTCCTTGAGCTGATTGTGACGCCTGGTGTCGCCATTCGCCGCACTCGCGATCTCGGAACGCTTGTCAGTCATCTCGATATTCTCCTTGAGGCCACACTCAGTGCGCTTTCCATGTAACGAAATACTTCTCGAGCAAGGCCACGATCCCGAACATGCAGAGGGCAAGCGCTGACGACATTGCAATCGCTGCGTAGAGAAGCTCCGTCCGATAATCAAAGGTAGATTGGATTATCAGGACTCCGATGCCGGACTCCGCTCCCACCCACTCGCTGACGATTGCGCCGATGACGCTGCTCGTTGCAGTGATTCTCAACGCAGAGAAAAGGAATGGCAGCGAGCGAGGCACGCGAAGGCGGAGAAACACCTCCCTGCGACTTGCCGACAGGATGCGCATCAGCTCCATTTCCGATTGCGAAACCGCCTCAAGCCCGCGCAACGCGTTTACCAGTGTCGGAAACATGCAGATGATTGCGGCAATCGCGACTTTTGACGTCATCGACAGCCCGAAGATCAGAATCAAGACGGGAGATAACGCGATAATCGGAATGGTGTTGAACAGAATGATCACCGGCAGATACGTCCTCCTAATTCGCTCGCTATGTACGAACACGGTTGCGAGAAGAATCCCGATAGTATTGCCGACCAGAAATCCAAGCACGGCTTCCGACGCCGTAACTCGCAGGTTATCCCAGAGCAGTTGCCGATTCATCCAGATCGATTTTGCAACCGAGATAGGATCAGGGGCGATGAAACGGCGCACCTGAAAGCCGACGATCACGGCCTGCCACAGGGCAAGCAGCGACAGGATGCCCAGCAGGGGCCAAATCCAGGAGAAACCTCTCTTCACCGCCAACCCACTAGCCGTGCGCTTTTTCGAGGACTGCACGAAGACGAGAGGTGATGTTGAAGAATTTCTCTGACTTGCGTTCGATGTGATTGCCTGGCTTTTCATCATCTAGATCTATCTGCTCAACGATCCGTCCGGGATTCGTCCCCATGACAACGATGCTTTGGCCGAGGAAGGCTGCTTCAGCCAAGCTGTGCGTGACGAAAACAATCGTCGTTCCCGTTTCTCGCCAGATCCGAAGTAGCTCCTCGTTCAAACCATCGCGAGTGATTTCGTCCAGTGCACCGAAGGGCTCATCCATCAAGAGAATATCGGGTTGAGTGACGAGCGCGCGCGCAATCGCCACGCGCTGCCGCTGGCCACCGGACAGCTGCCATGGATATGCGTCCTCGCGGCCTTCCAATCCGACGAGATCCAGGAGCTCTCTTTCGTCCCGGCTTTGCCGTCCGAGGCCGGACCAACCCCCGACCTGTAACGGCAGCCTGACGTTGTCGAGCGCATTTCGCCACGGAAGCAGCGTCGCTTCCTGGAATACGAATGAGAAGCGGCGCCTTCGCCTACTCTCTGCCGGGCTTGCGCCGAAGACGCGAATCTCGCCGTCGGTGCTTGTCAGCAAGTCTGCGATGTTACGAAGCAGAGTGGATTTCCCGCACCCGGACGGTCCGATCAGAACTACGAAGCGTCCGGGTTTGACGTCGATCGACAAATCGCGAAAGGCGACCAACTCGCCGAACGACATTTCGAGGTTACGGACATTGATCGCCGCATCGTCCAGCATCATGCTCAACCCAGCTTCGGTCGGACGTCGGCAGTCATATCAAGGATCTCCCACGTGACAGACTCGGCAACGCCTGCGGAATTCGGAGGGATGTTTCCTGTTTCCTTAAACAGCGCGACCTGGGTGGTGAGCTTCTCGCGGCTCATCCAGCCCCAACCGGACTGCTTCGTCGTTTCATCAAATGACAACGACATGATTAAGTCGATCGTATTGTACTCGATCTGCCGGTCCAGCGTCGGATAGGCGTCGCACATGATATCGACGGCTTCGCGCCTATTGCTGAACGCCCAGCCCCACCCCTTCGAGGCAGCCCGAATGAATCTCGCCAAGTTTTGCTTCTGGACTGGATATGCGTCTTCCGAAGTGAAGTACGCATTCGCGTAGTTGGGAACGCCAATTTTGGCGGGAAACAGGGTTACGATATCTGGGCCAAGAACCGATAACGCCGTTGTGTTGGTGATGAATCCGGTAACCGCATCCACCTGGCCGGAGATCAGCGGAGCCATATCCGTTCCCATCGTCACCACCTTGACTTTCGATCGATCCAGCTTGTTGGCGACCATGATGAGATCGAGAAGATAACGTCCGTTGGGATTGATCGCGATGGTCTTTCCAACCAAATCCGCCGGTGTGCGTATCGGATTTTTTGGCAGCGAAATGTATGCATATGGCGAGTAACTGAAGCCGCATGCAAAAAGCTTCAGAGGCCGCCCGGCCCCGTAAGCCGTAAAAAATTGGGCGGTCGACGAGAGCTGCGCGAACTGCGCCTGCCCCGAGAGAACCGGCGGTACTGTCTGTGCGTTGGGACCACCCGGGCCGAAGGTTACGTCCAAACCCTCTTCAGCAAAGTAACCTCTTTTTTGCGCGACAATATCGCCGATCTGGCCGTTGCCTATGAGCCAATCATATTGGATGCGCACAGGAGTCGCAGCGGTGGCCGCCGTGTTACCAAAAGAGACAATTGCACCAGTTGTTGCGGCTGCCGCCGCTGCCTTTACAAAGGTCCGGCGGTCTAGTGCGTTCGGCGTAAAATCAACTGCGTCCTTACTCACAATTGCCCCCTACATTTCGACCGGATTATTGCAGAACCTTGCATATCGGTCTTTCGGGCGGCTCTTAAGAACCAGTTCTTCCTTTCTTCGGGGCCACTTTGATACTCGCCACGCGGGGACAAATCGAACCACCGCCGGCCTGATACTGGGATTACGAAGATTAGGTGACACCCAGGGACTGGACTGCCCCCCGGAGGTGAGACACGGGAATTACAGCGACAGTGCGGTTGCCTATCGCACTGTTGGTCCGGAGGCCCGACAGAAGCGGGGACTTCGCGCGCTGCCTGTGGCGATTGGCTTTCGCTGCTTTGGGATGGCCAGCATGACATAGTACCACTGTTTTGCCCGACGGGTCAAACGGTATTCGAAAAATACGAAATAGCGTTGACCTCAATCGCGGCCGACGGACGGCGCGGCTGGTTACGAAGACGAACCCGCGCCGCACATGTGGCGATCCTTGCTGGTTTGCCGCCTGTTTGCTCGACGCGCCAATGACGTAACCGAGCAGATCCCGTGCCGGCGAGCAACCGCGGTTCTACTGTGCATGGGGTTGTTTTGCAGTTTTTGCAGAAAGGCGGCCTGGCAAAGGAGAGGAGGGAGCGCGGATCGGCTCCTCTCTCTCGGCCCTTTCCTGTTTTGATGTCCTTCGTGCGGATGACGCTTTCGCACCATCCGCCTTGCGGGACGGCGGCTTACGCCGCCCGCATATTGTTGAGGAACGCGTCGATTTCCCCGCGCAGCATGTCGGCCTCGCGGCGGAGCGCGTCGGACGCGCTCAGCACTTCGGTGGCCGCAGCGCCCGCCTCGGCCGAAGCCGTGGACACACCGACGATGTTGCTGGAGACCTCGCTGGTGCCCCCCGCGGCATGCTGAATGTTGCGGGCGATCTCGCGGGTCGCGGCACCCTGTTCCTCGACCGCGGCCGCAATCGTCGTGGTGACGTCGTTGATCTCGCCGATGATGCGGCCGATGCCCTGGATGGCGCCGACGGCCGAAGTCGTGACCTGCTGCATGCTGGCGATCTGGGTGCGGATCTCCTCCGTCGCCTTCGCGGTCTGGCTGGCAAGGCTCTTCACCTCGGAGGCCACCACGGCGAAGCCGCGGCCGGCTTCGCCTGCGCGCGCCGCCTCGATGGTGGCATTGAGCGCGAGCAGGTTGGTCTGCGAGGCGATGGTCTGGATCAGATCGACCACGACGCTGATGCGGCTTGCGCCGTCGGCAAGGCTCTGCACCGTGGCGTCGGTGGCGCTGGCTTCATCCACCGCCTTCTTGGCGATCGCAGCCGAGGTGACGACCTGCTTGCTGATCTCCTCGATCGACGAAGACAGCTGCTCGGTGCCCGACGACACGGTCTGCACGTTGACCGAGGTCTCCTCCGCGGCGGAGGCAACCGCGTTCACCAGCGCGTTGGACTGGTCTGCTGTGGTCGACATGCTCTGCGCGGTCGCCTGCATCGAATTGGCCGATCGCGCGAGATTGTCGAGCGCGGTGCGCACCGTGCCCTCGAATTCCGCGATCTTGGCTTCCAGGCGCGCGGCACGCTCGGCCTTGGCTACGCGATCCTTGTCCTGCTCGCCGGCAAGCGCGCGGGCATCGATCATGCTGTCGCGGAACACCGTCAGCGTCTCCTTCATCGCTCCGATCTCATCATTCTGACGAGAGCGGACGATCTCGGTGTCGAGGTCGCCGGCGGAGAGCAGCTGCATGGCGCGCTGAAGCTCACGGATACGGCGCAGGATGTTGCGGCCGACATAGAGCCAGACGAACAGCGCCGAGCCGATCAGCGTCAATCCGCCGAGGGCCAGCATTGCCGTCGTGGCGAGCGAGATCTCCTGGCGGGCCCGGAAGGTCGACGCATTGGTCTCCTTCTGCACGCCGTCGACGAGCGCCTGCACGCTGATGCCGAGACCGACGTTGAGCTTGCGGGTCTCGTCCAGGATGGTCTGGCCGTAGTCGATGGAGTCGAGCTCCTTCTGGCGGATCTTGAACACGCCGGTCTTGCCTTCGCCGAACGCGAACAGCTTCTCCACGGCGCTGCGCACGGCCTGCATCGAGGGAATGTTCGGGAGGTCCTCGAGGTTGGACTTGACGCGGTCGCGGGTGGTCTTGAATTCCTTCTCGATCGCCTCGAGCGTATCACTGCTGTTGGCCGAGAGTGCTGCCATCATGTCGGCGGCCATCAGATTGCCATTGGCGGAGATGGTCGAGACCTGGGCGACGGTGCGCGCGGCCTCGGTGGCGTCGTCGGCCGAGACTTCCGCCGAACCGAGGATCGCGTTCAGGCGCGTCTGTGTATCCAGCATCGCGGGGCCGGCGGCGCCGACGAACGCGATCTGCGCCTTGCGCAGCGCTTCATATTGCTTGTCGTGCAGCGCGCCGGTGTCGAGCCGTTCGCGCGCCGCCGACACCAGGCTCTGGGTGGCCTCGTCGATGCTCTTGGCGGTGTCGCGCAGCGCGTTCGCGGTCTGCTGGTCGGCGCCAAGCTCGATGATCTCGCCGAGCTTGGCCATCGCTTGCTGCTGGATCTCTTTCACGTTCCTGGTGCGATCGTTCAGCGCGTCATCGCTGGGAGAAGCGAGCAGGCCGGGGCCTTGTGCTGCGAGCGTCGCGCTTTGCGAGGCGAGCTGAAGGCTGGCGGCGAGGCGGGGGATGTCGCGGCCGCTCAAATCCATCATGGTCGAGCCGAGATGGTTGAACACGAAGCCGGCGCCGGCTGCGATCACGAGGCCCATGCCTGCGATCACGGCGAAGGCCGCAATCAGGCTGCCCCGCAATCCCCATTTCGGCATTTTGAAGCGCGGCTTGAAACGGCCCAAGCTCGGACGGATCGCCATCGAAAATTCCCCCACAGCAATGATCTCTTATTTTCGCTGCGCAGTATCGTCAGCGCGGGTTAAAAAATAGCATGTTGCACAAATGCTTGGCAGTTCCGCAGAGCGAAAAAAGAAAGGGCCGGCAGCGATGCCGGCCCTTGTTAGCGAGAAGCGTTGATGAGGCGTGATCAGTAGGGCGCGACGACCGGGCTGGCCCAGTTGAAGCGGTAGTTGAGACCGGCCTTGAAGGTATGGTCGTCGGTGGTGAAGTTGCCGGTGCCGACCAGCGGGCCCGCGGTGAAGTGCGCATCGCCGAAATTGTAATACTGGTACTCGGCCTTGGCTGACCAGCTCGGTGCGAACATGTATTCGAGACCGGCACCAACGGTATAGCCGTTGCTGTGATCGCCGGAGATGATGAAGCCGGTCGGCACGCCGCCAACAGTCACCTTCTCATTATTGTCGGAATAGGCGTAGCCGCCCTTCACGTAGACCAGGCCCGGGCCCCAGGTGTAGCCAACACGGCCGGTGATCGAGCCGAGGCCACGCTGATCGTTGGTGTAAGCCACGCCGCCCGGGAACACCGCGCCAACGCTGCCGGAGAGCCAGGAATACTGGGCTTCGGCGCCGACCACGAAGTTCGGGTTGACCTGCCAGTCCATACCGGCCTGCACGCCGCCGAGGAAACGGCCGTTGCCGTTGTTGCCGGTGGAGAGGCCGTTGAAATTATTGTCGCTGGAGAACGCACCGCCGACATGCGCACCGATGTAGAAGCCGGTCCAGTTGTAGATCGGCGCGGCATAGGCCGGCGCGGCCTTGCTGTAATAGGGGCGGGCGCCGAGGTCGGCACCGATCGCCGGCGCGGACGCGCCCACCACGAGCAGCGCAACGGTCGCAAACAGAATCTTCTTCATCGTCTCGAACTCCAACACTTCAGGTCCCCGGCAGGCGCGCAGTCCGCGCCGCGTTGGTTTTGCAGATAGCTCGCTTTTGAGGAAAATGCTGTCACATGCGTGGCACAACGGCCCCCAACCTAACTTATTGGGCTGCAATTGATTTTCGTGCTTAATGGCGGCTTAAGAAGTGGTGAAGGAAGGCTTAATTCGCGCAGCCTGCGGTAACCAGCGCACGCGTTCCGTTAACCAAGCCGCCGCCGCACCTCGTCGCGCATCTGCGCGCGGAAGGCCGCGCGCTTGGCGGGGCGGTCTTCCTCGCGCACGTCGTGGCGATCGAAGATGTCGAACTTCTCCAGGATCGGATAGCGCTCGCTCGCCATCGCGAGCACGCGCAGCACCTTGGTCGCGGCCAGCGTTGGGCCGCTGACCTCCCAGCGCCGGATGGTGTCGGCGCCCCCCTGCTCCGGCAGCGCGCACAGCTTCGCCATATCGGCTGCGGTGAGCTTCCGCTCGATGGCGTCTGAGAGGTCGTTGCGGAGTTGCTTCAGTTCGGGGCCGGTCATGTCACTCGCGTCCGGAAAGCTCAGTGCCATGCCCTAGCGCTGATTCGGGTCGATCCGAAGGCGAGTATCGCGCGGCGCCAGTCCGCGCGGCGCCGGTCCCGGCACGTCCGTGTGCGCACGGAGTTATGAACGTGCTGCTCTGGAAAATCGTCCGATACATGAACAGATGGCAGAGCAGGCCCTGACGAGGAAGGGATCGGCCATGACAAGCATCAAATTCGCCATTGCGGCGTTCGTCTCCGCCAGCCTGGTGGCAGCGCCTTTCGCAGCCGAAGCGAAGAAGCAGAGATCCAGCGGCCACCACAGCACGCGCGTGCTGGCGCCAACTTATAGCAGTCCGAGCGTGATCGCGGCCCAGCCGAGGCCCTCTTACGGCTCATCAGGGCAAACGGTCGGCACGGTCACGGCGCCGTCGATAGGAGCATACAGTTGGCCGACGGTCGGCGTCACCAATGCGGTTCCGACCTGGAGCAATACCAATCCAAAGTGAAATCATGCGCGACTGCGCCGCTAGATTCCGCGGCCGTTCTGCTGACCGATCACGCAGCGCCAGGCCGCCAGGCGTTCGGCCGGATGCTGGTTCATCCAGTCGGCAAGCTGCGGCGCGCCCATCAGGCAGGATTGAACCGAGACCTGCGCAAAGTCGGAGCTGGTGACGAGTTGTTCGTGGCAATTTGACGGTGAGGCGAGGCTGCAAAGCACGGCGACGATCTTGATCATGCGAGATTGCCCCTGTCGCTCTGGCGCGTATCGGCTCCGCCCGATTGCTCGCTGCCCGGATCGGTCGGCGGGAAGATGCTGTCGTAGATCGCGCGCGCTTCCTGGATGAGGCGAAGACGCTCGCGCTCGGACTTCGACACAAACTGAACAATCTGGCCCATATCGGTCTCCAATAGATGTCAGATCCATCATCAGATGATGGAAATCATTCCATGCGAATGTGGGGCGCCGGCTTCATCGTTGCAGCCGTGCAGGCAGTCACAGGGGATAAAAAACCCGTGACCGATCCGTTCCTAGGCGGACCGGAATACCGGATGGAACCGCGCCTCACGCGGCTGGCGCGCGTTCCTTCTGCCCCGGCACCGCCGCGAGCAGTTCGCGCGTGTAGGCATGCTCCGGCGAGGTGAACAGCTGCACCGTCGGCTTCAGCTCGACGATGGCGCCGCGCTGCATCACCGCGATGCGGTCGCAGATTTGCGCTGCGACGCGCAGGTCGTGGGTGATGAACAGCATCGACAGGCCGAGGCGCGCCTTGAGGTCTTCGAGCAGCTTGAGCACCTGCGCCTGCACCGAGACGTCGAGCGCCGAGACGGCTTCGTCGGCGACGATGATCTCGGGCTCGAGCGCGAGCGCGCGCGCAATGCCGATGCGCTGGCGCTGGCCGCCGGAGAATTCGTGCGGATAGCGCTCGAGCGCACCGGCGTCCAGGCCCACCATTTTGAGGAGATCGCGGGCGCGGTCGAACGCGACCTTCGGATCAATGCCGGCCGCGATCGGGCCGTCGGCGATGATGTTGCCGATCTTGCGCCGCGGATTGAGCGAGGCGAATGGATCCTGAAAGATCATCTGGATGCGATGGCGTTCAGCGCGCAGCGCCTTGCCCGAGAGCTGCGTGAGATCGGTGTCTCCAATCCGCACTGTGCCGCGGTCGGCCTCGATCAGCCGCATCACGAGCCGCGCCACCGACGATTTGCCCGAGCCGGATTCGCCGACGAGGCCCAGCGTCTCGCCCTTGAGGATATTGAAATTGACTGCGCGCGCGGCATCGACGCGGCGGTCCTCGCGAAACCAACCGCCGGAGGTGACGTAAGTCTTGTCCAGCCCGATCACCTCGACGGCCTTGGCCTGATCGTCGAGCGCTGCACGTTTCGGCGGGTGCATCGACGGCACGGCGGCGAGCAGCGCTTTGGTGTAATCGTGCTGCGGATCGTTGAACACGGTCGCAGCCGGGCCTTCCTCGACGACCCTGCCATGGCGGAGCACCACGACCTGGTCGGCGACATCTGCGACCACGCCGAAATCATGGGTGATGAACATCACCGCCATGTTGCGGTTGCGCTGGAGGTTGCGGATCAGCTTGAGGATCTGCGCCTGCGTGGTGACGTCGAGCGCAGTGGTCGGCTCGTCTGCGACCAGCACGGCCGGCTCGAGCGCGAGCGCCATCGCGATCATGGCGCGCTGGCGCTGGCCGCCGGAGAGCTGGTGTGGATAAGCCCGCACGATACGCTCGGGATCGGGCAGGCCGACCTCACGCGCCAGCGACAACGCCTTTGCGCGTCGCTCCCTGGGCGTCAGCAGGCCGTGCGCCTCGAACATCTCCGCCATCTGGTCGCCGATCCGCATCAACGGATTGAGCGCGGTCATCGGCTCCTGGAAGATCATCGCGAGGCGGCGGCCGCGCAGATCGCGCCAGCCGTCGTCGTCGAGCTTGAGCAGGTCGCGGCCTTCGAACTGGATCTCACCAGAGGTCACCGAAACGGTGTCCGGCAGCAGGCCCATCAGCGCATGTGCGCACATCGATTTGCCGGAGCCGGATTCGCCGACCACGCAGACGATCTTGCCGGGTCGCAAGTCGAGCGAGACGCCATCGACCGCGAAGGGACGCTCGGCGCCCTCAGGCAGCGCAATCTTGAGATTCTTGATCGAGACGGCGGGCGGGGCGGTCATCATCAGCGTCCCTCCCGCGATAGCCGCGGATTGAGCGCGTCATTGAGGCCTTCGCCGATCAGGTTCAACCCGAGCACCGAGATCAGGATCGCGACGCCGGGGAACACGGTGATCCACCAGGCCTGGCGGATCACGGTGCGGCCGGCGCCGACCATGTAGCCCCAGGAGATCAGATTGGGATCGCCCAAGCCAAGGAACGACAGCGAGGATTCCAACAGGATCGCGGTCGCGACCATCAGCGAGGCCAGCACGATCACGGGCGACAGCGCATTGGGCAGGATCTCGCGCAGGATGATCCTGCTGTTGCTCTGGCCCGTGACCACGGCAGCCTGGACATATTCGCGCGTGCGCAGCGACAACACCTCGCCGCGGACGAGGCGGGCCACTGGCGGCCAGCTCACCACCGCGATCGAGGTGACGATCGAATAGATCGAGGGCTGCAGGATCGCGACCAGCACGATCGCCAGTGCAAAGCTCGGAATGGTCTGGAAGAATTCGGTGAAGCGCATCAAGGCGTCGTCGACCTTGCCGCCGAAATAGCCGGCCATGGCGCCGATGGGAACGCCGACGACCAGCGCGGCCAGCGTCGAGATGAGGCCGACCAGCAGCGAGACTCGCGCACCAAAGATCATGCCGGCGAATACGTCGCGCCCCAATGCGTCGGTGCCGAGCGGCACGGTCGAAAGCGTGAAGGGCGGCAGGAACGGCCGCTGCACCATGCGCCAGGGCGAATTCGGGAACAGCAGCGGCCCGAACACGGCGATCGAGATCGCAAGCAGCAGGATGATGATCCCGATGACGCCGCTCGGGCTTCTCAGCATCGATGTCCAGAACTGCTTCATGATGCGAATTCGATGCGCGGGTCGACCAGGCGATAGACCAGGTCGGTGATGAGGTTGAAGATCAGCACCATGACCGAGCAGGTCACGAAGACGCCGAGCAGCAGATTGTAGTCGCGCTGCAGGAGCGCGTCGTACATCAGCCGCCCGATGCCGGGCCAGGCGAACACGGTCTCGGTGATGACGGCGCCGCCGATCAGCGTGCCGGCATGCACGCCGGCGAGTGTCACCACGGGCAGCAGCGCATTGCGCAGCACATGGCGGCGCTGAATGACGGAATCCGAGAGGCCCTTGGCGCGCGCGGTCTTGACGAAATCGAGCCGCTTCACCTCCAGCATCGAGGCGCGCGTCATCCGGGTGTAGGTCGCCATGAAGAACAGACCGAGCGTCATCGCCGGCATGATCAGGTGCTTTGCGACGTCGATGACATGAGCAAAGCCGGGCAAGTTCGCGCCGACCGTCTCGTAGCCGAAACTCGGCAGCCAATCGACCGTGACCGAGAACAGCAGGATGCCCATCAGCGCCACCCAGAAGATCGGCGTGGCGTAGAAGATCAGCGCAAAGATGGTGATGCCGGTGTCGAGGAAAGTCCCGGCGAAGCGGGCGGCGAAGGTGCCGAACAGAACGCCGAGGGCCAGCGAGATGGCAAATGCGGTGAGCGTGAGCAGCAGCGTCGCCGGCAGCCTCTCCGCGATCAGCTTCGCGACAGGTGCCTGCTGACGGAAGGAGAAGCCGAGATCGAGGGTCGCGATACCCTTGACGTAGATGAAGAGCTGCTCGGGCAGCGGCTTGTCGAGGCCGAATTTTTCCCGGAGCTGCTGCACGAAGATCTGGTCGCTGGCCCCGGCCTCGCCCGCCATCACCACAGCGGGGTCACCGGGGGCCAGCCGGATCAGGAAGAAATTGAGGACCACGATCGCAAGCAGGACGATCACGCCCTTGAGGACACGCTGGGCGACAAAGGAGAGCATCTATACTCGTATGCAGTTAGTTGGAGACGGTCTCGCCGGGACGAACACCTCTCCCCAACGGGGAGAGGTCGCGCCGCAGGCGCGGGTGAGGGGGCTCAGGTTCCGCGAGCTCAGGTTCGATGAGAAAGCGTAAGCCCTCACCCGGATCGCATCTGCGATGCGATCCGACCTCTCCCTCCGGGAGAGGTGGGCACCGCCATTCACTTGTCGAGCCACGCGTCCTTGAAGCCGTCATTGACCCCGATCCCCGTGGTGATCAGGTTCTTGACCTTGCAGCGCGTGATGGTCGGGAATTGCAGCTCGAGCATCCAGGCCACCGGCACGTCCTCGACCAGGATCTTCTGCGCCTTGTCGTAGATCTCCTTGCGCTTGCTATCAGGTGTTGCGACCGCGCCGTCGGCAAACAGCTTGTCGATCTCGGGATTGACGTAGCCCTCGGCGTTGTTGAAGACTTGGCCCTTGGCGATGTTGCTGGAGACGTAGTTGCGCCCCACCCCGAGCGCGGGATCGCCATACTGGTAGAGATAGGTGAAGGCGATATCGAAATCCCAGTCCATGATCTTCTGGTTGCCACCGGCGACATCGGTGGCGATGGTCTCGATGTTGATGCCGACGTCCTGGAGGTTCTGCTTCACCGCTTCGCCCCAGCGCTGCCAGGTCTCGCCATAGGCGAGCGGCAGCAGGCGGATCTTCTCGCCCTTGTAGCCGGCTTCCT
Organism: Bradyrhizobium sp. CCBAU 45384; assembly: GCF_028128665.1. Classification (NCBI taxonomy): domain Bacteria; kingdom Pseudomonadati; phylum Pseudomonadota; class Alphaproteobacteria; order Hyphomicrobiales; family Nitrobacteraceae; genus Bradyrhizobium; species Bradyrhizobium sp. CCBAU 45384. The sequence continues at coordinate 63,894 of NZ_LBIZ01000103.1, forward strand.
TCAGCAGCGCCTTGGCCTTGGCCGGGTCGTAGGGGTATTTCGGCACGTCGCCGGTGTAGAACTTGATGGTCGAGGCCGACGGGCCGGTCGCGACCTTGCCGAGCCCGTTCCAGATCACGTCCTTGGCGAAGTCGCGGTCGATCGCATACATGATCGCCTGCCGCACCCGCTTGTCCGCGAGCGGGCCCTGGCGATTGTTCAGCCACAGCCAGGCCAGCGGCGAGAAGAACTCCCAGCCGGCACCGGTCACGCAGGTGTCCTTCAGCTTGGACAGCCGCGGCACGTCGAAGTTCTCAACCGAGCCGCCGGGCAGCACGTCGACCTTGCCGGTCTCATAGGCCACCGAGCGCGCGGCGGCGTCGGGAATGACCTGCCAGTAGATCTCGTCGAGATAGGGCTTGCCCTTCTCGTAATAGTTCGGGTTCTTGACCAGACGAATGAACGAGCCCTTCTGCCATTCCTTGAACATGAAGGGGCCGGTGCCGACGGGCGCGTTGTTGTAAGGATTGGTCTTCCAGTCGGTGCCTTCATAGAGATGCTTCGGCACCATCGGCATCGAGCCGACCTCGAAGATACCGAGGAACGGGCCGAACGGCTGCTTCAACGTGAAGATGACGGTGGTGTCGTCGGGCGCCTCGACCTTGTCGACCTGCACCAGATTGGCGCGGGCGCGTGCGTGGGTCTGCTTCAGCATCTCGATCGAGAACAGCACGTCGGCGGAGGTGAAGGGCTTGCCGTCGTGCCAGGTGACGCCCTTCCGGAGCTTGAACGTATAGGTCTTGGCGTCTTCGCTGACGTTCCAGCTTTCGGCGAGTTCCGGCAGCGGTTCGAGCTTGGGGCTGTAGCGCAACAGGCCCTCGAAAATGTTGCCCGACACCATCTGGACCGGACCGTTCTGAACCATCGCCAGCATCAGGCCGGGCGGCTCCGGCTGGATCACGGCATTGATCACGCCGCCCGCCTTCGGCTCCTGAGCCAGCGCGGAGGCCGTGAGGCCACAGGCCAGGAGGAGACCAAGCAACACTCGTTTCGACATGTCGTATCTTTCTCAAGCGCGACCGGCCGCAAACGCTTCGCGACATCTTCGCGCACCAAGCGACGGCCGGCCTTCCCAGTCCCCATCCGGGCGCGAGGCTCCCACGGTCCCGTTCCCCGCCGCAAGATGAAAGTCTCGACAGTGTCAGCACAAAAAATGTACAGCGCGTCCTGATATTCGCGTCGGGAGCCTTGCCTTGGTCACCTCAGTCCCGCGCGCCGAAATCCTTCCAGATAGTGCTGGCGGTCGGCATCGTTGGCCCAGGGCAGCTGCGTCGCGATCCAGTCCAGTGAGATATTGGGCTGGGTGCGGCGGAGCTCGCCCAGCGCCATGGCCGCCAGCGCGCTGTCGCCGGTCATGCCGGCGGAGACCGCGAGCACGCGATAGGCGCCGGTAAGTTCACCCCGGTGGCGGATCGCTTCGCGCGCCAGTGCAATGGCCTCGTCATAGCGCTGCTCGGTGAAGCGCGCATAGCCGGCAATGCCGTAATAGATCGCCAGCGATGGATCGCGCGGTGAGAGCCTGATCGCCTTCTGCGCCGCCTCGAACGAGTCGGAGGATCGCCCTGCATAGGACAGCGCAAGCGCGTAGTAGCCTTGCGCGAGCGAGAAGTTGGGATTGAGCGCGAGCGCCTGTTCGAACTCGCAGAGCGCGTCCGCCAGCCGCCGGGTCGAGAAGCAGACGCTGCCGAGCGCGGCATGGGCCCAGGCATTCTCATGGTCGCAGCGCATCGCCGCGAGCGCGGCGTTCTCCGCGATCGGCGCCGTCGCGGCAAGCTCCGCCCAGCCGAGATGCACGCCGAACATGTGGCTTGCCGCCAGCACCGCCAGCGCCTGGCCGTAATCAGGATCGATAGCGAGCGCGCGCTCGAGCAGCTTTTGCGCCGCGGCGTGGTCCTGCGGCGTGATCCGCCAGTAGTGCGAGAGCGCCTGCATCAGCAGGTCCCAGGCATCCAGGCTCGCTGGCGGCTTGCGCTGCGTGCGAAAATTCTCCGCGGCGTGGATCTGCGGCTCGATCGCCGCGACGATTCGCTCGGTGATCTCGTCCTGCACGGCGAACACGTCGACCAGCTCGCGGTCGTAGCGCTCGGCCCAGAGATGACCGCCGCTGCTGGCGTCGTTGAGCTGCGCGGTGATACGCACGCGGTTGTCCACTTTGCGCACGCTGCCCTCGACGATGTAACGGACGCCGAGCTCCTCGGCGATCTGCTTGATGTGGACCGCACGCCCCTTGTAGGTGAAAGACGAGTTGCGGGCGATCACGATGAACCAGCGCTGCTTCGACAGCGCGGTGAGGATGTCCTCGCTGATGCCGTCGCCGAAATAGTCCTGGGCGGGATCGCCGCTCATGTTCTCGAAGGCGAGGACGGCGATGCCCGGACGGTCGGTCGCGACGCGCGGGGAAACTGGCCCTGCCTCGGCCGGTACGGGCCTGGTTACCACTTCTTCCCGGACATCGCCGACGAAACGAAAGCCCTTCCGCGGAATCGTCTTGATCAGCCGCTGCGTCGCGCCGTCGTCGCCGAGCGCCCTGCGTGCGGCGTTGATCCGGCTGTTCAGCGCCGAATCCGAGACGATGCGGTCGCTCCAGATCTGGCTGATTAGGTCATCCTTGCTGACGACGCGGGCGCGCTCCGCAACGAGGTAAAGCAAGAGGTCAAACACCTGCGGCTGCAACGGCACGGTCGTCCCTGCGCAGGTCAGTTCGCGCAGGTCGCCGTCGAGCACGTTGTTTTCAAAGAAAAATCGCACGTTTTTGGTCGTCTCAAGCAAAAATCAAAGTCGTCTCAGGCGAAAATCAACCCTCCGCGAAAGTCTTCCGCAGTCCGGTCCGGCATGGTGCAGAGACCAAACAGTGCCGATGCCTCGGCACAACGGAGCTTTCTATGACCCAACTCGATCATCAGGTTCATTCCATCGGCCCGGAGATTGCGGGCTCACGCATTTTCAAGTTCATCGCCTTTCTTTACGGAATTGCGGCGTATGCCGTGTTTTTCGTCACCATTCTCTATGCCATCGGCTTTGTGATGGGGCTGGTGGTGCCGAAGACCATCGACACCGGTACCGATACGCCGACCGCCGAAGCAGTGATCATCAATCTCGTGCTGATGATGCTGTTCGCCGTTCAACACAGCGTGATGGCGCGCCCGCGCTTCAAGGCGTGGTGGACGCAATTCGTCCCCAAGCCGGTCGAGCGCTCGACCTATGTGCTGCTCGCGAGCCTGTCATTGCTCCTGCTGTTCTGGCTGTGGCGTCCGTTGCCGTCGGTCGTATGGGACGTCGCAAGCCCCGATCTTGCCGTGACGCTGGTCACGCTGTCCTTCGCGGGCTGGGCGCTGGTGTTCGCCTCGACCTTCGTCATCAATCATTTCGAATTGTTCGGACTGCATCAGGTGACCAATCATCTCGTCGGCAAGGAGGTGGAGCCGCCGCGATTCAAGACGCCGCTGTTCTACAAATTCGTCCGTCATCCGATCTATCTCGGCTTCATCATCGCCTTCTGGGCGGCACCGACCATGACTGCTGGCCATCTGCTGTTCGCAGCCGTGACCACGGCCTACATCTTCGTCGGCATCGCGCTGGAGGAGCACGATCTCGTCGACCTCTTCGGCGACGAATACCGGCAGTACAAACAACGGGTGTCGATGCTTATTCCCTGGCGCCGGTCGGTTTAGCCGTGCGTCCTCTGCCACGTGTCCGCCGAACGGAGGATGCGTGGCAGCGGTTCATTTGTAAGCCAAGAATTTCTATCCCAATCCATCTCAGGAGAACCAAGATGAAACATGTCGGACACTGCTTCTGCGGCGCGGTCACCATCGAGGTCACGGGCGAGCCGGCCGCGATGGGCTATTGCCATTGCCGCTCCTGCCGCTCCTGGTCGGGCGGGCCGGTGAACGCCTTCAGCCTGTGGAAGCCCGAAGCCGTGCGCATCACCGAAGGCGCACAGAATGTCGAGACCTTCGCCAAGACCCCGCTCAGCCAGCGCAAATATTGCAGGAAGTGCGGCGGGCATCTGATGACCAATCACCCGCCGCTCGATTTGATCGACGTGTTCACGGCAACTGTCCCGACGCTCGCCTTTGCTCCCGGCGTCCACGTCAACTATTCCGAGACGGTGCTGCCGATGCGCGACGGCCTGCCCAAGCTGAAGGATTTTCCCGCTGAGTTCGGCGGCAGCGGCGAGATGATGCAGGAGTAGGGCGCTCCCGCCTCACGCTAGATCTCCCCCGCAAGCGGGGAGAGATCTTCGCTACCTCATCCCCGCGCGCCGAAAACCTTCGAGATAATGCGCGCGGTCCTCTTCGCGCAGCATCGGCAGCTCCCGCGTGATCCAGGCGAGCGAGATGCCGGGCTGGGCGCGGTGCAATCCTTCCAGCGCAGCGGCGGCCAGGAGGGGATCGCCTGACATGCCGGCGGCGGCCGTCAGCACGCGGTGCGCGCCGACGAAATCGGCCCGCTGTCGCATTGATTCCCGCGCCATCTGCATGGCGCCCTCGTAGTTGCGGCCGATGAACTGGGCATAGGCGGCGACACCGCAATAGGTCGCCGCGAGCGGATCGCGCGGGCTCAGCCGCAGCGCGCGGCGCGCGGCCGCATCGCCGTCCTGCCATCGTCCCGCGTAGCACAGCGTCACGCCGTAGAAGGCGTGCGCCATCGCGCAGTTCGGATTGAGCCGCAAGGCAAGCTCGAACTCGGCCAGCGCGTCGTCGAAGCGGCGGCGGAACAGATAAGTATAGGCGAGGCCGAGATGGGCAAAGGCGTCCTCGCGATCGGCCTCTACCGCGGCAAGCGCCGCGCGTTCGGCGACCGGCACGGTCGCGGCCATATCGGCCCAACCCATATGCGCACCAAAAATGTGGCTGGTCGCGAGCAGGCCCAGCGCCTTGCCATAGGCCGGGTCGATCGCGATCGCCTGCTCGAGCAGCCTCTGCGCCGATGCATTGTCCTCGCGCGTGACGCGCCAGTAATGCGACAGCGCGCGCATCACGAAGTCCCAGGCATCGAGGCTGCCCGGCGGCTTCTGCTGCGCGCGAAAATTTTCCGCGGCGTAAAGCTGCGGCTCGATCGCGGCGACGATGGCGTCGGTGATCTCGTCCTGCACGGCAAAGATGTCGGCAAGCTCGCGGTCGTAGCGCTCGGCCCAGAGATGACCGCCGGTCGAGACGTCGTTGAGCTGGGCGGAGATGCGGACGCGGCCACCGCTTCGCCGCACGCTGCCCTCGACCACGTAACGCACGCCGAGCTCGCGCGCGATCTCGTCGAGATGCACGGACCGGCCCTTGTAGACGAAGGACGAGTTGCGGGCGACGACGAAGAACCAGCGTAGTTTCGACAGCGCGGTGATGATGTCTTCGCTGATGCCGTCGGAGAAATAGTCCTGCTCGCGGTCGTCGCTCATATTGGTGAAGGGCAGCACGGCGATCGCGGGGCGATCGGGCAGCGCAGGAGCCGCGTGCGACGGCGTGACGCTGCCGCGCGATTCCACCGTCGCGCCTCTGGACTTGGTCTCGACGCTGCCGACGAAGCGAAAGCCCTTTCGCGCAATGGTGCGGATCAGCGCCTGGTTCGCCCCGGTGTCGCCGATCGCCTTGCGCGCGGCATTGATCCGGCTCGTCAAGGTCGATTCGGAGACGCTGCGGCCGTGCCAGATCTTGTCGATCAGCTCGTCCTTGCTGACGACCCGGTCGCGGTTCTCCATGAGGTGGACCACGAGATCGAAAACCTGCGGTTCCACGGCAACGGGGACCTGCTCGCGGCTCAGTTCGCGCAAGTCGGTGTCGAGAAGATGGTCCCGGAACAGAAACTGCACGTCGAAAACTCGGACCTCGCGGCGACTTCAGGGCAATGATGAATCAAAATGGATTTCGACTTGAAGCCTGTGAGTCGGCCGGGAGGTCGATCAGGTTCACCGCGACATCGGATGGCTGCTATGCCATTTGCGCGGAGGAATACAGCTTGAACGAGAGGTGATCGAGGCGGCGGCGCACAATCTCGAGATCGTCTCCCGGCTTCGCCGGCCCGGCTCTGGTGCATGTCAAACCGTGAATGTCCATTGCCGGGCACCGCCGGCCGCGTAAGCTACCTCTCACTCACAACGACAGCTGCAAAGAAACGCCCATGCCCGCTTTTCCCGCCTCGACCACCGTGCTCGATTCCATGCTGTTCCGCGATGCCTTCGGCACGCCTGCGATGCGTGAGGTATTTTCCGACGTCGCGCTCGTCGCGCGTTACGCCGAGGTCGAGGTGGCGCTGGCCAAGGCGGAGGCGCGATGCGGCGTGATCCCGCAAGCTGCCGCCGACCAGATCGCGGCGCGGACCGACGTCACGGCGCTCGACTTCGATCTGTTGCGGCAGGAGACCGACATCGTCGGCTATCCGATCCTGCCTCTGGTGCATCAGATGGTGAAGCAGTGCGGCGAGGCCGGCCGTTACGTGCATTGGGGCGCGACCACGCAGGACATCATGGACACCGCCGTGGTGCTGCAGCTGCGCGCCGGATTGGAGATCATCGAGCGCGATATCGCCGAGCTGCGAAGGATCCTCGCGGACCTCTCGCAGCGCCATCGCGACACGCCGATGGCTGGCCGCACCCATCTCCAGCAGGCGCTGCCGGTGACCTTCGGCTACAAGACCGCGATCTGGCTTGCGATGTTCGACCGCCATGCCGAACGTCTCGTTCAACTGAAGCCGCGCGTGCTGGTCGGCCAGTTCGCCGGCGCGGCCGGCACGCTGGCCTCGCTCGGCGCCAAGGGGTTCGAGGTGCAGGAGGCGCTCTGCGCCGAGCTCAAGCTCGGTGTTCCCGCCTCGACCTGGCACGTCGCCCGCGACGGTTTTGCGGAAGCGGTGAATTTCCTCGCGCTGGTCACCGGCTCGCTCGGCAAGATCGCGCTCGATATCATGATCATGGCCTCGACCGAGTTCGCCGAGGTCTACGAGCCCTTCGTCAAGGGGCGCGGCGCCTCCTCGACCATGCCGCAGAAGCGCAACCCGATCTCGTCGGAGCTGATGCTGGCAGCAAGCAAGGCCGTGCGCCAGCAGGCGGGCCTGATGCTGGATGCCATGGTGCAGGATTTCGAACGCGCCACAGGTCCCTGGCACGCCGAATGGATGGCGATCCCCGAAGGCTTTGTGCTCACCGCAGGCGCCCTGCACCAGGCGAAGTTCGCGCTCGCCGGCCTCATCGTGGACGAGGCCAGGATGAACGACAATCTCGCCCTTAGTCGCGGTCTGATTGTGGCCGAAGCGGCCATGATGGGGTTGGCGCCGCAGATGGGACGGCAGGAGGCGCATGACGTGGTCTACGATGCCTGCCGGCTGGCCAATGAGAAGGGTCTGACCCTTGCGGACGCGCTGTCGTCCGATCCCCGCGTCTCCGTCAGGATCGATCGTGCCACAATCGAGGCCCTCACTTCACCGAAAAATTACCTCGGCCTTGCGCCTGAAATGGTCGATCGGGTGCTGAGATCGGCAACGCGTTGAAAACCAAGATGCGTGAAACTGCGTATCTTTCAGGCTTCGCAAGGCGCTCGCACACTTGTGTCTCGTGATGCTAGACTTAGATTGAACTGTAGATTCCGACAGAGGGCCCGGCATGACCGATCAACGCAATTCCGCCACGTCCATCGATCCCGTGAAACTCGACCGGTTGGCCGAGGTGGCGGTGAAGGTGGGACTGGGCTTGCGGCCGGGACAGGATCTTCTTCTGACGGCGCCTGCGATCGCGCTGCCGCTGGTGCGGCGCATCGCCGTCCACGCCTACAAGGCCGGTGCCGGTATCGTGACGCCGATCCTCTCCGACGAAGAGATGACGCTGGCGCGCTACCGCTACGGCCAGGACAACAGCTTTGATCGCGCCGCCAACTGGCTCTACGAGGGCATGGCGAAGGCGTTCTCGGACAACACCGCGCGGCTCGCCATCGTCGGCGACAATCCGATGCTGTTGTCGGGGGAGGATCCTTCCAAGGTCGCGCGCGCCAGCAAGGCCAATTCCATGGCCTATCAGCCGGCGCTGGAAAAGATCGTCAATTTCGACACCAACTGGAATATCATCGCCTATCCGAGCCCGTCCTGGGCGAAGCAGGTCTTCCCCAATGATCCCGAAGAGGTTGCGATCGGCAAGCTCGCGGATGCGATCTTCGCGGCGTCCCGCGTCGATCGCGAGGACGCCATTGCGAATTGGGCGAGCCACAATGCGGTGCTGCGCGAGCGCACCAACTGGCTCAACGGCCAGCGTTTTCGCGCGCTGCAATATTCCGGTCCCGGCACCGACCTCACCATCGGTCTCGCCGATGGCCACGAATGGGAAGGCGGCGCCTCGCTGTCCAAGAACGGCATCAGCTGCAATGCCAACATTCCAACCGAAGAGGTCTTCACCACGCCGCATTGCCGGCGGGTCTATGGCCATGTCATGAGCTCGAAGCCGCTGTCCTACCAGGGCACGTTGATCGACAACATCGCGGTGCGCTTCGAGGATGGCAAGATCGTCGATGCCAAGGCTTCACGCGGCGCGGAGGTGCTGAACAAGGTGCTCGACACCGATGAGGGCGCGCGCCGGCTCGGCGAAGTGGCGCTGGTGCCGCATTCCTCGCCGATCTCGCAGAGCGGCCTGTTGTTCTACAACACGCTGTTCGACGAGAACGCAGCATCCCACATCGCGCTCGGCCAATGCTATTCGAAGTGCTTCATCAATGGCGCCCAACTGACGCCGCAGCAGATCGCCGCGCAAGGCGGCAATCAGAGCCTGATCCATATCGACTGGATGATCGGCTCGGCCGAGACCGACATCGACGGCATCCTGGCCGACGGCAGCAAGGTGCCGGTATTCCGCAAGGGCGAGTGGGCGAAGTAAAGGTTTCTACACCTCTCCCCGTCGGGGAGAGGTGAACATCGCGGCGGGATCTCGCCTGAAATCAAACTCTAATGATTTGCCTCACGCCGCCGCGTTGCGCAGCATCGGGTTGTTGTCGATGCTGAAGCGGTTGAACAATGTCGTGAACGGGCTGCCGTCGGTGGCACGCACGATGGCGTCGGACGCCGCGACCGCCTCGTAGAGCGCGCCGACCGGATCGTCGGCCTCCGGCAGGCCGAGGCGCGCCCGGATTTCCTCTCTCGCCTCGTTGACGTCGTCCTCGTCCTCGAGTGTCGCCTCGAGCGCATCCGCCGCGCGCCGCATCTGCTGGAGATCGCCGCCGGCGGAGAATTTGAGGATGTCGAGCCAATAGGGGCGGGCAACGACGAGCTGGATGAACGCCTCGAAGCTCTCGGCGATGATACCCGCGCGACCGTCCGATGAGACGTAGAGCACATGTTGCGACGGCAGCAGCACGAAGGCGCCGCCTGAGGCGTCACTGCCGATCTGCCGGGGGCTTTCGATGCCGTCGATGTTGAACCAGAGCTCTTCGTCTGGTGCGAATGAGACATCAAGGCTCTCGAGCCAGGCGACGACCTCGCCTTGGGCTGTCAGAACCTCCGGGGTCAGGGGCATCATGGGCTCCTTTTCGGTCTTTCCGCGCATTTTGTCGCACCCCGCAAAAGACCGGTTCATGTGCGCGAATTTGCAGGGGAATCCCGGCGTTAACAGGTTTGCGTCTGCAACTTGCGGTGGATTGTCGGTGCCAAGCGTAAGGAAGAATTAAAAACCGGGGACTAGCGTTCCCATCATCTTTCGAAACAATCCGGGATTAAACCCGGTTAATCATATTGTACCTGGGGAAACGGATGTCGCAGGCATCGATTGAAATTGGTAGTTGCAATGTCGATCTCGAGCTGCGGCCGATCGAGCCGGCCTGGATCATCGAAGGCAACCCGGTGTCGCGCTCGCACATCCTCTCGACCAGCTCGGATGGCACCTCCTCGACCATCATCTGGTCCTGCACCGAAGGCCGCTTCAATTGGTACTATGATTTCGACGAGACGATCATGATCCTGGAAGGATCGATCGTGCTCGAAAGCGATGGCTTGCCGCCGAAGCGCTATGGCGTCGGCGACGTCATCTTCTTCCGCGACGGCGCGCATGCCAAATGGCATGTCGAGGGTCACGTCAAGAAGATCGCCTTCTGCCGCAAGACCAACCCGGCCGTCATCGGCTTCATGATCCGCGTCGTCAACAAGCTCAAGCGCATGTTCCTCTCGCCCGTCGAACGCCGTCCGGCGACGCTCATGGGTGCCGGCTAGTCTTCATCAAATTCAAGGACGCTTCCCAGCGACCACGACGGAAGAGGGGACGGGACCAACATCCCGGCCCCTCTTTCGCGTCATGACGGCAGTTCGAGCCGGTAAAAGTCGGTCGCGGTCCGCGAGAACAGCGCCGTCTTTTCCGCCTCGCTCATCGGTGCCGCAATGCGCTTGAAAGCGTTGAAGATCACTTGGTAGCTGCACTGGCCTTTATCGGGCGGGAAATTGCTTTCGAACATCGCGCGCGTCGGCCCGAACGCCTCAATGCAGGTCTCGACATAAGGCTTCCACGCCGCGGCAAGCTCTTCCGATGACGGCGGCCTCTCGCGCAGATGGAAGTCGTAGCCGAGCAGGCACATCGCGAGCCCGCCAAGCTTCACCACCACGTTCTCGCAACGGGCGATCTCCCGGATCGAAGCGCGCCACTCTGGAAACACCTCTTCACGCCGTCCGGCAAAGCGGCCGACGCCGGCCGGGCCGCCGCAATGGTCGAGCACGATCCTGGTGTCGGGGAAGGCGCGCGCCAGCTCGGTGAGCTCGCCGATCTGCGGATGAAACAGCCAGGCATCGAAGCTGAGGCCAAGCGGCGCAAGGCAGGCAAAGCCCCTGCGGAAGGCCGGATCCTGCAACAATCCCTTCGGCCGGTTCGCATACATGCCGGCGACGACCGGGTCCTGGTCCCAGGCGGACGAATGCCTGATACCGCGGAAGCGGCCATTGCCGGCGGCGATCTCCGCCTCCAGCACGGGCCTTGCCGCATCGCCGAGCAGCAGGTTCACATGGCTGACGATGCCGGCGCAGATCGCCGCCCTGCCGTAACCGCCGCTCGCGCTCATCGCCGCGACGCCGTTGGCGAACTCGACCTCGCCGACGGGTCGGAACGCCTCGGGCCCGTACGCGCGGTACATCGAGCGGCAATCGACATAGACGGTGGCGATGATGTTGTGGCCGGAAGAGATGTCGGCGGCCATCTCCTCGATCAGGTAGCGATGGCCGCGATTCCAGAGATGATGATGCGGATCGACGATCGGCCTGGCGGGATCGATGATCTCTTCCTGATGCTGCGCGAGCCAGTCCTCGCGCGGTTCGACGAAGAGCCCGCTGGTGTTGGCGGGCAGACCGCTTGCAGCCATCGACATTCGCTCCCTCATGTTTTTGTGACGGGAGCCTACCACCTCATTTGACTGCGCGGCAGCGCGGCTTGTGCAAGCGCGCCCTCCGTGGCGAGCGCAGCAATGTTCCGCTCAGCCCTTGCGCCGCCTCGCCCTTACATCGACCACCAGCCGCCAATCGGCCTCCGCCGCGGGCTTGACCTCGCCGAGCCAGTGGAAGGAGTCCGTGGTGATCTCGGTAAAACTCCAGCGCGTCAGGTCACCGGCTTCGGTCGTGCCCTCCTGCACGATGTCTTCGCCGCGCGGGCGGCCGATCTGCTGTCGGAATACACGGCGTCCGGGATCGAACCAGGAAATCCGCCACGCGGAAATGGTGGGATCGTAGATCCGCAGCGTCGTGCCGTACCAATTGCCGGCGATCGGAAAGGCGGGGCCATCAGCGCGACGGGGAATGATCCAGACATCCTGCACGGCCCGTCCTTCCAGCACCCAGCCGAAATGGATCTCGCCGGGCGCGGTGTGCTCCGTTCCATCAGCGCCGTGGGCCGTGATCTCGGCGTCCCAATCGCCGACGAAGCGGCCATAGAGCTGAAGCGCCGCCGCGTGTTCGGGGTTGGGACCATCCGCGTGCAATAATCTGGCAAGGCCGGTCATGTCGATCTCCTGTTGGCCAGGGAGATCAGCACGACCGGCCGAGAACCGACTTGGAGAAAATTGCCGTCGATGGCTCAGGTCTTGTGCAAGGACAGATCTCCGACGCCCCGGCCAGCCTTGTCGCTCGTCGGATGACTCTCTGGGCGTTCCGCGCACCAGATGACGATCACCGAGATAATGACGAGCCCCGCGCCAAGCAGCATCATGCGAGAGAACGGCTCGCCGAGCACGAGAGTGCCGAGCAGCACGGCGATGACAGGATTGACGAACGTGTAGGTCGATACCAGCGAGGTCGAGACATTCTCCAATAGCCAGTTGTAGGCAACGAATCCGATCACGCTGCCCGAGATGATCAGCCAAAGCGCGGCCGCAAGCGACGTCGGCGAGACGTCGCCCGGTCTGAAGCCGCCGATCTCGCCCGACAGCCAGCTGATTGCGAACAACACCATGCCTCCGACCGAAAGCTGCATCCCCGACAGCAGAATGGCGGACGCCTGGCTCGACATGCGTCGGGACAGAACCGTCCCTGTTGACCACGACAGCGCCGCAAGCAGCAGCCCGACGATGGGAAGCATGCCGATGCCGGCCTGCTCGACGTGCTGCCATGCGACGAGTCCAACGCCGAAGAAGCCCGGTACTAGTGCGAGCAGAGCAAGGGGCCTTGGTCGCTGATCGTCGGGAAACAGGACGTCGATCAACAGGATCCAGAACGGGATTGTGGCGAGCACGATCGCCGCCACGCCGGAAGGAACCGACTGCTGCGCGAAGGCGAGCACGCCATGGCAGCCCACGAAAAAGAGCAGCCCGCACAGACTCGCATTGATCCACGTCCGCAACGGCACAGTCGCGACCTGCCTGCCGCTCATGGCCAGCAACACGATGCCGCCGCAGAACGAGCGAAGCGCCATCAGCAAGAACGGCGGGATCGATTTCAATCCCAACGTGATGGCGAAATAGGTGGAACCCCAAAGCAAATAGATGGCGCCAAACGCGCCGATGACCAGGAACCTTCTGCTCATGATTGCTCCGATCGAGGATGATCTCGACGCAACCAAGTCGGAGCGGGGTCATGCGTTCCGGTGTCGGCCTCAGACCCCGTCGAGGATGATCACCGTCGGCGTCGTCGGCAGCGTATCCCGTGAGATCCGCAAGGAGCGCTCGGGGCGGCGGTCGATCTCGAATTGCCGGCCGATGCGTTGCATGAACTCGTCGAGCGGGGTGGCGAAGCGGTGCATCGGCAACACCACCGAGGCACGCAGCCGCTTGGTGATCTCCGAAACGCCATCGAGCGACATGGTGTAGGTGCCGTCGATCGGCACCATCACGATGTCGAGCCGGCCGATCTGCGCAAAATGGCTGTCGTCCAGCTTGTGGTGGAGATGGCCGAGGTGCCCGATGCACAGGCCCGCGACCTCGAAGATGAAGATCGAATTGCCGTCGCGGATCATGTTGATGCCGGAATCGTCGCCGAAATAGCGGCGGATGTCGGTCGTGACGTTGCGGATGAAGCTATCGCCGATGCGCTCCGAAATGACCGCCGGCTTGCCGTCCTCGCCCCAGCCATGCAGCACGTGGGGAATGCGCTTGTCCGGATTGAGCGAATAGTGGGTGCTGTGCGCCCGGTTCATGGTGACGACATCGGGCAGCCGGCCCACTTGATATGCGCCGCTGTAATCGGTCGCGATGCGCACGCCGCCCGGCGTGTCGATGAAATAGGTGGAGTGACCGGCATAGGTGATCTCGACCTCAGGCGCGGCGGCGGCCTGCCTGAAAGCGACGGGTAAGGCGCGGGGCGCAGCATTCGCCATCGCCAGGCATTCGCTGCGCTGAGGCGGCTGCTGGGCCAGGGCCGGTGAGAGACACGCGCTCAACAGCGCAATCGCCGCCGAAATAAGTCGCCGCATGAAATGCATCCCCGATGACCTCGGGGGAAAGTCTAGCGTGCAACGCAGCGGGTCGCCAACAGGACGCAATCAACAGCGCGTCAGTGTCGCACCGTCAGCCCCTGCCTTTAATCGCGCCTCGGACTGAACTTCCAGGTCATCGCCACCAGGCCCGCGGTGATCAGGCCGCTGACGATGCCGGCGGTCGGCAGCGTCAGCAGCAGCGCGGCGGTGGCGGCCCAGCCGATCGAGGAGAAGGCTTCGGCAAAGGTCGCAAGCCGCGACGAGGTCTGGCGGCGACGGAACTGGCTGCGCCGGGCCTGGACCCGGAACCAGAGCTGGATCGCGGTGGCGGAGGCCGCGCCGATGATGATCATGGTGGCCGTGATGGCCGCCTGGAATGGTGAAGCAAAAACCAGCGCGGCCACCAGCGGGCAGAAGATGATTGCGATCGCGATCAGCACCACTTCGATCTTGGCGCGGATGACGCTTGAGGGCGTCAGCGGCGCGGTCGCGACCAGGTCCGGCGCGTCCTCGCCCGAGATCGTCAGCCAGGCGAGCCCGCCGGCGAGCTGACCCGCGGCCATCACGATCACGGGCGTGATCAGCGTCAGCGCCGCGGAGCTGTCGCCAAAGCTACGCCAGAGCAACAGCGCCGGCGGCACCAGATAGAGCAGCTGCATCAGGGTCTGCGAGATCAGCCAGGGATCGCGACAGAGCAGCACGAACTCCTTGCGCCGCAGCGCCTGTTGCCGCGAGCCGCCGCGGAACGGACGTTCCTTCGCGCGCTTGCGGCCGGACGTGCCGTAAGCGGCAGCGTCGATTGCGGTGTCGGCGAAGCGGCCCGAGAAGATCGTCATCACGCATCCGAGCAACATCAGCCCCAGCGCGAGAAGCAGCAGCAGCGCCTTGACATCGCCCATGGTGGCTCGCGCCGGCCACCACCAGATACTGTCGATGTCGGGCGCGTGGGCGGCGAGGGCGCCTGAGGTCAGGATGGTGAAGCGCGACAGCGTGCCGTAGGAGACGATCGCCGCGACCTGGAGCGCGATCACGAAGCCCGCACCGATGATCGCAGCCAGGATCTGGGCGACGAAGCGCGTTCGCGCCGGGCCGATCAGGCGGAACAGGAGAATCGTGACGGCGATCGCGATCGCCGCGGCCGACAGGCCCATCGCGATGACCACGCCGAAGGCGGCAAGCCAGCGCACACCGCCACCGATCAACAGCACGTCGATGAACGGCGTCGAGAACAGCAGCGCCATCATCGTGACGGTGAGTGCGATTGCGGCGATGCGCACCGAGAACAGATTGGCGAGCGTTGCCGGCGAGGACATGATGAGATCGAGATCGGCGCGGGCGTAAAACACCCGCGTCACCGATTCGATCGCCTGCGAGACCATCAGGGTCCAGGCGAGGAAGATCGTCGCCGAGATCACGATCAGCGAGGATTTGTCGAGCGGCAATTGCAGATTGGCGAAGCGGCCGATCACCGCCCAGGCCGGGACATGCAGCAGTGCGGCGAAGAACAACAGCCCGATCATGGCGGCGCGGGCGCGCCGGCGCCGGCCACCGGTCATCATGGCGAACCATTCGCGCCAGGCGAGGCGGAGCTCGTGACGGGCAAACCAGGAGAGCGCGGTCGCCGAGCTCATGCCGCGTCCTGCAGCGTCACCAGGGCGATGAAGAGATCTTCGAGACTGGTGTCGGCATGGCCGTTCTGCTGGCGCAGCTCGGTCAGCGTGCCCTCCGCGACGAGACGGCCCGCGGCAATCACGCCGATGCGGTCGGCCATGCGCTCGGCGACCTCGAGAATATGCGTCGTCATGATCACGGTGCAGCCGGCCCGGACGCGCATCCCGAGCAGCCCCTTCACATTGCGGGCCGAGACGGCGTCGAGGCCCGTCAGCGGCTCGTCGAGAATGATGAGGCGGGGATCGTGCACCAGTGCGCCGGCAAGCGCCACCTTCTGGCGCATGCCCTTGGAGAAACCTTCGCAGCGCTCGTGCCGGTGCGGCTCAAGCCCGAGCGAGCTCACCAGCTCCTCGGCGACCGGTTTCGACGCTGAAGGCGCAATGCCCCAGAGGCCGGCGACGAATTCGAGGTACTCAAGCGGTGTGAGCTTGTCATAGATCATCGGCTCGTCCGAGACCCATGCCATCACCTGCTTGGCCGCGACGGGATTCGCGAGCGCATCAATGCCGAAGATCGAAACGCCGCCCTCATCGGGCCTGAGCAGGCCCGCGACCATGCGCAACGTGGTGGTCTTGCCGGCACCGTTAGGGCCGACCAGCGCATAGAATTCGCCGGCATGAATGGTGAGATCGAGGTTGTCGACCGCCAAGCGGTCAAAACGCTTCGTTAACCCTCGGACTTCGAGCGCCGAGCTGTCCGGCTTCATGACGGTCATACCAACAGGTTCTGCATCGGTCGCGACCATGACCCGAACATGTTTCGGCCTCCTGAATCGCGCTGCCGCAAATGCGGTCACTTGCGAGGTCATCTGCAAATGGGAGCGCGGCAGCGGTCCGTAAAGAGGGCCTACCGGATCCCGCAGGATCGCTGCACCTTCCTCGGTCACCTTGAGCGGGCAGGCCTTGGATGTAGTTACCGGACTGCGAGCTGGATCAATGTGCCTCGGTCGAGACGTGCTGGCTGTCGACGCCCGCGAGCCGCACGGGCTCGCCGACATATCTCAGCACGGCGGACTGATAGAGCACGAACAGCGGCTGATAGTTGCGCGCGTCGTCATCCTCGACCATCGTCATGCGGCGGTTGTCCAGCATCAGCCAGTGGCCGTCGAGCCTTGCGGAGGCAATGGCATGGCCTTCGCCGCTCCTGATATCGCGCACCACGACGAGGCGGAGGTCCTCGGCGGCGACGCCGGCAAGCCGCAACGCGGCCAGCTTGGCGATGGCGTAATCCTCGCAATCGCCGGCGCCGCGCTGGAAGGTCTCCAGCGGCGAGCTCCAGATATCTTCGGCGCCGTCACTCTCGGCGTGGATGGCGAGGTTGATGGCGCGGTTGGTCTCGCCGAGCCGCGCGCGGCCGTCGCGGGTGCGGGCCTCGTCGACGATGGCGAGCAGCTTCAGCGCCGCGGGCGAAGCGCAATTGTCGCGATCGCCGTCGCACAGCACGAGCTGCACCATGTCGTCGTCGAGCTTCTCCTTCAGTCCAAGCCATTTCTGCCGCATGCCTCCGCTCGAAATGGCGAAGGCGAACACGCCGAACGGCTCGGCTGATTTGCGTATGAGCGCGCCCGCGCCCGGCGACAGCAAATTGGCTGCGCGAAGATCGGCGGCCGATCCGAGCAGGATCAATCCGCACAGCATAAGGATAGCGCGCCAGGCGCGCGAGCGAGCAGCGGTCTTCATCTGACATCCCTGTCCGGCTTCGACGGGTCCCTCTTGACCTGGACGCGCCGGGCTTTGTTGCTTTCGCGAAGATGGTGCGAGACGGGGCGTTTTGTTCTGCTTAACGCGCGCGGCAGGGGGCCGACTGGCGGGGAGCACGCTCAACCGCTCCTTCTCGGACTCCGTAAAATCTTACAGGCCCGGGCAACGAGAGACGCCGCCGCGAAATCAACGGGAGTGCAGTCGGAAGTTGCGGGAAGCGATTCTGCTTCCATGGCTAATGACCAGCTATTTTACGGGTTCTGTTAGTTAGGTCACAGATTTAGCTCCGTATTTGCCACAGTATGGCCCGGGGTGCCGCGAAGAAAAGATGACATAAGTATCCGATGGATGGTTAATACCATCGAATACGTAATCTAGTGGAAGATGGACTTGGGCGCGCGACGATTTACTCGAAATCTCTGTAAGTCTTACTTCATTTTATCTTTGGATGTCGCCGTAGGCATAGGCCTCCGCCGCCAAGTGACACGAAACCACACAAGCAATAGATGGTTTCGCTAAGGACTTGGTAATGCTATGCAAGCTTAAGCGGTCGATACTTACTTAGATTTTAACCCTTTTCATGGTGCCCGGTTGAATTACGCTGGCAAATTTGGCGCCGGGCTCACCTTGGATGGCCAGGGTTCCCGTTCGTCCGCCGATAGCCATGTTGAATCCTTTACCGCCACGGCGCATGGCCACGTGCCTGACGGCGCGGTGGTCATTGCCGACCCCAATCTGATCTTCCATGGCGAGTTCAAACGCACCGGCAGTGATCTCGTGCTCTCGCACGACGGTCACGACTTCGTCGTTCACGACTATTTCAGGGGCGACAAGCGCGCGGCGATCGCCTCGCCCGACGGCGCCCATCTTACCGGCGACATCGTCAGCGCGCTCACCGGCTACGTTCAGGTCGCGCAGGCTGCGCCCGGCGCCGCCGCGGCGCAGGTCATCGGTCACGTCACCAAGCTGACCGGCAGTGCGACCGTGGTCCGCAACGGCGTCTCGGTCATCCTCAACAATGGCGATAACGTCGAGAAGGGCGACGTGGTCTCGACCGGCTCGGACTCGACGCTCGGCATCACCTTCATCGACGGCACCGTGTTCGGCCTGTCCGCCAACGCGCGGATGGTGCTGAACGAGATGGTCTACGACCCCAACGGGTCGAATAATTCCTCGCTGCTCAGCCTGGTCGCGGGCACCATCACCTTCGTCGCCGGCGAGACCGCCAAGCACGGCGACATGAAGGTCGACACGCCGGTCGCCACCATGGGCATTCGCGGCACGGCGGTGCTGACCGAGATCGCGTTCGTCGTGCCCTCGGGTGGCGGCGACCCGCAGCCGCAGGCGAACTTCCAGGTGCTGGTCGAGCCGAACGGCACCACCGGCTCCTACATCCTGTTCGACAAGCAGACGCTGCTGCCGATCGCGACGGTCAACCAGGCCGGCCAGATGATCCAGATCAGCGGCGGCAACGTCTCGGTCACCAATGCACTGCTGTCCCCGGACGTGCAGAAGCTGATCAACGACGTGTTCACGCTGAAGTTCACCGACAACAACACCAACACCAAGCTCACCAACAACTCCACCGACAGCATCACCCAGACCGGCGACATCGTCCTGATCAAGAACCCGGACGGCACCACCGCACAGGCGATCTTCACCAACACCGTCGCCGGCGGTGCCGGCAGTCCTGCGCCGGGTGGGTCCGACAAGGGGGGTGTCGATCGAATTCCAGGCGCGCCGTTCGCAAGCGTCCTCGATGCCAACGGCAATGTGGTGACTGCGTTCGCCCTGACCGAGCACGCGAAGGCGACCGGCGACCACGGCGACGCCACCGGCGATGCCGTACCTCCCGATATCATCATCTTCAGGGTCAACTTCGTCGACCAAAACCTGGGCGACCGGCCGACGGTGTCGGTGGACCTCGATGCATCAAAATACACCTATACGGATTCCGGCCATCACGACGTCACTCCCTCGCTCACTGCTCTCCAGAAGCAGGATATTGCGGCGACGCAGGTCAAGATCGATGTTGTCGCCGATGGCGGCAACAACAACAACGGAACCGCGGTTGCAACCTACACGATCCCTGACCACGCGTTCGACTTCCTCGCCGACGGCGAAACGCTGACGCTGACTTACGTTGTCCACGTCAACAACAATTTCGCGGTCAACCCTGAAACCAAGGACATCCCGATCACCATCACGATCACCGGCACCAACGACAGGCCGGTGATCACGACCAGCGTGCCGACCATCACCTTCTCCGGCGGCACAAGCGTGCCGGGCGGGCCGCTCACCACCAACGTTCCGACCGCTGGCACCCTCACCTTCAAGGATGTCGACCTCACGGACACCCACACCGTGTCCGTGGCGCTGGCCAGCGCGAGCCTGCCGGACGGCACCACCGTGCCTCCCGGCCCGCTCGCCGCGTTCCAGAAGGCCATGTCGGTTGCGATCGGGACCGGCTTGGATTCAACCGGCACCGGCACCGGGACCATCAACTGGTCGCTGGCCGATCTGCCCGTCTATCTCGCCGACTTCATTCCGAAGGGCGAAGTGCTGACGCTGGTCTACACCGTCACGGTCGCCGACGAGCACAATGCGACCTCGCAACAGACCATCACCGTCACGCTCACGGGCACCGACGCCCCGGCGGTGGTTTGGATCGGGACGAACCAGCCCTCGGGTGGTTTCTGGAAGGACGCTGCGAACTGGGAAACCGGCACGGTTCCGACCAGCAAGGATGACGTCATCATCATCACCGATCAGCTGCATGGGCTGACGCCGTCCTATCCCGTCACGATCGACGCTGCCGCGTACGGCAAGTCGCTCACGATGGATGATTACGACACAACGGTGCACCACACGGCGCCGGAGGTCATCAATCACAGCACGTTGACGCTCGGGGGCAAGCTCACGCTCAATGCCGATGCGAAGTTCACCAATGCGGCTGACGGCACCGTTCTTGTCGGCGGCGCGATCGATGTCGAGACGATCACCAGGACGAACGGCGACGTCGTCGCCAGTACCGCCAAGATTACCAACGCGGGCCAGCTCACGCTCGCGGCAGGCGGCAAGATCGACACGCTGACCACCATCACCAATTCCGGCACAATCGAATTGTCGGGCGGCACGCTCACGCTGGACACCGGCATCGCCAATGCCGGCGGTACCGTGCAGGTCGATTCCGTCGCGACGCTGGTCGCCGACGCCGTGACGATCGACGGCGGCACCCTCGCCATTCTCGGCACGCTGGAGCTCGACGGCACCAACCTGATCGAGAACGGCACGCTGAACAATTCCGGCGCGGTCCACGTCAAGGGTGCGGTCGAGTTTGCGAACGAGACCGTCGGCAATTTGTCCCTCGGCACGATCGAAGTCTTTGCGGGTGCTGTGCTGACGATCGACAAAGGCTCGATCGTCAACAACGCCGGCAACGTCAGCGTCGACGCCCATGCGGAGATGTTCCTGAACGACGCCACGATCAGCGGCGGTGTCGTATCGATCGAGGCGGGCTCGACGCTCGATCTTTCTACCGCGACGATCGACGGCGGCACGCTGACGCTTGCCGGTACGCTGGAATCGACCGGTGCGAGCGCCATCAGCAATGCCGACATCACCAACACCGGCACGATATCAGTCACCAGCGGCACGCTGACGATCGACCCCGTCGTCATCCATACGCTCACCAACAGCAAGCTGCTCCAGGCCAACGGCGGCGAGCTCGACGTCATCGGCGAGGCCATTGTCAACACTGCTGATATCAAGGCGATCAATAGCGGCATTCTGAAGCTGTCGAGCCTCAACGTGACCAACAATAGTGGCGCGGTCACCGTTGACGGCACCTCGAAGCTCTATCTGACGGTGGCTTCGATCAACGGCGGCAGCCTCAACAATTCCGGCCATCTCTACGGCGTCTCCGGCTTCAACACGATTTCGGCCGGCATCACCAACACCGGCACGATCGAGGTGCAGGCGGGGACACTGAACCTCTCCGGCGGCCTCGCGGACGCCGGCTCGCTGGTCATCGACGATGGCGCAACGCTGGAGCTCGCCGGCGCGACGGCGCAGACCGTGACCTTCGCCGGCGGCGCCGATACGCTTCAGCTCGACAAGGTCGTCGGCCAGAGCTTTACCGGCACCATCACCGGCCAGTCCTCGACCGGCGGCACGTTCACGGTCACCGGCGCGGCCGACATCACGACCTCGAGCGGTGATGCGCTGGATTTCACTGCATCCGGCGGCATGGCCGGCGCACCAGGCAACGTCGTGCTCACGCCCAGCGGCACGCTGAAGGGCGCGGCGAATGGCGTCGTCGTCACCCAGAATGGTGCCGGCAACATCTCGCTGACCGCGACAGGTGACATCACCGGGCTCGCCGGCAACGGCATCGCGCTGACCGACAGCGCGACGGCTTCGGGCAACATCACGATCGACAATCTCACCGGCAAGGCGACGGGCACCGGGGCGGATTCGGAAGGCATTCTGGTCGAGAATCTGAATGCCGCCAACGCCGGCGACATCTCGATCACCCAGCTTGGCGGCGCGGCCGGCGCTGCCTACGGCATCGATGCAACGACCCACGGCGACGGCGACGTCACCATCGATGCCGGCGGCAACGTGACGGGTAGCTCGATTTATGCCATCCGGGCGCGCAGTTACGGCGTCGGTGACATCAAGGTCACGACCGAATCGGGTAGCGTCTTGACCTCGGACAGCACCGGAATCGTCGCCGTCAATCGGGCGATCTCGCTCGATGCGTCCGAGGACAGCACGATCACCGTCAATGCGCATGGCACGATCAACTCCGGCAGCAGCCTGAACCAGAGCGGCAATACGCCAGCCGGCATCCAGGCCGGCTACACCGGTGCGACCACCGGTTCGGTGGCCAACACGGATGTAAACGGCAGCGTCGTCGTCAACAACTACGCCGATATCACTTCTGGCGGCTATGGCATCCACGCCTACAACTACGGCAATGGTGATGTCACGGTGAATGATGGCGCCGGCACCACCGTGACCGGCGCGGTGGCGGGCATCAAGGCATCGGCGGTCAGCGGCGGCACGGGCGACGTGATCGTCAACATCGGTGCCAATGCTCATGTCGAGGCAACGTCAGGCTACGGCATCGATGCCTACAGCCTCAACGCCGGTGACATCAGCGTCGTGATGTCACATGGCGACGTCCTCAGGTCGGGCAGTGTCGGTATTGACGCCGTCAACGAGGCGACCGCGATCGGCAGCGACGTGCACAGCACGATCTTCGTCAGCGCCCACGGAACGATCCACTCCGGCGTGATCAACACCAAGAGCAACCATGCACCGGCCGGCATCATGGCCGGATACACCGGCGGTGGCAGCAATTTCGACGGTGCGGTCCATGGTGACGTCACGGTCCAGAGCGATGCCACGATCATCACTGATGCGGGCTCGGGCATTGCGGCTTTCACGCAAGGCGTTGGCACGGTCACTGTGACGACGGGCGAGGATTCCTCGATCACGGCCGCAGGCACCGCGATCAACGTGTTCGATCTCGGCGGGGGTGACATCAATGTCACCAATGGAGGCTCCGCCACCGGTGCAGCCGGCCTCACGGCTTTCGGCAATGGCGCCGCCAACATCACCATAACCAATGACGGCCGCATCACCGGCACGAGTGGCGTCGGAATCGGCGTAACGCAGGCGTTCAACGCGACGGGCCAGGTTCACATCACCAACGATGCGGACGGCCACGTCACCGGCGCGGACGGCTTTGCGGCGATTTCGGTGCATGCGGGCAGTTCGGCCTCGGTTCTGATCGACAATTCCGGAACGATCGGGCTCGACGATGCCGGATCCGTGACGTCGACGACCTCGGCGATCGTCGAGACCGGCGGTCCCGTCACCATCAACAACAGCGGGCACATCAACGGCAACATCTCGGTCGCCAGCGCCACGTTCGACAACAAGGCGGCTGGCACCTGGACGGTTTCAGGTACGAGCGTGTTCGGTACGCTGTCCAAGATCGACAATGCCGGCGAAATCGATCTCCATGACGGCGCCTCGGTCTCGAGTGCAGACGGGGTGAGCTTCGGCATCACCAACTCCGGCAAGATCGAGAGCTGGGGGACCACCTCGATCACCGGCAGCATCACCAACACCAACACGATCGAGATCCATACCGACGGCACCCTGTCGCTGTTCGGTTCGCTGTCCGGCTCCGGCTCGGTCACGATCGATGCCAATGCGACGCTCGATGTCGACGCCGCGGTGTCGCAGACGATCACCTTCAACGGCGGCGGCGCCGAGCTCCAGATCGACACGTCCAGCTTCGGCGGGTCGGTTGCAGGCTTTGCGTCGACCGACAAGCTCGACCTGTCGACCATCGAGTTCGACGGCGGTACCTCCGCGACCTACGATTCCGCGACCGGCGATCTCGTCGTCAGCGATGCCTACGGCCACAGCATCACGGTGAAGCTCACCGGAGGGGACTACAGCAACGCGCATTTTGCCGGTAGCAGCGACGGCCATGGCGGCACGCTGATCACGCTCAACGCCGCCGACGACGCGCCGGCGTTCAACGCCGCCGAGACGTCGCCGAGCGTCAGCTTCGCCGAGCTTGACAACAAAACCGGCGACGCCACGATGGATCCGGCGTCGGGCGGCACCGGCACCATCGATTTCACCGACATCGATCTGACCGAGCGGCCGACGGCGAAGATCACCCATCAAGACGTGACCTGGCTTGCCGCCGATCACACCACGGCTCTGACCCTGACGCCGGACGAGATCTCCGCGCTCGAACACGCGCTGACGCTGCAGCAGACCGGCAACAAGAACAACGGCACCGTCGGCTGGAGCTACTCGATCGCCGACAGCGCGCTGGATTTCCTCGGGCAGGGCCAGACCGCGACGGTGGTCTCCACCATCACGCTCGACGACGGCCACAAGTCCGACACGGCCGAGGTCACCGTCACGATATCGGGCGCGAACGATGCGCCGGCCCTCGCCGATCTCGACATCGGCACGCTCGCCGATACGGGCGTCTCCGACAGCTTCGCCGATCTCACCGGCAAGCTGGCCGGCACCGATGCCGACACCGGCGAGACGGCGACGCTGAGCTACGCCTTGCTCGATGCCGAGCACAACGCGACGACGACGGTGGTGGGACAGTACGGTTCGCTGACGGTTGATTCCAGCGGCAACTACGACTACGTGCCCGACTCTGCGGCAATCAACGCGTTGCAGGCAGGCGCCTATGTCGACACGTTCACGGTCCAAACCACGGACGCGCATGGCGCGCACGGCACCGCGACGCTGACGGTGAACGTTAACGGCGCCAACGATGCCCCGACGCTCGACGGCACGACGCTGGATTCCGTCGCTGCCGACAACACCAATCCGACCGGCAGCGCCGTCAGCGACCTCTTCGCGGGCAAGTTCCACGACGTCGATACCGGCGCGAGCTTCAAGGCGATCGCGGTCAGCGCCGACAACGCCACGTCGGACCAGGGCAGCTGGCAATACGAGATCGCCGGCACCGACCAGTGGGTCGATATTTTCGGCGTCAGCAATACCAATGCGCTGGTGCTCAGCACTGATACGCTGATCCGCTTCGTTCCGAATGAAAGTTTCAGCGGCACGCCCGGCACGCTCGATGTCCACGCGATCGACAACACCTATACTGGCGCGGTCAGTGCCAGCTCCCCGGTCTCGATCGACATCTCCGGCGCCGGCCACGGCGGCACGACGCCGGTGTCGGACCAGGCTGCCTCGATAGGCACGGAAGTGACGGCGCCGGCGGAGGTTGAAATGGCCGTCGCTCCGGTCCTGTCGCTTGGGCCGAATACGAGCATCTATCCCACGGATGGCTCGGCGCTTCTGACCCCGCTGTCGCTGCATGCCGGTGACATCGTCAGTGTTGATTGGAATTTCACCACTGATGACTATCTGCCGTACAACGACTTTGCCTTCGCAAGCGTAAATGGCGCCGCGTTCCTGTTATCGGACATCGAGGCGACCGGAAGCTATGGCTCGACCGGCTGGCACACATTTACCTATAAGATTCAGACCGACGGCACCTACGCCTTTGGCGCAGGTGTGATGAACGAGAAGGACTATGCAGTTACGTCCTTCCTGGTCGTCGACAATATCCGGGTGAACGGCGAGGTCCTGCAGAGCTTCGAGAATGGCTTCGGCGACACCCGCGTCACCGGTCAGGTCGCCATCGTCTCGACGGCGCACAGCGATGTCAACGGCTCCCAAATTGTCCCGACTGACGGAAACTTTGAAGCGTTTTTGAGCTCATATCCCACGTACACGGCTTCGATCGAGGACTTCCTGGGGCTTAGTTCCGGCGAGTTGTCCAATATTGCCAAATCGGAAGGGCCTGAGCACACCCCAATCAACGTTCCGATCACGGTCACCATCCCGACCGGCGCGCACCCCGACGACACCTACGTGACGATCGCAGGTGCGCCCGTCGGTTCGGAATTCAACTACGGAACCTACGACGCCGGCAACAACACTTGGCACATCGAGGCCACCGATCTCGGTGGCAACCTCACGCTGACGACGCCGGTCGGCTATGCCGGCAGCTTTAACATCACGGTGACCGCAACGAGCGTCGTCGACAGCAGCCATACCTCCGCGACGACCTTGCCTCAGACTCACGCCGTCACGATCGATCCGCTCGCTGGTCCCGAAATCGATACGACCCATTTCACTGTGTCGGAAAATCCGGACGGCACGACGTCCGTGCTTGGTTTGGCAATCACCGACGAAGATCCCGCGGCACCGTCAGAAGCATTTGCGCTCAGCGCCACGACTCAAGCAGAGGGATCAAGCGTTTCTCCGGCAACGGGGGCCGGCAATCTAAACGACATCAATTCCCTCTTGGCGAGCGGTGTCACCTACGCTCCGGGAGAGGACAAGCCGGCGACGGACATGGTCACGTTCAAGGTCACCGACAATTTCGGCGCCAGCGACTCCGTCAACTTCATCTTCAATGAGGGCGGCTCGGGACCGGTCTCGCTGGTCGGCACCAGCGGCAAGGACGTGTTGTTCGCGAGCGGGCAAAGCGACACGTTGGACGGCAAAGGCGGGCAGGACCAGTTTGTGTTCGCGCCAAAATCCTTTTCGGATACGGTCCAGCACACGGTCTACGAATTCGACACCACGCTCGACAAGATCGACGTACGCCAGTTCGACATCATCAACTCGTTCGGCGATATCACCCTCACCCAGCAGAATGCCGATACGCTGGTCCGGCTGGACGATCACGAGACGATCCTGTTGAAGAATGTCGTTGTCAACAACCTGCATGCCAGCGACTTCATCGTCACCAATCACTCCGTCGGTGGCTCCGTGTAACGAGGCTGGTCGCGGCCAAAAAGACCGTATCGTCCGCCGATGGGGCATGGCAATTTGCAGGCCTTCGCTGCATGATCGGTCCAACGGAGGCGGCGCGCGGCAGGAACTTCGACCAACATGAAACGTCTCAAGATCCTGCGCCGGTGGTTTGCGCGAAAGTTCGGCTTGGCGCGGCTGCTGTGCCTTTCGCTGCTGGTCGTGTTCGCAGCTCTGCGCGTCTGGGATCCGCCGCCGGTACAGGAGCTGCGGCTGCGCGTCTTCGACATATTCCAGCATGTCGACCCTCGCCACAAGACGGTGCGGCCGGTCACCATCGTTGATATCGACGACAAGAGCCTCGCCAAGTTCGGTCAATGGCCGTGGTCGCGCACGCGGATCGCGGACATGATCACCAACCTCACCAATCTCGGCGCGGTGGCGATCGGTTTCGACGTGGTGTTTTCCGAACCCGACCGGCTCAATCCGGATCTCGTCGCCAACCAGATGCGTTATCTTGATGATGCCACCCGTGCCAGGCTGCGCGAGCTGCCGAGCAACGATCAGGTCCTTTCTGATGCCATCAAGCGCTCGCGCGTGGTGCTGGGCGAGACCGGGCAGCAGGAGATCACGTCCGACATCGACAAGACGCTGCCCTTTACTGGCGTTGCCACGGTTGGCGAAGCGAACGCCGAGCGCTTCATGTTCGAATTCCCCGGGCTGCTCCGCAACGTGCCTGTGATCGAGAAAGTCGCGGCAGGTCGCGGCCTGTTCAGTATTCCGACCGAGCGCGACGGTCTGATCCGCCGCGTGCCGATGATCATGCGGGCCCAGGGCAACACCATGCCCTCGCTCAACCTCGAGATCTTGCGCGTCGTCACGGGAACGCCGACGCTGCTGGTTCGCACCGACAAGACTGGCATCCGCGCCATTCGCCTCAAGGGCGTCGAGATCCCGACCGACAAGAACGGTCAGTTGTGGGTGCACTATGCGCGTCAGGATCCATCGATTTATGTCTCGGCGGCCGACGTTCTCGATAATTCGGTGCCGCCGAGCAAGATCAACGGCAAGCTGGTGTTGATCGGCACGTCCGCCGTCGGGCTGAACGATCTCAAAACCACGCCGGTGTCGGCGAACATGCCGGGCGTCGAGATCCACGCCCAGGTACTCGAAAGCGTACTGACCGGCGCGGTCATCTCGCAGCCGAACTACGCGCTCGGCGTCGAGTTGATAACCGCACTGATCATCGGCATCCTCGTCATCATCTTCACCCCGAATCTCGGCCCCGTTCGGCTGGTGCTGGCCGGCGCGATGTTTGCCGCGGTCCTGTTCGGTACGTCCTGGTTCTTCTACTGGAAATACCGCTACCTGATCGACTTCACCTATCCGCTGCTGTCGACCACCGCGATCTACCTCACCTTCATCTTCGCGAGCTTCGTGCGCGAGCAGCGCCAGCGCGTGCAGATCCGCGGCATCTTCGCCCAATACATGTCGCCGGTGCTGGTCGAGCAGCTGGCGCAATCGCCGGAGAAAGTCGTGCTCGGCGGCGAGGAGCGCGAGATGACGATCATGTTCTCCGATGTGCGCGGCTTCACCACCATCTCGGAGAGCTACAAGCACGATCCGCAAGGCCTGATCGCGCTGATGAACCGCTTCCTGACGCCGCTGACGGACGTGATCATCGAGCAGAAGGGTTACGTCGACAAATATATGGGCGACGCCATCATGGCGTTCTGGAACGCGCCGCTCGACGATGCCGAGCACCAGGTCCATGCCTGCGAAGCCGCGATCCAGATGCTCGAGAAGATCGACGTGGTCAACAGGGAGCGCGAGCAGGAAGCGGCCGACGGCGGCCACGTCTA
Organism: Bradyrhizobium sp. CCBAU 45384; assembly: GCF_028128665.1. Taxonomy (NCBI): domain Bacteria; kingdom Pseudomonadati; phylum Pseudomonadota; class Alphaproteobacteria; order Hyphomicrobiales; family Nitrobacteraceae; genus Bradyrhizobium; species Bradyrhizobium sp. CCBAU 45384. The sequence continues at coordinate 92,339 of NZ_LBIZ01000103.1, forward strand.
CATCCCGCTCAATGTCGGCATCGGCCTCAACACCGGCATCGGCGTGGTCGGCAACATGGGCTCCGATCTGAAGAAGAACTATTCGGTGCTCGGCGACAGCGTGAACCTCGCCTCGCGCCTGGAAGGCCAGACCAAGGAATACGGCTTTCCGATCATCGTCGGCTCGCGGACGGCGCTCGCCGCCAAGGACCGGTTCGCGATCCTCGAGCTCGACTTCATCATGGTCAAGGGCAAGACCGAGCCGGAGGTGATCTATGCCATCGCGGGCCGCGAGGACGTGATGCAGTCGGCCGCGTTCCAGCGCCTGCGCAACATCACCATCGAGATGCTCGGCTGCTACCGCAATCGCGACTGGCAGGGCGCGCTCGACGCCATCGAGCGCGGCCGCCGCAGCGAGGACGCCGACACGCTGGAAAAGCTGTTCAAGCTCTACGAAGCGCGCATCAGCGAGTTCGAAGCCAATCCGCCGCCGGAGGGCTGGACCGGCGCATATGCGCTGCTGACGAAGTAGGCGGCTACGCTAACGCTCCCGTAGGGTGGGCAAAGGCGCGTAAGCGCCGTGCCCACGACCTTTCGCCGAATGTCGAGGTGGTGGGCACGCTACGCTTTGCCCACCCTACGGCACCTATGCTCGCCGCCTTCACTCCACCCCGATCGTGGTCAAATCCTGGAACCAGTGCTGCGCCTGCACGAACTGCTTGATCTTCGGCGACAGCGCGTGCGGGTTGGTGTCGTGCACGACCCAGACCAGCACGGCATCGTCGACGACAAGCGCATGGGCCCGGGCCAGCAGTTCGTCCTGCTTGGCGCTGTCGAAGGTCTGCTTGGCCTGGTCGATCAGCGCGTCGACCTCAGGGTTCTTGTAGCCGCCCCAGTTGACGCCGACAGGCGCGATCTGGCCGGAGTGGAAGAAGCGGACGATGGCGTAGAGCGGGTCTGACGTGACATAGGCGATGTTGTTGGCGGTGATGCCGGCATTCATCTCGTCGGCGGCGCCCTTGCGCCAATGCGTATAGAGCGTCTCGAGCTCGACCACCTTGAAGTCGATCTCGATGCCGATCTCCTTGAAACTCTGCTGCAGGAATTCGTTCATCGGCAGCGACAGCATCTGGCCGGTACCGCCCTGCGCGATGATGAAGGTGGTCTTCAGCGGCTTTGCTTTGGAATAGCCGGCTTCCTCGACCAGCTTCTTCGCGGCGGCGAGATCGTACTTCAATTCAAAACTCGGCTTGCCGAACCATGGGCTCGACGGGTCGACCTGGCCCTTGGCGGGTTTGGCGAGGCCGTTCATCAGGCCGACGACCTCGTCACGGTTGATGGCAAGGTTCAGTGCCTTGCGCAGGCGGATGTCGGTCCAGGGCGAACCCGGCAGCACGCTGAGATGATAATTCCAGACATGCGGCGTGACGTTGTCGACGAGCTTCATGCCGGCGGCTTTGAGCTGCGGTACGGCATCGGGAGCCGGCGTCTCGATCAGGTCGACCTGGCCGGCGAGTAGCGCATTGGTGCGCGTCAGCGCTTCCGGCATCGGCACCAGCACGATCTTGTCGACCTTGGGAATCCGCTTCGCGTTCCAATAGTCCGGATTCTTGGCTAGCTCGGCGAGCTCGCGCGGCACCAGCTTTGTCAGCTTGAACGGGCCGGTGCCGGAGGGCTGGCTTGCGAACTTGTCCCAGTCCTTGCCGAGCTTCTCATATTGCGCGGGGCTCGACACCAGGAACCACAGCATCTGATAGGGAAAGAAGGAATCGACCGTCTTGGTCGTGATCTCCACGGTGAAGTCGTCGATCTTGGCGTAGCTGGCGACCGAGGGCAGGCGGGTCTTCACCTGCGCGCTCTGGCGCTTGTCGAATTGCGGCGCCTTGTCGTTGAGCACCTTGTCGAGATTCCAGATCACCGCATCGGCGTTGAACTCGCTGCCGTCGTGAAACTTCACGCCCTTGCGCAGGGCGAAGCGCCACTTGGTCTTGTCGTTGTCGTCGACCTTCCATTCGGTCGCGAGCCCCGGCACCAGCTTGCCCGGGCGGTCGGCGACGTCCATCTCCCAGGCCACCAGCGGATCGTAGATGGTGTAGGCCGTGAACTGGTAGGCGCCGGCGCCGCGATCGGGCTGGCCTGATGTCAGCGGAATATCCGCCATCGAGATGCCGTAGCGCACCACCGTCTCGGCGCGCGCCGAGAGCGCTGATATCGCCAGCGCAAGCGCGGCGAGACAGGTCGTGAAACGAATACGCATGGCCCAAGCTCCCAGGAGAAATTCGGGGCCAAACCTGCAATCTTGATGCCAGAATAGGCAGGGCGGTGCCCATGCACACGCGCGATCACAAGGACTTGTCGTCGCAGGGGCAATTTGCAGAATAACTTTCCTCCACTGGCATAGCCATTGCATACGTTTGCATCAAAATTAATCATCGTTTCCGGGAAAAGGACGACGGCAATGCTTATCAAGACAACCGCGCGCGCAGCACTGATTGCTGCACTCGCCCTGACCTCTGCGGCCGCCTGGCCGCGCGCGGCCGGGGCCGAGACCGTGCTGCGCATCGGCATGACCGCGGCGGACATTCCGCGCACGCTCGGTCAGCCCGATCAGGGTTTTGAAGGCAATCGCTTCACCGGCCTCACCATGTATGACGCGCTCACCGGCTGGGACCTGTCGTCCGCCGACAAGCCGAGCGTGGTCATCCCCGGCCTTGCGACCGAATGGAAGGTCGACGATGCCGACAAGACCAAATGGACCTTCAAGCTGCGCCCCGGCGTCACCTTCCATGACGGCACGCCGTTCAATGCCGATGCCGTGGTGTGGAACGTCGACAAGGTCTTGAAGCAGGACGCGCCGCAGTTCGATCCGAGCCAGGTCGGCGTCACCGCCTCGCGCATGCCGACGCTGGCCTCCGCGAAGAAGATCGACGACATGACCGTCGAGCTCACCACCAAGGAGCCCGACAGCTTCCTGCCGATCAATCTCACCAATCTGTTCATGGCGAGCCCGGCGAAGTGGCAGCATTTCTATGAAAAGGCCGAAGGCACTGATGCCAAGGCCAAGTCGCAGGCCGCCTGGGCCGCCTTTGCCAAGGACGCCGCGGGCACCGGCCCATGGAAGATGGCGAGCTTCACCCCGCGCGAGCGGCTCGAGCTGGTCAAGAACGCTGACTATTGGAACAAGGCCCGCGTGCCCAAGATCGACAAGATGGTGCTGTTGCCGATGCCGGAGGCCAACGCGCGCACCGCGGCGCTGCTGTCCGGCCAGGTCGATTGGGTGGAGGCGCCGGCGCCGGATGCGCTGCCCGAGCTGAAGCAGCGCGGCTTCAAGCTCTACGCCAACGAGCAGCCGCATGTCTGGCCGTGGCAGTTCTCGCGCGTCGAGGGCTCGCCCTGGAACGACATCCGCGTGCGCAAGGCCGCCAATCTCTGCGTCGATCGCGAAGGCCTCAAGGATGGGCTGCTTGCGGGGCTCATGGTGCCCGCATCAGGCACCTTCGAGCCCGGCCATCCCTGGCGGGGAAAACCGACCTTCGAGATCAAGTACGACAAGCCGGCCGCGCAAAAGCTGATGCAGGAGGCCGGCTTCGGTCCGAACAAGAAGCTGACGGTGAAGATCCAGACGTCGGCTTCGGGCTCGGGCCAGATGCAGCCGCTGCCGATGAACGAATATCTCCAGCAGGCGCTCGCCGAATGCTATTTCGACGTGCAGCTCGATGTCATCGAGTGGAATACGCTGTTCACCAACTGGCGCCGCGGCGCCAAGGACCCTTCGGCCAACGGTTCGAACGCGACCAACGTCACCTATGCGGCGATGGACCCGTTCTTCGCGCTGGTGCGCTTCCTGCAATCGGGCATGGCCCCGCCGGTCTCGAACAATTGGGGTTATATCAACAATCCCAAATTCGACGAGCTGGTCAAGACGGCGCGGCAGACCTTCGATCCCGCCGCGCGCGACGCCGCGCTCGCCGAGTTGCACGCAGCCTCCGTCGACGACGCCGCCTTCCTCTACGTCGCCCACGACGTCGGCCCGCGCGCCATGAGCCCGAAAGTGACAGGCGTGATCCAGCCGAAGAGCTGGTTCATCGACTTCTCGCCGATTGCGATGCAGTGAGGTGATCGTCGCATCCAGGTCTCCCGTCATTCCGGGGCGATGCGCAGCATCGAACCCGGAATCTCGAGATTCCGGGTCTGGTCCTTCGGACCATCCCGGAATGACGGGGCTAAGTAAAATACGTGGGTGCCCGGGCCTTCGCCTCGCCGGAGCGGCTTCGGCCGAGCAGGCGGGACAAGCCCGGCCATGACGGCATCTCCGCGCTAACCGAGTAACCAAACGTGCTCGCCTATACTGCCAGACGCATCGTCTATGTCATCCCGATCGTCATCAGCGTCGCGCTGGTGTGCTTTCTGCTCGTGCACATCACGCCGGGTGATCCGCTGGTCGCGGTGCTCCCCGCCGATGCCTCGCAGGAGCTCGCGGCGCAGCTCCGCGCCGCCTACGGTTTCGACCGGCCGCTGCCGGTGCAGTTCGGGCTCTGGCTGTTGCGCGCGTTGCATGGCGACCTCGGCAATTCCATCGCGACCGGCCGCCCGGTGCTGGCCGAAGTCATGCGTGCGGTCGGCAACACGGTGACGCTGGCGATTGCCGCGGCCGTCATCGGCTTCACCATGGGCATCCTGCTCGGCCTGATCGCCGGCTATTTCCGCGAGACCTGGATCGACAAGGTCGCGACCTCGTTTGCCATCGCCGGCGTCTCGGTGCCGCATTACTGGCTCGGCATGGTGCTGGTCATCATCTTCTCGGTCGAGCTGAACTGGCTGCCCGCGGTCGGCGCCGGGCCCAACGGCTCCAATTCCTGGGCCTGGGACTGGGCGCATCTGCAATATCTCGTGCTGCCGGCGATCACGACCTCGGTGATCCCGATGGGCATCGTCACCCGCACCGTGCGCGCACTCACCGGCGATATTCTCTCGCAGGACTTCGTCGAGGCGTTGCGCGCCAAGGGGCTGCACGAACGCGGGGTGTTCCGCCACGTCATCAAGAACGCCGCCCCGACCGCGCTCGCGGTGATGGGGCTCCAGCTCGGCTACATGCTCGGCGGCTCGATCCTGATCGAGACCGTGTTCTCCTGGCCGGGCTCCGGCTTCCTGCTCAACTCCGCAATCTTCCAGCGCGACCTGCCGCTGTTGCAGGGCACGATTCTGGTGCTGGCGCTGTTCTTCGTTGTCCTCAACCTCCTGGTCGACATCGCTCAAGCCGCGATCGACCCGCGCATCAAGCGGGGCTAGCGGGATGAGGTTGAGTCATAGCACGTGCCACATAATAGGCGTCGTCCCGGCGAAGGCCGGGACCCATAACCCCGGTCAGCGGTTTTGGGACGAGCTGGCAACTCCGAGTCTTCGCAAAACTATTGCTGCGGCGTATGGGTCCCGGCCTTCGCCGGGACGACAGCGGAAATTGCAGCAATGACCGAGCTTCCCTTGTCCGCCACCGCCGACGCCGCACTGCAGGTCGCGCCCGCCACCAACGCCCGCGGCTATTGGGCGACGGTCGGCCGCCGCATCCTGCGCGACAAGGTCAGCATGGCCTGCGCCATCGTGCTGCTGCTGATCTTCGTCTCCGCGATCCTGGCGCCGTGGTTGGGTCTGGAAGATCCCTACAAGGGCTCGATGATCCGACGCCTCCGCCACATCGGCACATCAGGCTATCCGCTCGGCACCGACGAGCTCGGCCGCGACATGCTGGCGCGGCTGATCTATGGCGGGCGGCTGTCGCTGGTCATCGGCATTCTGCCCGTGATCCTCGCCTTCTGCATCGGCACCTCGCTCGGCATCATCGCCGGCTATGTCGGCGGCAGGCTCAACACCGCGATCATGCGCACGGTCGACGTGTTCTACGCGTTCCCCTCCGTGCTGCTGGCGATCGCGATATCCGGCGCGCTGGGTGCCGGCATCCTCAACTCCATCGTGGCGCTGACCATCGTGTTCGTGCCGCAGATCACCCGCGTCGCCGAGAGCGTCACGACCGGCGTGCGCAACATGGATTTCGTCGAAGCTGCGCGCGCCTCCGGCGCCGGGCCGCTCACCATCATGCGCGTGCACATCCTCGGCAACGTGCTGGGCGCGATCTTCGTCTATGCCACCAGTCTCATTTCGGTCTCGATGATCCTGGCCGCCGGCCTCTCCTTCCTCGGCCTCGGCACCAAGCCGCCGGAGCCGGAATGGGGCCTGATGCTGAACACGCTGCGCACCGCGATCTACGTCAATCCCTGGGTCGCGGCTCTGCCGGGCGCGATGATCTTCGCCGTCTCGATCTGCTTCAACCTGCTCTCGGACGGCCTGCGCAGCGCCATGGACATCAGGAATTGAGAATGATGATGCGAAGGCGGACTATCGCGGCGTGCTCCGTACACCTCTCCCGTAGGGAGAGGTCGGATTGCATCGCCAGATGCAATCCGGGTGAGGGGTTACGCTGCACCGAGTTTGCCGCGCCCCCTCACCCGCGCCTTCGGCGCGACCTCTCCCCGACGGGGAGAGGTGGGAGCGCGCGGCCATGACCGAGATCAACACTTCCGTTGCCATGCTGGAGCCGGTGGAAGACCGCGGCGGCGTCGCGCAGCCGCTGCTTCAGGTCAACGGACTCACAAAACACTTCCCCGTGCGTGGCGGCCTGTTCGCCGCCAAGCGCACCGTGCGCGCCGTCGACAACGTCTCCTTCTCCGTCGCCAAGGGCGAGACCGTCGGCATCGTCGGCGAATCCGGCTGCGGCAAGTCGACCACCGCGCGCCTCCTGATGCACTTGATGCCGCGCGATGACGGCGACGTCATCTATGACGGCATGACCGTCGGGCAGTCGCTGTCCTTGCGCGAATTGCGCCGCGGCATGCAGATGGTGTTCCAGGACTCCTATGCCTCGCTCAATCCACGCCTGACGATCGAGGAGTCCATCGCCTTCGGCCCGAAAGTCCACGGCATGGCCGATGGCGCGGCGCGCGCATTGGCGCGCGAGCTGCTCGGCAAGGTCGGCCTCGTCCCTGCAAATTTCGCCAATCGCTACCCGCACGAAATCTCCGGCGGCCAGCGTCAGCGCGTCAACATCGCGCGTGCTCTGGCGCTGTCGCCGCGGCTGGTGATCCTGGACGAAGCCGTCTCCGCGCTCGACAAATCCGTCGAGGCGCAGGTGCTCAATCTGCTCGCCGATCTCAAGCGCGAGTTCGGGCTGACCTATCTCTTCATCAGCCACGACCTCAACGTCGTGCGCTACATCTCGGACCGCGTGCTGGTCATGTATCTCGGCGAGGTCGTCGAGCTCGGCCCGGTCGACCACGTCTGGGATCGTCCCGCGCATCCCTATACGCGCGCGCTTCTTGCTGCGATGCCGTCCTCCGACCCTGACAGGCGCACCGAGAAGCCGCCGATCTCGGGCGACCCGCCCAACCCGATCGATCCGCCTTCAGGCTGCCGTTTCCACACCCGTTGCCCGTTTGCGGAGCCGCTCTGCGCAAATGCGACGCCAAAGCTGACGGCGCTCGATAGTATGGGCCACGAGGCTGCGTGCTACATGGCGATTCCAGGTTCAGGCCACAGCCGCGCGCCCCAAGAGGAAACCGCATGACAAGACCGACGACAAAGGAAATCCAGGCGACGGCGCAGATCGCCGGCGTCCCCGTGAACGAGGAGATCGCAACGCGCATCTCGAACTCCATCGGACCTGCCTTCGAGGGCTTTGCCGCCATCGCCGGCACGCTGCCGTTCGACCTCGAGCCCGCGCTCTATCCGCTCGCGCAGACCCAGAAGGTGTCGAAATGAGCACCGAGCCCGCCTTGATGACGCTCACCGAGGTCGCGCGCGCGATCGCGATGAAGCAGGTGTCTTCGCATGAGGTGACGCGCGCGCTGCTGCACCGCATTGCGCAATGGCAGCCTCATCTCAACGCCTTCATGTCGATCGAGTCGGAGGCCGCGCTGAAGGCGGCAGATCGCGCCGATGCCGAGCTTGCGAAGGGCGTGGTGCGGGGTCCGCTGCACGGCGTGCCGCTCGCGCACAAGGACATGTATTATGATGCCGGCAAGGTCTGCACCTGCGGCTCGCTGATCCGCCGCGATTTTGTGCCGACGGTGACGTCGACGGCGTTGCAGCGGCTGAAGGATGCCGGCCAGGTCAGGCTCGGCACGCTGCATCTGGCCGAATTCGCCTATGGCCCGACCGGGCACAACGCCCATTACGGCCCGGTGCGCAATCCCTGGAATGTCGCCCATATCACCGGCGGTTCCTCCTCGGGCTCGGGCTCGGCCGTCGCCGCGCGACTGACCTATGCGGCGCTGGGCTCGGACACCGGCGGCTCGATCCGCTTTCCCGCGCATTTCTGCGGCGTCACGGGGCTGAAGACCACGGTCGGCCGCGTCAGCCGCGCCGGTGCGATGCCGCTGTCGCAATCGCTCGACACGGTCGGACCGCTCGCCCGCACCGCCGAAGATTGCGCGCTGCTGCTGGCGTTGATAGCTGGCCCCGACCCCGAGGATACGACCACGAGCCAGGAGCCGCTGTCGGACTATGTCGCGGCGACCAAGGGCTCGCTGAAGGGCCTCAAGCTCGGGGTGCCCGCATCCTTCTATGTCGACGATCTCGATCCCGAGGTCGCGCGCGTGCTTGACGAGACCATTGCGGTGCTCAAGCGCGAGGGCGCCGACATCGTCAAGGTCGAGTTGCCCGACCAGCGTCAATTGCAGGCCGCAAGCCAGCTCGTGCTCGCCGCGGAAGCGGCCGCCTTCCACAAGCGCTGGATGATCGAGCGGCCCCAGGACTATGGCGCGCAGACCTTGATGCGGCTTCAGAACGGCCTCGCCATCCCCGCCATCACCTATCTCGAGGCGATGCGCTGGCGTGGCCCGGCGCTTGCCGCGCACAATGCGGCAACCGCCGGCGTCGACGCGATCATCGCGCCGGCCTCGCCCGTGCCGGCACCGACGATCGAGGAAAGCGATGTCGGCGGCGGGCCGAACGCGCATGCGTTGTTGCAGCGGCTGGCGCTGTTCACGCGTCCCGTGAATTTCCTCGGCCTGCCGTCGCTCACCGTGCCGTCCGGCTTCACCAGGAGCGGCCTGCCCGTCGGCATGCAGCTGATCGGCCGCTGCTTTGATGAAGCGACTTTGCTGACCATCGGCGCCGCCTTCCAGCGCGTCACCGACTATCACGAGAGGTTGCCCAAACTGCCGTCATGACAAAGCTCGTCGAGATCTCAGGCCTCAACATCCGCTTCACCGGCGAGCGTACGGTCTATGCCGTGAACGATCTCAATCTCTCGCTCGGGACCAGCGAGGTGCTGGGCCTGCTCGGCGAGTCAGGCTCGGGCAAGAGCGTGACCCTGCGCGCCCTGATGCGGCTGTTGCCGAAGAAGCGCACGCAGATTTCCGGCACGGTCGATGTGATGGGGCAGGATGTGCTCGCGATGAACGACGAGCAGCTGTCGTCGTTCCGCGGCCAGACCGTGTCGATGATCTTCCAGGAGCCGGCGCTCGCGCTCGATCCTGTCTACACCATCGGCGCGCAGATCGCCGAAAGCGTCGTGCGCCATGAAGGCAAGAGCTATGCGGAAGGGCGCACGCGGGCGCTCGAGATGCTGGACATCGTGCGCATCCCCTCGGCGAAGAGGCGGCTGGACGCCTATCCGCACGAAATGTCCGGCGGCATGCGCCAGCGCGCGATGATCGCGCTCGCGCTCGCCTGTCGTCCCAAGATCCTGCTCGCGGACGAGCCCACCACCGCGCTCGACGCCACCGTGCAGATCCAGATCCTGCTGCTGCTGCGCGAGCTGCAGCGCGAGTTCGGCATGTCCGTCATCTTCGTCACCCACGACATTGGTGTCGCGATCGAGATCTGCGACCGCGTCGCGGTGATGTATGCCGGCCAGATCGTGGAGCAGGGGACCTTGCGCAACATCGTCCGCACCCCGGTCCACCCCTATGCCAGGGGCCTGCTCGCCTCGACCATCCACGGCGCCAGGCGCGGCCAGCGGCTGGAAACCATTCCCGGCACCCCGCCGTCGCTGGCCGAAAAGCCGAACAACTGCTCCTTTGCCCCGCGCTGCGCTGCGGCCCAGCCCCGCTGCCTTGAGCAGCTGCCGCCGGTCGTCGAGGTCGGACCTGGCCGGGCGGCACGATGCGTGCTGGCGGAGCCGGTGCACTCCTGAACTCAAAAATCCCCTGCGCCGGCACGCCCTTGTCACAAGCCGCACCCCGCATCGCGGCGATGGCCATTTCTACTGTGCATGGGGTTGTTTTAGCGATTCCAGGACTGAGGGGCCCCGCGGGGAACACCATTCAGACCCCGTTCATCCCGGTTCCCGTTCCATGGCCCGGTTAACGGAGAGGGACTTCATCTTATGTACATTTCTGGTCAAAGCCTGATCGTCATCCTGTTCGTCGGCCTGGTGGCCGGGTGGCTTGCTGGCAAGGTGGTGCGGGGGAGCGGGTTTGGCATCATCGGCGATATCGTGATCGGCATCGCCGGCGCGTTCGTGGCGACCTTCCTGTTCCCGAGGCTCGGCATCCATCTCGGCCTCGGGCTGGTCTCGGAGATCATCTATTCCGCGATCGGCGCCATCATCCTGCTGCTGGTGGTCCGGCTGGTCCGCGGCGGCGGCCGGCTCTAGCGGTCCGACCGGTCGGAACCTTGCGCCTCTCCCCCAGCGGCTTGTCAGCGCCCTGGGGGGAGGCGCTTGTCTTTGCTCGAAAAAGCCGCAAAGACTGTGAAACACCGGACTTGCGGATCGGGCTGTCCGCAGTAGATGTGGCCAGGCCCGGATGAATTAGATTGCATTGCAAGCGGGGAGAACCCGATATTAATCCGCGGCGCATACGCCACGATTCGCCTTTGAATCCAGGGGCTCTGCCCCTCACCCGAAAGAGATCAGACTGATGGCAGCCGTTCCCGGCCTCCGCCGTTCAGAGCTCGGTGACGCGCTGCGTGCCTGCCGCACGGCATTCGTTGGCGTCGGCTTCATGAGCTGCATGATCAACCTGCTCTATTTGACCGGGTCGATCTTCATGCTGGAGGTCTACGACCGCGTGCTGCCGAGCCGCAGCATCCCGACCCTGGTCGGCCTGATCGTCCTCGCCGGCGGCCTCTACATGGCGCAGGGCGTGCTCGACATGATCCGCAGCCGCATCCTGGGACGGGTCGGCACCGCACTCGACGAAGCCCTGAACAAGCGCGTGTTCGACACCATCGTGCGGCTGCCGCTGCTGGTCGGCAATCGCAACGAGGGGCTGCAGCCGCTGCGCGACCTCGACAATGTCCGCTCTTTCCTCGGCGGCATGGGCCCGAGCGCCTTCTTCGACCTGCCCTGGCTGCCGCTCTATCTCGGCATCTGCTTCGCCTTCCACGTCTGGATCGGCGTGACCGCTTTGGTCGGCGCGGTCATCCTGGTCGGCCTGACGCTGGTCACCGAGTTTCTGTCCCGCCAGCCGGCCAAGGAGGCCATGGGCCTTGCCGCCCAGCGCAACGACCTCGCCCAGTCCAGCCGCCGCAATGCCGAGGTGCTGGTGTCGATGGGCATGGCCGGCCGGCTCAACGCGCGCTGGAGCGCGGCCAACGAAAAATACCTCGCCGGCAATCAGCGCGCGAGCGACGTCGCCGGCGGCCTCGGCGCCATCGCCAAAGTGCTGCGCATGATGCTGCAATCCGCCGTGCTCGCCGTCGGCGCCACGCTCGTCATCCACCAGGAGGCGACCGCCGGCATCATCATCGCCGGCTCGATCCTCTCGGCCCGCGCGCTGGCACCGGTCGATCTCGCCATCGCGCATTGGAAATCCTTCGTCGCGGCCCGCCAGAGCTGGCACCGCCTCAGCAAGCTTCTGGAGCAGATGCCGGCGCAGGCGACGCCGACGCAATTGCAATCGCCCACCAGCCGCCTCTCGGTCGAAGGTGTTGCCATGGTGGCGCCGGGCGACCAGCGTCTCATCGTGCAGGACGTCACTTTCGCGCTCGAAGCCGGCAACGGCCTCGGCGTGATCGGGCCGAGCGGCTCCGGCAAATCCTCGCTGATCCGCGCGCTGGTCGGCGTCTGGCAGCCGGTCCGCGGCAAGGTCCGGCTCGACGGCGCCGCGCTCGACCAATGGTCGAGCGACGTGCTCGGCCGCTACATCGGCTATCTGCCGCAGGACGTCGAATTGTTCGGCGGCACCATCGCGCAGAACATCAGCCGCTTCGACCCCGATGCGACCTCCGACGGCATCATCGCCGCGGCCAAGGCAGCCGGTGTGCACGAGATGATCATCAAGATGCGCGAGGGCTACAACACCCAGGTCGGCGAGCAGGGCGCCTCGCTCTCGGCCGGCCAGGCCCAGCGCGTCGCGCTGGCTCGCGCGCTCTACGGCAATCCGTTCCTGATCGTGCTGGACGAGCCCAATTCCAATCTCGACACCGAAGGTGACGAGGCGCTGACACGGGCGATCCGCAGCGCCCGCGAGCGCGGCGCCATCGTCGTCGTGGTGGCGCACCGGCCGATCGGCGTCGAGGCGGTCGACCAGATCCTGGTGCTGCGAGACGGCCGCATGCAGGCCTTCGGTCCGAAGGAGCAGGTCCTCGCCCAGGTGCTCCAGCCCCGCGTCGCGCCGCCGGCGCCGATCAAGGTCGTCAGCGAAGGCGGAGTGACCAAAGCATGAGCACGATGACGGTTGGCGGCACCAAGGCGGCCGCGACCAAGACTGTCCGGGACTCCATCCGGTTTCATCTGATGCTCGGGCTTGGAACCGTGGCGTTCCTCGCCGTCGGTCTCGGCGGCTGGGCCTCGACGGTGCTGATCTCAGGCGCGCTGATCGCGCCGGGCCAGGTCGTGGTCGAATCCAACGTCAAGAAGGTGCAGCATCCGACCGGCGGCGTGGTCGGCGAGGTGCGCGCCCGCGACGGCGACGTGGTCAAGGCGGGTGACATCGTGGTGCGGCTCGACGACACCGTGACCAAGGCCAACCTCGCCATCGTCGTCAAGAACCTCGACGCGGCGCAGGCGCGTGCGGCACGGCTTCAGGCCGAGCAGCGCGGTCTCGACAAGATCGAGTTTCCGCAAGCGCTGCTTGACCGCCGTGACGATCCTGACGTCAAGGCGCTGCTCTCCGCCGAAACCAAGCTGTTCGAGGTCCGTGTCAACGGCCGTGCAGGCCAGAAGGCGCAGCTGCGTGAGCGCATCCAGCAGCTCAACGAGGAGATCGAAGGTCTCTCCGCGCAGGAGAAAGCCAAGGACAAGGAGATCGCGCTGGTACAGCAGGAGCTCACCGGCGTCCGCGATCTCTATGACAAGCATCTGGTGCAGATCTCGCGCCTGACCACGCTGGAGCGCGACTCGGCCCGCCTCAACGGCGAGCGCGCGCAGTACGTCGCCTCGCGGGCCCAGGCCAAGGGCAAGATCACCGAGACCGAATTGCAGATCATCCAGGTCGACAAGGACATGGTGAGCGAGGTCTCCAAGGATCTGCGCGAGACCAACGACAAGAGCGGCGAGCTGATCGAGCGCAAGGTCGCGGCCGAGGACCAGCTCCGCCGCGTCGACATTCGCGCTCCGCAGGACGGCATGGTGCTGCAATCGACGGTGCACACCGTCGGCGGCGTCGTCACCGCCGGCGACACCTTGATGCTGATCGTGCCGCAGACCGACGATCTCCAGGTCGAGGCCAAGGTCAATCCGGTCGACATCGACAAGCTGCAGATCGGCCAGAAAACGCTGCTGCGTCTGTCCGCCTTCAACCAGCGCACCACGCCGGAGCTCAACGGCGTCGTCAGCCGCGTCTCGCCGGACGTCACCACCGACCAGCGCACGGGCCAGAGCTACTACACCATCCGCGTCTCGATGTCGGCGGAAGAGGTCGCCAAGCTCGGCGATTCCAAGCTGATCCCCGGCATGCCGGTGGAGGCGTTCGTGCAGACCGGCGACCGCACGATGCTGTCCTACCTCTTGAAGCCGCTGCACGACCAGTTCATGCGTGCGTTCCGGGAGAAGTGACGCGCGAAAGCGCGTCATCCCGGAGCGCGCCTAGCGCGCATCCGGGATCTGGAGCGGCAGACTGGCTGTCATCGCCCGGCTTGACCGGGCGATCCAGTATTCCAGAGACAGTCGTGGTTGACTCGAGAGGCCGCGGCGTACTGGATGCCCCGACCAAGCCGGGGCATGACAGCAGTGCGTGTGACAGGCAATCTACCCTTCGCTGACGATTGCCCACGTTGTTGCTATAGTTCGACTCACGTTCCCAAAACCCAGCCGGTCGAACCATGCAGTCTCCACCATCCATCGCCACCAAATCCTTCTCCGACGCATCCGCGGCCGTCGCCCGCCTCGAAGAGATCTACGAGCGCAACACCAAATTCCTGCGCGACCGGTTCGAGGCCTATGTCTCCGGTGAAGCGATCACGACGCGGGTGCGGGCCTATTATCCGTTTGTCCGTCTCACCACCGCGACGCATGCGCGGCTGGATTCGCGTCTCTCCTACGGTTTTGTCGCCGGTCCCGGCGTGCACGAGACGAGCGTGACGCGGCCGGATCTGTTCCGGGCCTATCTCACCGAGCAGATCGGCCTGCTGATCCAGAACCATGGCGTGCCCGTCGAGATCGGTGAATCCGCCGAGCCGATCCCGATCCACTTCGCCTATCGCCGCGATATCAATATCGAAGCGGCCATCACCACCAGCGAGAACTCGCCGGTGACGCGATCGCTGCGCGACGCGTTCGACGTGCCTGTTCTCGCCACGATGGACGATTCCATCGCCGACGGCACGTTCCAGCTTCAGGCAGGTGCGCCCGAGCCGCTCTCGCTGTTCCGCGCCGCCCGCGTCGACTACTCGCTGCGCCGGCTCTACCACTACACCGGCACGGACCCCGAGCATTTCCAGAACTTTGTGATCTTCACCAACTACCAGTTCTATGTCGATGCCTTCGCGCAATCGTGCCAGCAGCGGCTCCAGTCCGGCGAAGCCGGGCTCGACGCGTTCGTTGCGCCCGGCAACGTCGTCACGCGCGGCGACGGGAGCACGACCGGGGTCGCCCCTGCGCGCACGCCGAACATGCCGGCCTTCCATCTGGTCGCGCCTGATTATCGCGGCATCACGCTGATCAATATCGGCACCGGTCCCTCCAATGCGCGCAATGTCACCGATCACGTCGCGGTGCTGCGGCCGCATGCCTGGCTGATGCTCGGGCACTGCGCGGGCTTGCGCAACACGCAGCGGCTCGGCGATTACGTGCTTGCGCATGGCTATGTGCGCGAGGACCACGTGCTCGATCGCGAGTTGCCGCCGTGGGTGCCGATCCCGGCGCTGGCTGAGATGCAGGTCGCGCTGGAGCAAGCGGTTGAGGACGTCACGGGTCTGGAAGGTTTCGAGCTCAAGCGATTGATGCGCACCGGTACGGTCGCCAGCGTCGACAACCGCAATTGGGAAATCTCCGGCCCAGAGGTCATCCGTCGCCTGTCGCAATCGCGCGCCGTCGCGCTCGATATGGAATCGGCTGCGATCGCCGCCAACGGTTACCGCTTCCGCGTGCCCTACGGCACGCTGCTCTGCGTCTCCGACAAGCCGCTCCACGGCGAGATCAAGCTCGCGGGCATGGCCAGCGAATTCTATCGCGCCCGGGTCGGCCAGCATCTCGAGATCGGCCTGAAGGCGCTCGAGCGGCTCAAGCAGCAGGAATCGGAGCGGCTGCATTCGCGCAAGCTTCGTAGCTTTGCCGAGGTCGCGTTCCAGTAGATCGATCAGAGCTGCCCCCAACAACGGCAGCACGCTTGTCGTGTCGAGCTCGTCGTATGCCCGCGTGCGTGCCCGCGGGAATATCCCTGCCGAAGCAGGGTTATCATCTCGTCCGGGGCGTGTTCGAGCAGATATCAGGAGACCACAATGGTCAGTCCGATCATCAGGCTTGCCGTTCGCGGCGCGTATCTTGCGGCGCTCACTGCCATAGCCGGATCTGCATCTGTCTGGGCAGCAGGTGGCGGAGGTGGCGGCGGAGGCGGTGGAGGTGGAGGCGGTATGGATCCCTTCGCCCACCCCTCTTCCAGCCAGAGTACGCCGGCGCCGACCTATCCGTCGCGCAGCGGCACCAAAGCCACCCAGAAGGGCAAGAAGGCCAATAACCAGTCGAGTATCGATGATCCGGCCTTTGCCGCAGGCTACCGCGTGGCCTACCACACCATCTATGAGCGCAACGACTACCTTGCGGCGATCGCGCAGTTGAAGTCACTCGGCCACGACGACAATGCGAATGTTGCCAATCTGATCGGTTACTCCTACCGCAAGCTCGGTGACTACAAGCAATCGCAGGTCTGGTACGAGCACGCGCTGAAGATCGACCCGAACCACGTGCTAACCTGGCAATATTATGGCCTGTGGCAGCTCGAGCAGGGCAATCGCGAGCAAGCGATGTTCCATCTCAACCGGATCGCGGCCATTTGCGGGACGGATTGCGACGAGTACAAGTCACTGGCAGCGGCACTGGACAAGCCCACCGGTACAGCTCTCGCCTACTGAAGCCTGTGAGCCGACTGCCACCTGTGGGGTGACAAGTCCGGCGAATTTCAGCATTGTCCCGTTCGGGGGCGAACGGGACAATTGCATGCCGCTGACGCGCGACAGGATCATCGGCCACGACCTCGAACGTCTGGCCTTCCGCTTCACCATGCTCAACGATGGTGACGTTGTGGATTGCCAGATCAGCGACGCCGCGATGGACGAGCTCGCGGGCATGCAGGGCACCGAAAGCAGCGCCCGGCAAGCGCAGTTCTTGTCCTTGCGCGAAACCATCGAGCGGATCGCGTCAGATCTCTATGACGAGGCGCCGCGGTTCAAAGGCCATGTGGTGCGAATTTTTGTGCGCCATTTGGGAAGGTGAGGTCGGTCCTTGCCTCGAGCAATAGTGCCTCTCCGTCATCCTGAGGTGCGAGTGGCGCGATGCGAAGCATCGCGCCGGGAGCCTCGAAGGATGCACGGCCGAGATGCAGCCGGGCCGTCGTCCTTCGAGGCTCCCCTTGCGGTGCAAGGGGAGCACCTCAGGATGACGGTACCGAAAGCGTGGTCGCTGGCAACCGCTCACCCCTCCAGCTTCCTCAACAACAACTTCAGCGCCGTCGCCGCGAACATCTGCATGTTGGCGAGGCGATCATTGCTGCCCGTCTCCAGTGTCATCACCTGCGTTGCGGGCCCCGCGACCGCCATGCAGCTGTGGCCGGCGGCATCGCCGTAGCGGTTGCCGGTCGGGCCGGCTGCGCCGGTCTCGGACAGGCCCCAGTCGGAGCTGAAGCGGCCGCGCATCTGCTCGGCGAGGAGTTTTGCGTAGGGCTCCGAGGATGAGCGGAAGCCTTTCATCCCCTCGTCCGAAATATCCATCAGCACGCGTCTGGCGTCGCGGGTGTAGACCACGGCGCCGCCGAGGAAATAGGCGGAGGCGCCGGGCACCGCGAGCAGGCTTGCCGCGATCAGGCCGCCGGCCGAGGATTCCGCAACCGCAATCGTCTGTTTGCGCGCGATCAGTTTCGCTGCCACCTGTTCCGCAATGCCGACGAGTTCTTTCATCCTCTCCCCCTTGTTTCCTTCGCAACCGAGCTCAGCCTTCCTAGCATATGACAGCAGCGTTGGCCGAGTTGCGGGCGAGGGGCAGGCCTGCTTGAATGGCTACAAGGCGGAGCGGCAAGGAGCCGCCCGCGAACGGAGCGGCCAAGCGCCGCCCCACGACGAGACCGAGACCGACGAGGAAACGTGAGAAGGGAGACGTCATGGCGTCCCTGATCGCCGGTGGGGTGGATTGCGATGTTCATCCAGCCGTGCCGCATCTGACCAGCCTGCTGCCCTACCTGAACGACTATTGGCGCGACCAGGTGACGACGCGCGGCATGGTCGACCTCGTTTCGCAATCCTATCCGAAGAATTCGCCGATCGTGGCGCGACCCGATTGGCGTCCCGAGACCGGCAAGCCCGGCGAAAGCCTTGAGGACATGCAGCGCCATGTGCTCGATCCCTTCCAGCTCAGCTGCGCCATCTGCAGTCCGCTTTACGGTGTGCAGATGGTGTTCTCGGAGGACATGCAGGCCGCCTTCTGCCGCGCGCTGAATGAATGGCTCGCCAGGGAATGGCTCGATCGTGACTCCCGGCTGCGGGGCTCGATCGTGATCCCGACGCAAAGCATCGAGAAATCCGTCGCCGAAATCGAGCGCTGCGCAGAAGACAAGCGCTTCGTGCAGGTGCTGATGCTTGTGATGGGCGACACGCCGCTGGGCAAGCGCGCGCTGTGGCCGATTTATCAGGCGGCGGAACGGCTCGACCTTCCCGTCGGCATCCACGCCGGTTCCGCCTATCACAATCCGCCGACCGCGGTCGGTTGGGGTTCCTATCACATCGAGGACTATGTCGGTCAGGCGCAGGCGTTCCAGACCCAGCTCACCAGCCTGATCGTCGAGGGCGTGTTCGCAAAATATCCGCGGCTGAAGATGGTGATGCTGGAGTCGGGCGTGTCCTGGATCTCGCCTTTTCTCTGGCGCCTGCACAAGTTCTGGCGCGGGGTGCGGATGGAGACGCCCTGGGTCGATCGCGCGCCGCTGGACATTGTGCGCAGCAACATCCGCTTCTCATTACAGCCATTTGATGCGCCGCCGGAACCCGAGACATTAATTCGCCTGTTTGATCATATGCAGTCCGACGAATTGGTCCTATTCTCCACGGACTATCCGCACTGGCAGTTCGACGGCAAGGATGCGCTGCCCGAGGGTCTCACCCCTGATCTCGTGCGCAAGATCATGATCGACAATCCGCATGCTACCTATCCCCGCCTGAAATGAGCCCGCTGCCAAAGGAGGCAAGGCGATGAATATCCAGTTCCGCGAGAGCACCGAAACGTCCTCCCCCTTGACGACCAAGACCGCGATTGCAGACTGCGACATCCATCCGGCACGCGCGACCCGGACCGAGCTTTATCCCTACCTCGCCAAACGCTGGCAGCATCATCTCGAAATCTACGGCGTCCATGCCTATCAGGGCATGATGGAAGGCCCGCCCTATCCGAAGGCCCAGCCCAACGCCTCGCGCCGCGATGCCTATCCGCCCGAAGGCGGGCCGCAGGGCTCTTCGCTCTCCTTCATGCAGAAGCAGCTGCTCGATCCCAACAATGTGCAGCTCGGTGTGCTCAATCCGCTCAACACCGGGCAGGGCATCCGCAATCACGAGCTCTCGGCGGCGCTGTGTTCCGCGATCAACGACTGGCAGATCGACAAATGGACCAGCAAGGACAAGCGCCTGAAGGCGTCCATTGTCGTGGGCAACGAGGACGGGATGTCGGCTGCTGCGGAGATTCGCGAGCGCGCCGGCGACAAGAATTTCGTCCAGGTGCTGCTGCTCAGCCGCAATGTCGAGCCGCTCGGCCAGCGCCGCTATTGGCCGATCTATCAAGCCGCGGAAGAGGCGGGGCTTCCGGTCGGCGTGCACGCCTTCGGCTTCGGCGGCAACCCGATCACACCGTCGGGCTGGCCGTCCTATTACATCGAGGAGATGGTGGGCCACTCGCAGTGCCAGCAATCGGCACTGGCGAGCCTGGTGCTGGAAGGCGTGTTCGACCGCTTCCCGAAGCTGAAGATGGTGATGATCGAGGCCGGCTTCGGCTGGGCGCCGTCGCTGGCGTGGCGGCTCGACAAGGTCTGGCAGCGGTTGCGCAGCGAGGTGCCGCATGTGAAGCGGCCGCCGTCCGAATATATCCGCGAGCAGGTGTGGTGGACCACGCAGCCGATGGAAGATCCCGAAAGGCGCGAGGATCTGTTCGACGTCATCAAATGGATCGGCTGGGACCGGCTGTTGTTCGCGACCGACTATCCGCATTGGGATTATGACGAGCCGTCGCGGGTGCTGCCGGCAGGCGTGAGCGAGGCCAATCGCGAAGCATTCTATCTCGGCAATGCGAAGAAGCTGTACGGGATTGCTTGATGGCGCGGCATGTGGTTGCCGCGGTCGATGAATTGCCGCCCGGCACGCGAAAATTTCTCGAGATCGACGGCCGGCCGATCGCGGTCTTCAACATCAAGGGCGAGTATTTCGGCCTGATGAACCGCTGCCCGCATCAGGGCGCGGCCTTGTGCGAGGGGCCGCTGATCGGCCTCGCGCAGTCAAAGGATCCCGGCGAGATCGAGTACACCAAGCTCGGTGAGATCATCCGCTGCCCCTGGCACGGCTGGGAGTTCGACATCCGCACCGGCCAGTCCTATTGCGATCCCCGTCGCTTTCGCGTGAAAGCCTATCCCGCCCACGTCGAGCCGGGCGCAAGCGTGGTGAAGGGACCCTATGTCGCCGAGACGATTCCCGTGAAGGTCGAGAGCGACTACGTGGTGGTGGAGTTGTAGCTCCCTGTCATTCCGGGGCGATGCGAAGCATCGAGCCCGGAATCCATCGTGCGTCAGGAATGCTGGGAGAAATGGATTCTCAGGTGCGCAATTGCGCACCATAGTTCGCGCTACGCGCGCCCCGGAATGACATCAATGCCCAGCCGTCGGCTCGACGACCGGATCATACGTCGGCACCGCCTTGCCGCCGCCGCGATAGACGATCGAGGCCGCAATGATACCCAGCAGCGCCGCGAACATCAGCCAGGCGCCGGGCATGGCCTTGTTGCCGGTCTGCTCGATCAGCCAGGTCGAGGCGAACGGCGTGAAGGTGCCGAACAGCGCGGCTGCGAGCGCGAAGGCCAGCGAAAAGCAGGTCGTGCGCACATGCGCCGGCACGATCTCGACCAGCGCGCCGAGCATGGTGCCGCTGTACATGCCGAAATAGAACGAGAACATCATCTCGACCGCCAGCAGCTTGCCGAAGGTCGGTGCCGCCACCAGCCAGCTCAGCGCCGGATAGGCGGTGAGCAGTGCAAGCGTCGCGATCCCGATCAGCACCGGCTTGCGGCCGATGCGGTCGGACAGCGCACCGCCCACCGGGTTCCAGATGAAATTGGTGACGGCGACGAGCAACGTCACCAGCAGCGCATCCTGCGTCGACAGCTTCAGCACGGTCTTGCCGAAGGTCGGCGTGTAAACGGTCACGAAGTAGAACGTCGTCGTGGTCAGGATCGCGATCATCATGCCGAGGATTACGATGCGCCAATTGGCGAGCGCGGAAGCAAATACTTGGCTCGCGGTCGGGTGCTTCTTCATGGCGAGGAACGCAGGCGTTTCCTCCAGCGTGCGCCGCAGGAAGAAGATCAGGGGAATGATCAGGCAACCGACGAAGAAGGGAATGCGCCAGCCCCAGGACGCGACCGTGTCGGCCGGCATCAGCTCGGACAGGATGTAGCCGAGGATCGAGGCGACGAAGATCGCGACCTGCTGGCTCGACGACTGGAACGAAGTGTAGAAGCCGCGATTGCCGGGTGTCGAAATCTCAGCAAGATAGACCGACACGCCGCCGAGCTCGACACCCGCGGAGAAGCCCTGCAGCAAACGGCCGATCAGCACGATGACGGGCGCTGCGATGCCGATCGTGGCATAGCTCGGACAGAAGGCGATGACGACAGTGCCGACCGCCATGATGCCGAGCGTGACGATCAGGCCCTGACGGCGGCCGATGCGATCGATGTAAGCGCCGAGGACGATTGCGCCAACGGGGCGCATCAAGGCGCCGAGCCAGAACACACCGAAGGTGTTGAGCAGCGACGCGGTCTCGTTGGTGGAGGGGAAGAACGCCTTGCCGATTGCGGCGGCATAGAATCCAAACAGGAAGAAGTCGAACTGCTCGAGGAAATTGCCCGATGTCGCACGCAGGATCGCGCCGATGCGCGATTTGATTGCGGGCGGATTTGATGCTGCTGCTGGTCCAGCCATTGGCGTTACTCCCCTTCAAGACGTGGCCGGACCGGAACTCATTTTCACGGCAAGGCGGCAGATTGCTGCTGCGACAATCTGCCTAACCCCTGTCGCGCGAGGCCCTGCGAGTCAACCCGTTTTGCCGCGGAAGCTGATGAATTTTCAGGCTTTATTCTGCGTTGCCGCAATTATCCATTCCCGGAAGGCGGCGAGCTTGGGCGCCTCGCGGCGACCCTCCGGCGAGACCAGATAGAAGCCGGCATCGGCTGGCAGCGCGATCTTGAAGGGAACCACGAGCCGGCCCTTGGCGATGTCGTCCTTGACGTAGGAGGTTCGTCCCATCGCGACGCCGATGCCGTCGATCGCGGCCTGGATGGTCATGAAGATCATGTCGAAGGTGATACCGGGCTGCTTGGCGATGTCGGCCGGCAGGCCGGCCGCCGTCAGCCACAGCCGCCAGTCGTCGCTGTTGGCGTTGGAGGTGTGCAGCAGCGGATAACCGCGCAAATCCTCTGGTCGGCGCAGCGGCTTGTCGCCGCGCAGCAGCGACGGGCTGCACACCGGGAACAGCTCGTCCGCCATCAGCCAGTCGGCGCGCAGGCCCGGCCACTGGCCACGCCCGTAGCGGATCGCGGCATCGACATCGTCGCGCTGGAAATCGACTAGGCTGGTCGAGGTGGTGATGCGGACGTCGATGTCGGGATGCGCATCCTGGAAATCGGCAAGCCGGGGCAACAGCCATTTTGCGGCGAGCGAGGCCAGCGTCGAGACCGTCAGCACCTTGTCGTCGTCCCTGCGCAAGAGCCGGTCGGTGGCGAGCCGGAGGTCGTTGAAGGCGGCGCGAACGCCCGGGAGGTAGTCGCGCGCCTCCGGCGTCAAGGCCAGCGCGCGGTTCTGCCGGATGAAAAGCCGGATGCCGAGCTCCTCCTCGAGCCGGCGGATCTGATGGCTGATCGCGGTCTGGGTCACGTTCAGCTCGCCAGCGGCCAGCGTGAAGCTGAGATGGCGGGCTGCAGCCTCGAACGCCCGCAAACCGTTCAGGGATGGCAATCTGGCAGTCATTTGGCAGCATGATGCATGAGTTTATTTCATGCGAAGAGGTACAAATTGTCGTTTGTCGCGGCGCACCTGGAAGCAGATATTGGCCGTGAAGTTAGCTCAAGGAGCTCAACATGTCTACTTTAACCCAGAATTCGATGACAAATCATCATGCGCCAGGCCTGATCCAGCAGGTCAGTGAGACCCTCCATGTCTGGCACGAGCGCTACCGGACCCGGCGCGAGCTGACCAACTGGACCGCCCGCGATCTCCACGACGTCGGCCTGTCGTGGACCGACATCGCCTATGAGGCCGACAAACCCTTCTGGCGGGCCTGATAGGCCGTCAGGCCGGCGCCGCCTGACTGTTGGGGGCGCCGGCGGTCCCTCTTTTGAGGTCGCGTGTCATGAGCAGCTATCGTCTGGAAGACCTGAAGCAATATTCGGATACGCTGCGTACCCGCGACGGAGAGGCGGTCAACCTCCGCTTCGTCGTGCCTGGTGACACCGACGAGCTTCAACACTATTTCCGTTCGCTCACGACCCGCTCCCGCTACAACCGCTTCTTTGGCGCGATCAGCGAGCTGCCGAAGGGGCTGCTGAGCGAGTTTCTCGACATCGGCGCGCGCGAGCGTTTTTCGGTGGTCGCGACCAAGTTGATCGATGGCTTCGAGACCATCATTGCCGAGGCGCGCTACACCTTCCACGCCGAGACCGCGACGCTCGAATTCGGCCTGTCCGTCGACGACCGCTGGCAGCGCCATGGCATCGCCACCGCGCTGATGAAGAATCTCGAATGCCGCGCCGCCGCGCTTGGCGCCGAGCACATGTTCGGCGACACGCTGCGCTCCAACGAAACCATGGTCTCGCTGGCACGCAAATCCGGCTTTGCCTTCGTCAATCACCCCGATGACTGGAAGCTGGTGCGCTTCGACAAGGAGATCCATGTCGCGCCGCAGGACATCCCCTGCGCGAGTTGGCGTCTCGCCGCCCTTTCCCGTCAGGCCGAACGCCCCTCAGCCTCGGCCTGACACCACTCCGTGCCCGGCCTGGCCAAGCCAGCGCCGGGCATTTTTTTGCTTTTCACCCCGTCATCCTGAGGCGCGAGTGGCGCGATGCGATGCATCGCGCCGGGAGCCTCGAAGGATGAGCGGCACCGATGCATCCGGGCCGTCGCCCTTCGAGGCTCGCCGAAGAGGCGAGCACCTCAGGGTGACGGTCTACGATTTTCGAACGCTGCTACTTCCCCGTAAACACCGCCTTGCGCTTCTCGATGAACGCCTGCACCGCCTCCTTGTGATCGGCGGTCGTGGTGAGACGGATCAATCGCTCGGCTTCGTGATCGCGCGCCGTCTCGAAATCGAACAGCAGGGCCTCATCGAGATTGTCCTTCATGTAGCGCAGCGCCAGGCGCGGGCCTTCGGCGAGAGACTTTGCCAATGCGAATGCTTCGGTCTGCAGCTTGTCGTCGGGCACGACGCGGTTGACGAGCCCGATCGCCTCCGCGCGCGCCGCGTCGACGCGGTCGCCGGTGAACAGCAGCTCGCGCGCCCGTGCGGTGCCGACGAGGCGGGTGAGCAGCCAGGCGATGCCGTAGTCACCGCTCAGCGCGATGCGGGCATAGCCGGTGGCGACAAAGGCCGATTGCGCGGCGATGCGGATATCGCAGGCCATGGCAATCGCCAGCCCGGCGCCGACCGCAGGGCCGGGCAGGGCGGCGATGGTCGGCTTGCGCACCGACACCAGCGCGCCGGTGAGCAGCCGCTGCCGCTCCTGGAGATCGGCGACCTTCTCGTCAAAGGACATTTCCAGCTTCTTCGGATCGCGATGCGCGCCCATGCCCTTGACGTTGCCGCCGGCGCAGAACGCCTCGCCCGCGCCGGTGATGAGCAGCGCGCCGACATCGGGACTCTCACCGCAGGTGCGGATCATGGTCCGCAGCGCCGGGGTCAGCGTGTCCGACAGCGAATTGCGCGCCTCCGGCCGGTTCAGCGTGATCACGGCGACGCGGTCGCGGATGACGCAGAGGAGTTCATTGGTGCCGGTGTCGATGGTGGTTTCCGTGGTCATTGATCCTCCCTTTATTTCTTCATTGCGAGCTCTCGTAGGGTGGGCAAAGCGAAGCGTGCCCACCATTGGTTCTTGAGTTCGAGATCGTGGGCACGGCGCTATGCGCCTTTACCCACCCTACGGCAGCTCGACTTCAAAACTTCTCCACCCAGGGCCGCAGCTCGAGCTCCCAGCTCCAGGCGCTGCGCGGCTGCTGCAACACGTTCCAGTAGCTCTCGGCGATGGCATCGGGATCCAGCATCGAATCCGGCTTGTCCGCTGCTTCCGTGCGTGTCGCACTGCGGATGCCGCCGTCGATCACGAAATGCGCGACATGGATGCCTTGCGGCGATAATTCGCGCGCCATGCTTTGTGCGAGGCCGCGCAGCGCGAACTTGCCCATCGCGAACGGCGCCGATTGCGCATAACCCTTGACGCTGGCCGAGGCTCCGGTGAACAGGATCGCGCCGTGCTGGTTCGGCACCATGCGCTTGGCGGCCTGCTGCGCCACCAGGAAGCCGCCATAGGCGCTGACCGCGATGGCATTCGCGACATCGGCCGGGACCAGGTCGACGAACGGCCCGCGCGAACGGCCAGAGGCGTTGTAAACGACGAGGTCGGGCGTGCCGATCTCGCGCTCGACCAGGCCAAACAGGCGCTCGACCTCCTCAGGCTCGGTGGCGTTGCAGGCATAGGCCTTCGCGCCGGTCTCGTTGCAGAGTGCGCCCAGCTTCTCGATCTGGCGCGCGGCCAGCGCGACGCGGATGCCTTGCTTTGACAGCAGCCGTGCCAGCGAGGCGCTCAGGCCTTCGCCGGCGCCGACGATGAGCGCGACCTTGTATTTCGGATGTTCCATGATGTGATCTCTCGGGGACGGGACGCCGTTGATCTAGGCATCCGCCGTGCGGACAGCCAGCCGGCCCCATCGGCCTGCCGATCACAATTCCGCAGAGCGAATTGCTCCTTCACGGCAATCATGCCTCCCTGACAATTTGCAGCTTTATCGCCTCTCGCGACGGGAGCATGATCGACATCATCTCAAGCGGCAAGCGATAAGAATTGCCGCCGGGCGGAAACGAAGAGGACGATCATGCACAAGCCGGTCACAGCGCAGCCGAAAAGTGCCGCGGCCGCACCTTCCGGCCTGCTGGCGCCCGACACCTCTGGCATGAATTTCTACCGTGCCGATCCGGCGCTGACGGACCTCCTGCGCATCCATCTGCCGGATAATCTGTTTCGCCACATCGAGCCGCATCTCGACCGCCTCGGCGAGCTCGCCGGCGGCCGTCTCGATGAATGCGCGCGGCTGGCCGATCGGCACACGCCGATATTACATCAGCGCGACAAGTTCGGCCGCGACGTGCAGTGGATCGAATATCACCCGGCCTATCGCGAGCTGGAGAACGCCGCCTTCGGCGAATTCGGCATCCACGCGCTGTCGAACGCCAAGGGCATCATGGGCTGGCCCGACAAATACCCCGTCGTTGCCAAGCATGCTTTCACGTTTCTGTTCAACCAGACCGAATTCGGCATGGGCTGCCCGATCAATGTGACCGATGGCTGCGCCAAATTGCTGTCGAATTTCGGCAGTGAGGCGCTGAAGGCAAAGTATCTCGATGGCCTGACTTCGACCGACATGAGCAAGCTGACGCAAGGCGGCCAATTCATGACGGAGAAGGAAGGCGGCTCCGACGTCGGCATGCTCACCACGCGCGCGGTGCAGGAGGGCGATCACTGGCGCCTCCACGGCGAGAAATGGTTCTGCTCGAATGCGGACGCCAAGGTCGTGATGCTGCTGGCGCGCCCGGAGGGCGCCGGCCCGGGCACGCGCGGCGTCGGCCTGTTCCTGATGCCGCGCTTGCTCGATGACGGGTCGCAGAACCACTACCGGATCGTGCGTCTGAAGGACAAGCTCGGCACCCGCTCGATGGCCTCGGGCGAGATCAAGCTCGAAGGCGCGATCGCCTATGCGGTCGGCAAGCTCGACCGCGGCTTCGTGCAGATGGCCGAGATGGTGAACTCGTCGCGGCTCTCCAATGGCGTCAAGTCGACCGCGCTGATGCGCCGCGCCTATCATGATGCGATGACGGTGGCGACGAACCGCGTCGTGTTCGGCAGCCGCATCATCGATCTGCCGCTCGGCCGTCGCCAGATGCTGAAGATCATGCTGCCGGTCGAGCAGGCGCTGTCGATGAGCTTTCTCACCGCAGACGCGCTCGACCGCGCCGAAGCCGGCAGCCAGGACGCGGCGGCGCTGCTGCGCATCCTGACGCCAACCTTGAAATTCCGCGCCACGCGCGATGCGCGAAAAGCCTGCGGCGATGCGCTCGAGATGCGCGGCGGCATCGGCTATATCGAGGAATTCGCTACGCCCCGCCTGCTGCGCGATGCGCATCTCGGCTCGGTCTGGGAAGGCACCGGCAACATCGTGGCGATCGATGCGCTGCGGCGTGCCGTTGGCCGCCACGGCGCGGAATCCGCGCTATCAGCCGATCTGCATGCGCGGCTCGATGACAGTGCCTCCGTGCCGCAGGCCTGGCGCGACAATCTGCGCGGCTTCGTCGATCGTGCGGTCCGCTTCGCGCGCGAGGTCGCCGGCAAGTCCGAGAACGAGGCCGAGGCGCGGCGCGCCACCAGCCTGCTCTATCATGTCGCCAGCGCAGTGGCGCTCGCCTGGGAGGCGCATCGCATCCACGACAGGCGCGGCGATGCGCGCCGGCTGCTGCTGTCGCGGCTGGTGATCGACCACCGGGTGACGCCGGGCGATCCGTTCCGGCTGACGGAAAATGCCACGCAGGCAAAGATCGCAGCGCTGCTGCTCGGCGATAGCTCAGCCGGAATGAGCGAGGTTGGCGAACTCGTTCTGGCAGCGTAGGCTGCGCGTCACGATCAAGCAAAAAACGCGATAGGGAGTGCTCGATGAAGGCCGCCGTCCTCTACGAAGTCAACAAGCCGCTCGTCATCGAGGATGTCAGCCTGCCGAAGCCCGGCCCGCGCGAGGTGCTGATCCGCACTGCTGTCGCTGGCCTCTGCCATTCCGACCTTCACTTCATGGAAGGCCTCTACCCGCATCCGCTGCCCGCGGTGCTCGGCCATGAGTCCGCCGGAATCGTCGAGCAGGTCGGCTCCGATGTGACCTATGTGAAGCCGGGCGACCACGTCGTCACCTGCCTCTCCGTGTTCTGCGGCACCTGCGACAATTGCACCACCGGCCGCACCGTGCTCTGCACCGACACCACGGTGAAGATGCTGCCGGGCGTCTCAGATCGGATGCAGTGGTCGAAACCCGAGAAGCTGCACCAGTTCCTCAATCTCTCGTCCTTCGCCGAGCAGATGCTCGTGCACGAGAATGCCATCGTCAAAATCCGCAAAGACATGCCGCTCGAGCTCGCTGCGCTGATCGGCTGCGGCGTCATCACCGGCTACGGCGCGGTGGTGAATACGGCGAAGGTCACGGCCGGAGAGACGGTCGCGGTCATCGGCTGCGGCGGCGTCGGCATGGCCGCGATCAACGGCGCGCAGATCGCCGGCGCCGGCCGCATCATCGCCATCGACACCAATCCGGCCAAGCTGCAGCTGGCGACCAAGCTGGGCGCGACCGACATCATCAACCCCGCCGACGGCGACGTGGTGAAGCAGGTGCGCGACCTCACCAATGGCGGCGTGCATCATTCCTTCGAGGTGCTCGGCCGCAAGGAGACCGCCGAGCAGGCGTTCGCCATGCTGGCCTCGGGCGGCACCGCCACCATCGTCGGCATGATCCCGTTCGGCCAGAAGATCGAGCTGCACGGTTTCGACTTCCTGAGGGAGCGGAAGATCCAGGGCTCGTCGATGGGCTCCAACCATTTCCGCGTCGACATGCCGCGCCTGGTCGATTTCTACCTGCGCGGCCGGCTGCACCTGGAGGACTGGATCTCGGCCAAGCTGAAGCTCAGCGAGATCAACGAGGGCTTCGCCAACATGAAGGCCGGCAAGACGCTGCGCAGCGTGATCGTGTTTGATAGCTAGGCGCTGGTGCTCGTCCGTGCCGCCCCAACACAGGTGTCATCGCCCGGCTTGACCGGGCGATCCAGTACGCTGCGGCGATGATTGTGTGACCCAATTTCCGCCTCGGCGTACTGGATGCCCCGGTCAAGCCGGGGCATGACAGTGGAGAGGAGGCGGGCAGTGCCCTCCTCATCGCGACACGTGTGCCGACACCGCCAGCCACGTCCCGTTCTTCTTGGCCCAGCAATCGGTATATCGCCCGGTCGCCTGCTGGCCGTCCGCGGTGGTGTAGCTCGTCGCCGCATGGATGATGGCGAAGTCGCCCATGATGCGGATGATGACGTCGAACGCGTGCAGATTGCGGATCGCGATCGGCCGCGCCGTTTGCTCGAGGAAGGCGGCGCGGTCGACCAGCGTCTTGTCGGGATTGGAGCAGTAAAACTCCGGCGCCAGAATCTCGTCGAAGCGCTTGACGTCGCAGTTCTGCACGGAAGCGACGTAGTCGCGGTTGAGCGCGGTGAGCTGTTCGAGGTCCTGGCTCATGGTGCTTCCTCCCTCCTTGTCATTCCGGGGCGCGAACCCGGAATCTCGATGTTATTTTACTCCGTCATTGCGACTAGTCCGTAGCCCGGATGGAGCACAGCGCAAGCCGGGATCTTTGCCGCGGAAAGGCCGCCCCGGATTACGCTTCGCTCCATTCGGGCTACAGGCCTTTTGCGCAATGGCGAAGCCATCAATCGTCAAACATCTTCGGCGGCACGAACCCGCCGAACTCGCGCTCGATCAGCTCGGCGAGCTTCAGCGGCGTTCGATCTTCCAGCCACGGGCCGACGATCTGAACGCCGACCGGAAGTCCATCCGGCGCAAAACCCGTCGGGATCGCGGTCGAGGGCAGGCCGGGGAGCGTGGCGATGCCGGGCCAGGCGAGCTGGTCGGTATAGACGTGTTCCTTGTCGTCGATCTTGATTCGGCGCTGCTCCTGGTTCTCCGAGTGATCGTGGGGATAGGCCGGTGTCGGCATGATCGGGCAGATCACGGCATCGAACGTCTTGAACAGCTCGTGCCATTGCGCGCGCAGCCGTGTCCGGCCGCCGCGCGCTATCAGCCAGTCACGATGGCTGAGCGCGATGCCGCGCAGCCGTTCGGCCTGCAGGCTGTTGTTGCTGGCCGGCAGTGTGGATGCCGCCGCAACTGCGCCCGCATAGAATTCGGGCGTGAAGCTGGCGGCGAGGAACGACAGCAGCATCCGCATATAGAGCCGCGAGGACGCCGCGAAATCCGGCAGCAGCGGACTGTTGCGCTCGATCCTGACACCGGCCTTGGCAAGATTGTCGGCGAGCGTATTGATACTCCCGCGCACGACGGCGTCGGTCGGCAGCACCGGATCGGTATCGACCACGAGCACGCGGAAATCTTTCAGCGAGCTGTGGCGCGGCGCAGGCAGCTCGAGCCTGTAGGCCTTGCCGTTGTCGAGCGGGTCGGGCCCGGCCATGACGTCGAGCAACAAGGATAGATCGCCGGCGCTGCGCGCCATCGGGCCGACCACGGCAAGATCACGCTCATAGGCGAGGGGCGGAGCCGGCGGCGGCGTATGGCCGCGCGAGGGCAACAGATCGAAGGTCGGCTTGTGCGCGCAGACGCCGCAGTGAAAAGCGGGCACGCGCAGCGAGCCGCCGATATCCGAGCCGAGTGAAAGCGGGCCGTAACCCGCCGCCAGCGCCGCAGACGAGCCGCCGGACGAGCCACCCGGCGTGCGGCCGAGATCGTAGGGATTGTTGGTGGTGCCGTAGATGTCGTTGTAGCTCTGCCAGTCCGCGAGGGCGAGCGGCACGTTGGTCTTGCCGAGAACGATGGTGCCGGCCTCCTTCACGCGCGTCACCGGCAGCGAGTCTTCCCTGGCAATGAAGTCCTTGTGGGCGGGATTGCCCCAGGTCGTGGGCAGGCCGGCGATGTTGTAGGATTCCTTCACGGTCATCGGCAGGCCGAGCAGCGGCTTGCGCTCGCCGCGCGCCAGCGCCGCGTCAGCTGCGCGTGCCGCGTCGAGGGCGCGACCGAAATCCCGCACGCAGATCGCGTTGATCTTGCCGTCATGACGCTCGATGCGGTCGATCGCATCCTGCGTGAGTTCGACGGCGGAGACCTTTTTTGCTGCCAATGCGGCCGACAGCTCGACCGCGCTCTTGAAACTCCATTCCGATTTCGCCACGACATGCTCCTGCGCTTCAACTGATGGATGATGCGCAGTTTTAGCCGATGCCGCAACCGACGTTTGATCGCGGTTGATCTGCCCTGACGATATCCCGGGCGCTATCCTGGCAGCATTCGCTGCATCACGCGGTCGCGATAGATGAAGATGTGCGCAAGCGCGGCGGCGACGTGAACGACGATGGTGACGAGCAGCGCCCATTCCATCGCCTGGTGAAAGCCGTCAATGGTACGCCCTGCGGCGGCGTTGTCGGACGCCAGCATCGGCAGCGGCACGAGATAGAAGAACGACACCGACCAGCCCCGGAAGGAGGCAAACAGCCAGCCCGAGATTGTCGTCGCCAGCACCAGCGCGTAGAGCAGCCAGTGCACGACCTCGGAGCTCAGGCGCTGCCAGGCGGGAAGAGAACTTTCGGGCGCGACCGGATGAGCGAGCCGCCAGACCAGGCGGAGAGCCGTCAGCACGAGGATCGCGATCCCGATCGAGACGTGAAACGTCATTCCGGCACCTGGGCTCATGCCGCGATGGATGTCCGGCATCAGCCAGCCGATCGGGTATTGCACGGCGAGCAGCGCGACGATGCACCAATGGAAGACCTTGGCAGGTGTGCCGTATTGCAAGTGGCGCATCATGGAGGACCTGGAGTTGCTGCTGCGCCGATCAGGGCTGGAAGCCTCGTGTCGCAGCGTGGATGAGCGGATTGACCGGCCCGCTGCTCATGCGTGGGCACGGCTTCGACCGATGCCAGCAGCATCGATGCGCCGGCCAGGCTCGCGCGCGCGACAGTGCATGAACGACGTCGCATCATCATCGCCGCCTAGGCCGCCCCGATCAATATTCCCACGGCGAGCACAATCGCGCCGCCGAGCACGATCTGGAATACGGCCTGGAGGAACGGCGTGTCCATGTAGCGCGAGCGGATGAAGGCGATCGCCCACAATTCGAAGAACACGACGACGCCCGCGATTCCGGTGGCGATCCAGAACGCGTTGGCCCAGTGGTCGGGCACGAGATAAGGCGCGGTGTGACCGAGCCCGCCGAGCGTGGTCATCGCGCCGCAGGTAAGGCCGCGCAGCCATGGAGATCCGCGCCCCGTGAGCGAGCCGTCGTCGGACAGCGCTTCGGCAAAGCCCATGCTGATGCCGGCACCGATGGAGGCAGCAAGGCCGACCAGGAACGTCTGCCAGTTCTGGTGGGTGGCGAAGGCCGCGGCGAACAACGGCGCCAGTGTCGAGACCGAGCCGTCCATCAGGCCGGCGAGGCCCGGCTGCACATATTGCAGCACGAACATGCGGCGGTTGGTGCGGTCTTCTTCCGCGCGCACGTCGGAGCTCAGGATCTGGTCTGTCAGTTTCGCAGCGGTCTCTTCATGGCCTTTCTCCGCTTCCGCGAGATCGCCGAGCAGGCGGCGCACACCGACATCCTGGGCGTGTTCGGCGGCCTTCACGTAAAAGCGCTCGGCCTGCAATTCCATGGTCTCGACCTCCCTGCGGATGGTGTCGAGCGGCAGGTTCTTGGTGAGCCAAACCGGGCGGCGCTTCAGGAATCCCTTGACGTCCTCGCGGCGGATCGGCGGCAGATGCTGGCCGAAGCGCTGCTCATACATTTCCAGCAGCATGTGGCGGTGGCTGCGCTCCTCCTCGGCCATCTGCTCGAAGAGCTTGGCCGAATCCGGATAGCGCTCCTTGAGATCCTCGGCGAAGGTCATGTAGATGCGGCTATCCTCCTCTTCAGAGGAAATCGCGACCGCCAGCACTTCACGCTCGGTCAAATCGGCAAAATTCTTCACTGACTGCGCCTGATGTAGTTTAGAAGCATTCTAAACTGCTATAGGCTGCAATTCGTTCAGGGTCAATTCACGCGAGCCGCGCGAAGGCTTGCATCCGAACGTCACAACGGTGCGTGGGTGCACGGAACCGGGTCCCGTCGTACAGGTTCGAATCTTTGGATGTGGGTGAAGGGGTGAATGATGGACAAGGTCAAATTTCGTCTGAATGAACCCCGGCTGGCGCCGCGCCGCACCAAGCTCGAAATCCCCGGATGGGCCGGCAAGCGCGAACCACGTGCGAACGGTTCGCGTGAGCAGGTCTGGCACTGCGTGCCCTTTTCCGAGGGCGCACAATACGGCATCGAGCTGTTCTATCCCTATGATTTCGAGCTTCACGTCACGACCAGAGAGGGTCGCTTGATCCTCGAAGCCGATTGGGGCGAGCCGCCCGAAGGCGGCGCGGAATGGCCGCCGTTTCGCAAGTTCGGTGACGCCTTCTACACCTATCAGATCCTGCTCGATCTCAAGGTCGCAAAAGGCATGGCTGTTCGCACCGAGCCGCATCCGCGATTCTATGCCGATCCGACCGACACCGTGCCGATTGCCGTCCCCGCGCTGATCCGCAATTGGTGGCCGATGATGTTCTTTTGCGTCTTCAAGGCGCCGGCCGAGGGGCGAACCCATATCTTCCGACCCCACGAGCCCTTCGCGCAAATCATCGTCATTCCCGAGGAAGCGACCTTCGAGCTCGAGCCCATGGGCGAGGAGGAGGCGGCCGAGCGCGAGCTGCAGGCCCGCCGGATCTACACCAATCGGCCCAAGCTGGCGGCAGGCACCGAGTGGACGTCGTCGTCTGATACGGTATTCGACGGTACCTACCGGCACCTGCACCGCGCGGCCAAGGAGAAGGCTCGTAACGGGTAGGGCGGATGACCATTCCTGGACAGTGCCGCCCCCCTGCGATCTTGCCTATCTTTCCTGGTTTCCCGTCATCAAATGCAAACAGGACCCGCAGGTCCTGTTCATCTCCATCCTGGTATCGGCGACCTCAGTAGTAGTCGCGGCGATAGAAGCTGTGATGATGGTGGTGGTGATGGTGATGATGGTGGTGATAATACCGCCGATATCGCGGGACCACCACGACCGGCGCGTCGTAGTCGTAATAGCGCCGACGATAGAAGCTGTGGTGGTGATGGTGATGATGATGATGGTAGTAGAATTGAGCGAGCTGAACATTTTCGCTCGCTTTTGGCGGAGCCGCTTCATCGATCGCTTGCAGCAAGGCGCTCGCGTTCGCAATCGGCTCGAGCAGGTCCGCGTATGAATTCGCCTGGAGGACGTCCGTAGGCGCGGGCGCAGCCTGGGCGGCTCCTAGCGTTCCGAGCGCGGCCACGGCTCCCAATAGTCCGGCGATCTTCTTGTCCAATGTCGTTCTCCATGGTCGCCGGACCCAGCTCCGGTATGTCGCAACGTCAGATATTGCCGGATGTTCCCTGAACCGCCGATTAACGCCTTGTGGCGGGAGGGCGGCGTCGTTCAGCTTGCGGAGACTGCGGCGGCGCGGCGGAGGAATTGCAGCAGCAACCGGCCGACCTCCGCCGGCTGCTCTTGTTGCATCCAATGACCGGCACCGTCGACGAGATGGCAGCCGAGCAGCTTCGTGCAGCCGCGCCCCTGCATCGCCTCGAACGCACCGGGGCGCTGATAGGTGCCCCAATCCTGCTTGCCCGAGATGAAGCAGGACGGCACGTCGATGCTGCGCCCGGCGAACAGCAGCATCTCGTCGTTGAGCATGCCCGACGTGCCGTAGCGATACCATTGCAGCCCGCCCTGGAATCCGGTGCGGCCATATTCGGCGCTGTAAAAAGCAAGATCGCTGTCCGGCAGCCATGGGTTGGCGGCGATCGCATCGCGCGATGGCATCTCCTTCGCGACCGTCTCGGCCATGGTCTCGCCGAGATCCATCACATAATAGGTCGGCAGTTTTGCAAGCTCGTTCGCCGACCATGATTTCAGCGGATACGGCTTGTTGTCCGCCCAGTCCGCGCTCTTGTGATGATAATAGGCGCGCAGGAAATCATGCAGGCCTTGTGGCGCGTGCAGCATGTCGGCATTGGCCGCCCGTGTCGAATAGTACCATTGATAGTGGATGCGCGGGCGCGGCAGCGCGGCAAGCTCACGATGCACGGGATCTTCGACCGCAGGCTTCGCCGGCGCATCGACGGTGTTGAACGGCAGTGGCGGCGCACCGCCGAAGGGTGCGCTCATCAACGTCACCGAGCGAAACACGTCGGGCCGGATCAGCGCGCACCAGGCCGCGACCGGGCTGCCGAAATCATGCCCGGCGAGATCGACCTGCCTGTAGCCGAACGCCGATACGAGCGAGAGTGCATCGCGCACCAGATTAAGGAGCGAGAACGGCGCGAGATCGCCGTCGTAATCCGCGGTCCATCCGGTGGTGCGGCCATAGCCGCGCTGATCGGGTGCGAGCACGTGATAGCCGGCCGCGGCCAGCGCCGGCATCACCTTGCGCCAGGAGAAGGCGAGCTCGGGAAAGCCGTGCAGCAGCAGGATGCAGGGACGGCCCTTGGTCTCGAAGCCGGCCTCGAGCACATGCACGCGCAGCCCGTTGATGCCGTCGACATAACGCGAGCGGATGCCGGCGGGCAGGGGAATGTCGGGAAGTGATGTCATTGCTTCTCTCCACCCTACGGCATCTCACTCCACCGCTGCACACACGAACGCGTTGCCGTTGCGCCTGATCTTCCCCACCGACGGCGAGGGGAAATGCGCGGTGCAGCACAGCGTGTCGGTGTCGCAATAACGCTCGAGGAAGCTGCGGCGCGTCGTGGCCGCCTTGGCCGGATCGACGTCGAACTTGATCGACAGCTCCGGATAAAGCGTTTGCAAGGGCGAGTGCATGAGATCGCCTGAAAACACTGCATCGTCCTTGCCGCGGCCCATCGTAACAGCGATGTGGCCCGGCGTATGGCCGGGCGTCGGCAGGATACGAACGTGGTCGCCGATCTGGTGATCGTTGCCGACCAGCTCGTGGCGCTTGGCTTCGACCACGGGCAGCACGCTGTCGACGAAGGGCGGGATCGCCGTCTTTGTATTCTGCTCGAACCAGTGATCGTATTCCTGCTTGGCGAAGAGGTAGCGCGCCCTGGGGAAGGTCGGCACCCAGCGGCCGTTCTCCAGCCGCGTGTTCCAGCCGACGTGATCGACATGCAGATGCGTGCACATCACGAAGTCGATGTCGTCGACCGAGACGCCCGCGGCATTGAGCGCGCGCAAATACGTGTCGTCGGTCTTCATGTTCCATTTCGCGCGATTGGGGCGCGGCTTGTCGTTGCCGATGCAGCTGTCGATCAAGATGGTGTGGTGCGGCGTCTTCACCACATAGGACTGGAAGCACAGCAGCAGCACGTCCTGCTCATCCAGTGCTTTGGCCTGCCGCATCCACGCCCGGTTCTCGGCCAGGACCTCAGGCGTCAGTCCCGGCAGCATGTCGAGTGCCGGCACGAATGACGTTTCCTGCTCGATGACGCGATGGATGGTGAGGTCGCCGACGGAAAATTTCAGGCTCATGAGGACTCCCGCGTTTTATGCGGCCGGCGGGACCGAGATCTTCACCGAGGGCCGCTCCAGCATCTTCTGGTGGAAGGCATCGAGCTTCGGATAGGCCTTGCGCCAGCCGCAATCTGCGAAGCGGAAGTCGGCATAGCCGAGCACGCAAACAAGGCCGATCTGCGAGATGTCGAATGGGCCGTTCAGCACCTCGGGCATGTTCTCGAAGCGCGCCATGCCGGTCCAAGCCCGGTTCCAATGGTCGTCCGACCACGCCTGCCATTGCAGGCCCTGCGGCCTCACCATCTTCTCGTAGCGGCACAGCAGCATGGAATCGAGCATGCCGTTGATGAGGGAGTGATTGGTCTTGGTCTTCCAGCGCCGCGGGCCGTAGTCCGGGATCAGGCTGCCGCCGGCCATCTCGTTGAGATATTCGACGATGACGTAGGAATCCAGAATGACGTCGCCATCATTGGTGATCAGCACCGGCAGCTTCTTCAGCGGCGTGATCTTCGAATAGTCCTCGTTGGCCGTGCCCGGCGCGACTGTCGCCGGCATGAATTCGATCTTGTCGATCAGCCCGAGCTCGATCGCGGCGATGCGTACCTTGCGGGCAAAAGGGGAGGCGGCGGAGAAGGAGAGTTTCATTGTCGATGACCTCTATCCAAACACACAGACCTCATCCTGAGGAGCGCGCCCGTTGGCGCGCGTCTCGAAGGATGGGCAACGGGCGGGACTCTCGCGTCACCCGGCGCGAACGCCGGGCGACCGTGCTTGTGGCGCATCCTTCGAGACGCGCGCTTTGCGCGCTCCTCAGGATGACGGGAGCGGCCCTACGCCGCCACGATCGCCTGGCGCTGCTCGCCGAGGCCTTCGATGCCGAGCGTGACGACGTCGCCGACATTGAGGAAGGTCGGCGGCTTCATGCCGAGGCCGACGCCGGGCGGGGTGCCGGTAGTGATGATGTCACCCGGCAGCAGCGTCATGAACTGCGAGACGTAGGAGACGCACTTGGCCATCGAGAAGATCATGGTCTTGGTCGAGCCGGTCTGGCGGCGCTGACCATTGACGTCGAGCCACATCGACAGGTTCTGCACGTCCTTGATCTCGTCCTTGGTGGCGAGCCAGGGGCCGAGCGGGCCGAACGTGTCGTGCGATTTGCCCTTGGTCCACTGACCCAGGCGCTCGATCTGGAAGTTGCGCTCGGAGACGTCGTTGCAGACGCAGTAGCCCGCGACGTAGTTCAGTGCGTCGGCTTCCGAGACGTATTTGGCGCGGGTGCCGATGATGGCGGCGATCTCGACCTCCCAGTCGAGCTTGGTCGAGCCGCGCGGCTTCTCGACGTTGTCGTTCGGGCCCGACAGCGAGGTGTTGGCCTTCATGAAGATGATCGGCTCGGTCGGAATGGCAGCGCCGGTCTCCTTGGCGTGGTCGCTGTAGTTGAGGCCGATCGCGACGAATTTCGAGATGCCGGTGACGGGTGCGCCGAAGCGCGGCTTGCCGGAGACGGCGGGCAGTGAGGCGGGGTCGATGGCAGCGAGCTTCTTCAGGGATTCCGGGGAATAGGCCTCGCCGGTGAGGTCCTTCAGATGGGCCGACAGGTCGCGCAACTGGCCGGATTTGTCGATCAGGCCGGGCTTTTCCGCACCCTTTTCGCCGTAACGAACAAGCTTCATTCTGGTTTCTCCCTTGGGATGGACTGATCGGTTGAACAGCTTCATGGAACAGCACGGCGGGAAATTCAACCGCCGAAAAGGGATGCATTGCAGCCCTTACTTTGTGGGTGGGTTAGTGATCGTACCCCGGGATCGTAGGGTGGGTTAGCCCCGCAGACGCGCAAAGCGCATCTGCTCGGCGTAACCCACCCATTCTGCCTCTGCGGAAACAGAAGAGGCGGGTTACGCCCTCGACTGCGCTTCGCGCAGCTGCAGGCTAACTAACCCACCCTACGAAGACGACGATGCCAGCGCCTCGAACCTGAACGCTTCCCCATCCCGTTTGATGTGCCCGGCGGAGAAATGCCCGCCAATCACCAGCGTCGGGGTATCGGCAAAGCGCGAGAACACCTTGTGCCGGCTCGCGGCCGATTGAGCGGTGTCGGTGTCGACGACCGAGCACCAGTCGAGATGCGCCATCTGGCAGGGGTGATGGGCGACATCGCCGCTGAGCAGCGCCTCTTCGCCGCCGGATTCGATCAGCACGCTCATATGCCCCGGGCTGTGGCCGGGCGTCGGGATAACGCTGATCTCTTCGCAAAGCCGATGATCGCTCGGGATCAGCTCGGCCAGGCCCGCATCGATGATAGGCTTCACGGAATCGTTGAACACCGCGACCTTGTCCGGCTCGGCCGTATAGTCACGCCAATAGTCATATTCGGTCCTGCCGAACAGGTAGCGCGCCTTCGGGAAGGTCGGTACCCATTTGCCATCGACCAGCTTCGTATTCCAGCCGACATGATCGACATGCAGATGCGTGCACAGCACGGTGTCGATGCTGTCGGGCGGAAAGCCCGCTTCCGCCATCATCTCGAGGAACGGCGTGTTGCGGTTATTCCAGACCGGGACGCCGCGGCCCTGCTTGTCGTTGCCAAGGCCGGTGTCGACCACGATGCGGCGCGCCGGCGTCTCCACCACCAGCGAATGGATCGACATTTTCAGCCGGCCTTCCTCGGTGGCGAAATGCGGGATCAGCCAGGGCAGCTTCCGGATTTCGTCATTGGTGGCGGCCGGCAGGATGAAGCGGGTCGAGCCGACCGTCTCCATTTCGACGATCTTGGTAATCTTGACCTGGCCGACCCTCCACCGCATCGGGCGTACCCCCATTTTCTCTGTTTGCCGCCGAAAGATGCACATTTTCCGCCGCCAAGCGCAATGGATCATCTGTCGTGATGTTGCGTTATGTGAGGAACCCGTCGAGATCCACAGGGGGAGCCCATGCCCGAGCTTGCCATTTCCGCCGACAAGGTCGCCTTCATCATCGAGAAGGCGCGCGAATTCGACGTCAAGGAATCCGGGTCCGATCCGGATTCCGGCTCCAACCCCACCGATGACGACGAGATCGACGTGCTCGAGGACAACAATTCCGATCCGGTCGCAGCCGAGCTCGCCAGCTTCATCCGGGCGCTGAACGAGGATGAGCAGGTCGACCTGGTCACGCTGATGTGGCTGGGCCGTGGCGACGGCGATGTCGAGGAGTGGGACGATTTGCGCGCCCGCGCGATCGAAGCGCGCAGCGAGTACAAGGCGCCACGCCGCGAGACGGTGCGCTATCTCCTGGGTGAGCCGATGCTGGGCGATCTGCTCGCCGACGGCATGGACGAGCTCGGCATCGACTGGAGCGATGAGCGGATCACGCCGGTATCGTAAGGCAAATCGCTTCGAGTTTGATCAGTCGAGCCGCGAGCTCGCTTCAACCTCTCCTTTGGAGAGGTTGAAGCACCACTGGCCTCACAGCGTTCCCGGGAACGCACCACCGTCGAGCAAAATGTTCTGGCCGGTGATGAAGCCGGCCTTGGCGCCGCAGAGGAAGGCGCAGGCGTAGCCGA
Organism: Bradyrhizobium sp. CCBAU 45384; assembly: GCF_028128665.1. Classification (NCBI taxonomy): domain Bacteria; kingdom Pseudomonadati; phylum Pseudomonadota; class Alphaproteobacteria; order Hyphomicrobiales; family Nitrobacteraceae; genus Bradyrhizobium; species Bradyrhizobium sp. CCBAU 45384. The sequence continues at coordinate 132,282 of NZ_LBIZ01000103.1, forward strand.
ACTCGTCGGGCTGGCCGAAGCGGCCGGCGGGGTTGAGTTTTGCCCGCTCGGCCAGGATCGCTTGAGGCGTCGTGCCGCGCTTGTCGGCCTCGGCCTTGGCGGTGCCGGTCAGGCGATCGGTCTCGAACGGGCCCGGCAACAGGCCGTTGATGGTGACGTTGTTGATCACGGTCTTGCGCGACAGGCCGGCGATGAACCCGGTGAGGCCGGCGCGCGCGCCGTTGGAGAGGCCGAGAATGTCGATCGGCGCCTTCACTGCGGCCGAGGTGATGTTGACGATGCGGCCGAACTTGCGCGCCATCATGCCGTCGACAGTCGCCTTGATCAGCTCGATCGGCGTCAGCATGTTGGCGTCGATCGCCTTGATCCAGTCGTCGCGGGTCCAGTTGCGGAAATCGCCGGGTGGCGGGCCGCCGGCATTGTTGATCAGGATATCAGGCTCGGGGCAGGCCTTGAGCACGGCTTCGCGCCCCGCAGGCGTCGTGATGTCGCCGACGATCTCGGTGACCTTCACGTCTGGATAGGCCTTCCGGATCTCGTCGGCCGTCTTCTTCAGCGCATCAGCGCCGCGCGCGGTCAGCGTGACGTCGACGCCGGCTTCGGCCAGCGAGAAGGCGCAAGCGCGCCCCAGGCCTTTGCTGGATGCGCAGACGATGGCGCGGCGACCTTTGATCCCAAGATCCACTGTTTCACTCCCGAAAAATAGCAAGCAGGTTTTGGATGGCCGGCACTCTAGCCAACATCAGGGCCGCTGATAAGGGAAATGCCGGCGTCAAAATGCATGGCGCCGGCTGCGGCGATGCACTAGATGCGCCGCTCCTGCTTGAGGCGGTCGATCGCCTCGGCGGCCTCCGGCGGCAGCGACTTGAACCCCATCTGCCCGACCGCCGAGAACAGCGGCCGCAGATGCGAGTCGGCAAGGAAGGGCGGCTGGTGGTTGGCCGGCACGATCTGGTCGAATACCAGCACAAGTGTGGTGGCGACGAGCCCCACCCTGATGGCGCCGAGCGCAGCCCCGCCAAGGCGGTCGCCGATCCCGGCGTCGCGGATGGTGTCGCTCAGCGCGAGGTGGCCGATATGGCCGAACAGCATGCCGACGACGATGAAGATGCCGAAGAAGCAGATCGAGTTTTGAACGAGCGGCGCGTTCGGATTGCCGGCGACCTGCGGCACGATCAGCGGCATCAGTGCGACAGCGATGGGGGCGGCGAGCAGATAAGCGAGGATGGTCATGGCGCTGCCGATCAGGCCGGTCCTGAAGCCGAAGCCGATGGCAATTGCGAGCGCCGCATAGACCGCGAGATCGAAACTGTTCATGAGCGAAACCCTGCCAATGGAACGTATGAACGCCAAACCGATCGTTCCGGTTTCAGATCGCTAAAATCGTCCGTATTTTTTGTGGCTCCGGCGGCTGAGGAGTGTTGTTCGTTTCAGGTTTATTTGGGGTCAGTAAAGAAAATGTCTTAGGCGTCGTCCCGGCCTGGCGCGCAATTGCGCACGGGGGCCGGGACGCCGGCGGAGATTGCGGGCTTCGCTCTACCGCATCTCTCCCTTGATCATATCCGCCGCTTTCTCCCCGATCATAATGGTTGGTGCATTGGTGTTGCCGCCGATCAGCGTCGGCATGATCGAGGCATCGACGATGCGCAAGCCGTCCACGCCATGCACCTTCAGCTTCGGATCGACCACGGCCATCGCATCCGTGCCCATCTTGCAGGTGCCGACCGGGTGATAGACGGTGTCGACGCGATTGCGCAAAACGTTGCGGATGTCGTCGTCGGTGCGGACATCCGACGTGAACATGTCCTTCTTCTGCAGCGCGCGCAGCGCGGGCGTCTCCATCAGGCGCCGCGTGGTCTTGAAGCCTGCGACCATCGCCTCGAGATCCTCCGCCTCGCCCAAGAAGTTTGGATCGATCATCGGTGCAGCCAGTGGGTCGGCGCTTTTCAGCCAAACGCTGCCGCGGCTCTTCGGCCTGAGCAGGCAGACGTGGCATGAGAAGCCTGGCTCCTTGTGCTTCTTGCGGCCGTGATCGTCGAGCATCGCGATGACGAAGTGGAGCTGAATGTCAGGCACGTCGAGGTGGGCCTGCGTCTTCAGGAAGCCGCCGCATTCGGCGAAATTGGTGGTCATCAGGCCACGTCTCTCCTTGCGGTACTGCTGGATGCCGCGGAGCAGGGATGGCAACCGACCGAGCGAGGCGTGAACGAAATGCGGGTAGTCGGAGGCGTAGACGAACACGAAATCCGGATGGTCCTGCAGATTGCGGCCGACGCCCGGCAGATGTCTGATGACGCCGATGCCGTGCTTGCCCAGCGCTTCGCCATCGCCAATACCCGACAGCATCAAGAGTTGCGGCGATTGGAACGCGCCGGAGGCGAGGATGACCTCGCGGCGCGCGCGCAGCTGCTTCTTTTGCTTGCCCTGCACATATTCGACGCCGACCGCACGCCCACCTTCGAACAGAATGCGCGTTGCGTGCGCCCCGGTCTCGACGCGCAGATTGCTGCTGATGTCCAGATTCACATAGGCCCGCGCCGCGCTCCAGCGCTCGCCCCTGTGCTGCGTCACCTGATAGCTGCCGAGGCCTTCTTGATCCTCTGCGTTGAAGTCCTCGCGGATGCGGAACTGCGCCTCGCGCGCGGCCTGACGAAAGATCTCATGGATCGGATTGTCCGAGCGCAGCCTGTTGACATGCAGCGGGCCGCCCTTGCCGTGATATTCGCCGTCGAAGTCGGAATTGTTTTCCGAGCGCTTGAAATAGGGCAGCACGTCCGCGTACGACCAGCCTTGATTGCCGAGCGAGGCCCAGTGGTCGTAGTCCGATTTGTGGCCGCGGATATAGACCATGGCATTGATCGCCGAGGAGCCGCCGAGGCCCTTGCCGCGCGGCTGATAGCCGATGCGGCCGTTCAAGCCCTTCTGGGGCACCGTATCGAAGGCCCAATTGGCCGTCTTGTACGGCAAAGCGAGCCCGAATGGCGTGGTGATCCGCCAGCTGTCGTTGCGCCCGCCGGCATCGAGCAGCGCCACTGACGTCGCCGCATCCTCCGACAGCCGCCCCGCCACCGCGCAACCGCCGGAGCCGGCGCCCACCACGATGAAATCGAATGCGTCAGTCATTGATGATTCCCCCCTTGCACTTTCTTCTCGTCATTCCGGAGCGCGACGAAGTCGCGAGCCCCGGAATGACCGATCACTACGACATGAACCGCATCATTCTCTCCAGCCGCGCGACCTTGCCGCCCTAGGGGAACCGTCCATGCCACTCCTCCCCTCCCCTTCAGGCGTTTCGCCGCCGTTTTGTTGCGGCAAGCTGGCGGTTTGTGGAACTTCTGGCAAGTGTGCGGCAAATCGGCCGGAATCCGCGCCCGTTAGCTGTCATAAAGTCGAAAAAAACGTCCCCGCAGCCCTTTCCAAAGACGGTCCGGGTTGGTACATACCCCCCGCACCCGACGGGCTTGGCCCCGGGGTTGCCTTCCAGGGAAGCCTTCGGGACGGGAGAAGCAAGCCACGCGCACCGCGTTGGCCCTCAATCCACCGTCCCCGGCATTTTGACGAAGGCGCGCAACGGTTTAACGCGGGGTGGAGCAGCCCGGTAGCTCGTCAGGCTCATAACCTGAAGGTCATAGGTTCAAATCCTATCCCCGCAACCAAATTCGGACTTCACCGGTTCCGATACGAAAATGGCCCGCTTGATGCGGGCCGTTTTTGTTTGGGCCGGAAGCTGCGACGGCTTGTTTCTCGGACGAATTTTACTGTTCGGTTGTCATCGCTACGGCGGACGGCCGTCGCCGCGAACAGGTCACACTGGTCGCGCTAGCTGAGATCGTGCAGATCCTTGCCGAGCGGCGGCTTCAGCGAAAATCCGCTGAACCTGACCGGCAATCCCTCGCGTTCCGGTGTGCAAGCCATTGGACCGACGAGACAGGATCGCGCCGCGGCGAACGGAGCCAGTCGGACGAGGGGCCAGGTCTTGCCGTCAGCCGAGGCCTGCAATCGCACAACGCCGTCGGCGACGGTGACGCGCATCCAGAAATCGCCGGCCTCGTGCTCATAGGGCGCTGTTGCCCAATCCGACTGCCCAATGGTCAAGACGCTCGAGAGCATCGCGCGCCCGTCCGAAAATTCGATTCCGGCTTTGATCCAATGCTCCGCATCGATACGCACCATGATGCCGGCTTGATCGTAGAGTTCCCGAAAATCGCTCTGGATGCGCAGCTCGGCGGTGAACGCCTCCGCGGTCGGAAAACCCAGAAAATGGCCGCTGTCGCGGCAGAAGCCGTAATGCGTTTTCTGCCAGAAATCGGTGGCCTTGTCGGTGACGAGCTCGAGGCTGTCGCCCTGCGCGGTCCACCGTTTTGGTTGGTTCAGCCAGACACCATCGTGTCTTGCGAAGATGGCAGCGCTCATGTCGAACCTCGGCTCGTAGCTCTTGCGAAACCGATAGCCTGACGGGGGAGCCGGTACCAGCAATCGTTGGTGGGATCTGTTCGAAAGAGCAAAGTTTGCCGGGGGTCTCTTCGCTCAAGCCATCCTCCACGCGAACTGCACGCCTTAGTGGAGAAGCGCCCTTCTTCGAGAGTTAGCCGGCGGTGGGTCCTCTAAATCCGCAATCACTGTCCCATCCGCTCCCACCGCAGACCGCTCCCGCGTGAGCAGGGTCACGGTCTGCCGTTTGGACTTCCCTTAGCGTCCTTCCCGGATGACCGGCACGGTGCGCGGTCATATCTTTTGGAGGACACAACATGAAAGTCTCCCGCATCACCCTGCTTGCTTTGGCCGCCGCCGCCAGCCTCGGCTTGGCGGCTCCCGCTTCCGCAACTGACTGGAGCTGGCTATCGAACAAGGACTACATCGCGTGCCTGCAACTCTACGCCTACGGCAATTTTCAGATGCCTCCGAACCTCTCGCCAGCTCAGCAAGCCGCCTACCATGAGAAGGGGCGCCAGTTCTGCAACCGGACCTACTACGGGCATAATTGATATGGCTATATCGGCTTCGACGCGGCCAGGCTATCGCCGGTCTCAGCCGCGTCGGACGCCCCGGTTGCTTCCAGCGGTCAAGCAGGTATCGTTGTGCGCTGTGTTGTCTGTAGCCGTTGCCGCCCACAGTTCGAACAGAGATTTGCTGGTTAAACGGGATGAGACGGCGGGATTTTCTTCGAGCTATGGGCCTGGCGGCGGCATGGCCGCCAGCGGCGCTGGCAGAGCAGGATGCATCCCGTCACGTGCCGACCGTCGGCTTCATGGGCTTTGCGACAGCGGAGGCTGATGCGCCGGCCCTGCAGCATTTTCGCAAGGGCCTGAACGATCTTGGCTATGTCGAAGGACGCACGATCTTCATCGATGCACGCGCGGCCAACGGCGACGTGGCGCGCGGGCTCGCGATCATCGACGAATTCGCGGCCAAGCCGGTCGATGTCCTGTTGTCGCCGGGTCCCGCTGCAGCGCGCGCGGCCGTGCGCAAGACCAGGATCCCGGTGGTCGCCGTGGCGCTGCCCGCCGTGCAGTCTGATCCGGACCTGTTCCAGAGCCTCGCGCGTCCCGGCGGCACCCTGACCGGCTTCGCAGCTTTCGGTGAACAGATGTCGTCCAAGCGGATCCAGATGTTGAGGGAGATCCTGCCCGAACTGAAAAAGTTGGGCGTGATGAACAACGCAACCGATCCCACGTTCAGCGCCTGGGGCGCGCAGACGATGCTGGAAGCACGCTCTGCCGGCATGGAGCCGATGCGTCTCGGCCTCACGGCTGCCTCGCAGGCAGCCGTGTCGGAGCAGATCAAGGTGTTGGCGGACGCGGGCGGTGCCGCAATGGTGGTGATCCGCGATTACATGACGTCGGCGATGCGGGACGAAATTTGCCAGGCCGGCATCGAGAGGAAGATTGCCGTCGTCGGCGAACAGGCCGAGTTCGCTCGCGCCGGCGCACTGCTCAGCTATGGCGCCGACATCGGCGACCTGTTTCGCCGTGCGGCCGGCTATGTCGATCTGATCCTGAAAGGGCGAAAGCCGGCAGAGATGCCGATCCAGCTGCCAACCAAATTCCAATTGGTCGTGAACCTCAAGACGGCCCGCGCATTGGGGCTGACGGTCCCACCCTCGATCCTCGTGCTGACGGATGATGTCATTGAGTAGTTCGTAGGATGGGTCGAGCTCTTGCGAAACCCATCACCTGATGGGCGAAGCTACCACCTGCAATCTTTGGTGGTATCCATGCGAGAGAACCAAGTAGGATGGGTTTCGCTTCGCTCAACCCATCCTCCGCGCTGCGCCTGCGATATGGATTGTTTCGGCACAAAATCCTATCATCCACGCGAACGAGGGGCACCGCGTGGAAAACAAGACCATCTCCCGCGAGCATTCCATCCTGGCGGTCGCGGACTTGCCCGCGACGCCCCGGCAACGTCGTGTGGTCCTCATCCTCGCCGTCGTGCAACTGGTCGCATTTGTCGTCGTAGCGCCGCTCGCGGAAATACCGCTTAAGCCGCTTCCGGCTTTCATCCCTTCGGTGCAAGCGGTCATGTTCGCCAATGATCTCATCACCGCTGTGCTGCTATTCGCGCAATATTCGATCACACGATCAACTGCGCTTCTGATATTGGCCAGCGGCTACGTCTTTACGGCGTTGATCGTCATCCCCCAGGCACTCACATTTCCGGGCGCTTTCGCGGAGGACGGCCTCTTGGGCGCGGGCCCTCAGAGCTCAACCTGGCTCTACATCTTCTGGCATATTGGCTCGCCGGCTTTCATGGCGGCCTACGGTTGGATCAAGGACCGCGATGGTCCTCACGCGAAGAAATATGGTTCCGCGGTGCCCGCGATTGGTTGGTGCGTGGCGCTTGTCGGCATTCTTGTGTGTGCCCTCACTTGGGTTGCCACCGCGGGGGAGCCATTTTTGCCCGCCGTCTTTGCCCCGGATCGCATCCACATGATCCCCACGCGGGCCGCGATTGCTTCCGCTGCGGAACTATCAGTCACTGTCGCCGCAATGGCAGTCCTCTGGATGCGCCGGCGCTCGATCCTCGATTACTGGCTCATCCTGGTTCTGGGTGGGATGGTGCCCGACAAGATACTTCCGATTTTCTTCAGCATTTCGCGTTGGACTCTCGGCTATTACGCAGGCCGGGCGTTCTTGCTCGCGACCTCGGTCTACGTTCTGGTGCGGCTGCTTGGCGAAACGACCAGGCTTTACGATCGATTGGCCCGCGCAAACATGCAGCTCCTGCGCGAGCACGACAACAAGCTCATGACCTTGCAAGCGGCGTTGGCGTCGATTTCGCATGAGATCAAGCAGCCGCTCAGCTCCGCCAGGCTCAACGCGGAGGCGGCACAAGCAATGTTTCAAGTTGATCCACCCGATCTCGAAGAGGTTCGACCCGCGTTGAATGACGTGGTCGCCGACGTCGATCGGGTGAATGAAATTCTGAACAATATACGTCAGCTCTTTGGGAGAGCTGGCACGGAGAAGACTCCGATCGATCTAAACGCCGCTGGGCATGCTGTATTGCAGCTTCTCCGCGAGGGCCTTGGACACATAGAAACAACCGTTGAATTCGACGGCAGATTGCCACGAATCATGGGTAACCGCATTCAACTTGAGGAAGTCATCGCTAATCTGATCCGCAACGCGATCGAGGCTATGGAAGCGGTCGAGCCCGCTCGTCGGACATTGAAATTGAAAACCAATACGGATGGCAGCGGAAACGCCATTTTGGAGATAGCCGACACGGGGCCTGGAATTGTCCCAGAACGGTTGGAGGAGATATTCGACGCGTTCGTTACGACCAAAGCTAATGGCACAGGGTTGGGACTCGCCATCTGCCGCTCGATCGTCGAGAATCACAAGGGTACTCTTATCGCCTCGTCCGACGGCAAGCGTGGAGCGTCATTCCGAGTGATTCTACCCACCGTGCACATTGGTAGCTCGTAGGATGGGTTGAGCTTTTGCGAAACCCATCGCCTGACGGCCGGTACCCAAGCGATCGTTGGTGCGATCCGATCAGAAACGATTTTGATGGGCTTCGCTTCGCCCGACCCATCCTGCGCGTGACTGCGCCTCCGCATTCAGTCCGGAAAGCTCAGGATCATCTTGAGCAGCTTCGGAAATCGCGCGTTGATGTCTTCCTCGCGCAGGACGTTGCGGTGCTGGACGCCTTGCTTTGACGTCCGGACCAGGCCGGCCTCCCGCAGAATGCGAAAATGGTTCGAGAGCGTCGACTTCGCCATATCGGGGCAAGGCGCCGCCTCGGTGCACGACATGCAATCCTTCTGTGCGGCCAGGCTCTTGACGATACGCAGCCGCATGGGATCCGCGAGCGCGCCGAGCACCCCCGCCAGTGTGATCTCCTCCCGCGCCGGGTGAACGAACTGGGCCATGCCCAAAATATAGCACGTCCCTTGAATTGGTCCAATAGTTCACTAGTATTGAACTATTGAATATCGGCATCCCGCCGAACAATGGAACACATGCGATGACCAAGAGACTCGAAGGTAAAGTTGCCCTGGTGACCGGCGCATCCAAAGGCATAGGTGCCGAAATCTCCGCCCGGCTTGCGGCCGAGGGCGCGGCGGTTGCCGTCAATTACAGCTCCAGCAAGCAGGCCGCCGACCGCGTGGTCGCCGGCATCATCGCCAGGGGCGGCAAAGCCGTCGCGGTCCATGGCAATCTGGCCGACGCCAAGGACGTGAAGAACGTCGTCGCGGAGACCGTGAAGGCGTTCGGTGCGATCGACATCCTCGTCAACAACGCCGGCATCTACGAGTTCGCGCCGCTCGAGGCCATCACGCCCGAGCATTTCCACAAGCATTTCGACCTCAATGTGCTTGGCCTGCTGCTGGTCTCGGGTGAAGCGGCGAAGCACTTCAACGCCAATGGCGGAAGCATCATCAACATCTCCTCCGGCGTATCGACCATCGCGCCGCCAAACACCGCCGTTTACACCGCGACCAAGGCCTCGGTGGATGCGATCACCGCCGTGCTGTCGAAGGAGCTCGCGCCGCGCAAGATTCGCGTCAACGCCGTCAATCCCGGCATGATCGCAACCGAAGGCGTCGTGTCGGCGGGGCTGCACGAGGGCGACATGCGCAACTGGATCGAATCCGCCACCCCGCTCGGCCGCATCGGCAAGGTCGAGGAGATCGCCGCCGCGGTGGCCTTCTTCGCATCGGACGATTCGTCCTACGTCACCGGCGAGACACTTCACGTCACCGGCGGGCTTCGCTAGCGAGCAAAGCTGCCCCGGCGGCCCAGGATGGCTTTCGCTCTTGCGAAACCCATCGCCTGACGGGCGGAGCCAGCGTCCGCAATCGTGGCTCGATCGAGCCCGGTCGCCGCTCCAGCGATCCTCGGTGGTTCGACAAGAAAGCGGGCCGGCAACATACCGGCCCGCGCCTTGATGTCTTCCAACACACCGCCGACCGGGGGCGATCAGCTCGCCTGAGGCGGCAATCGCGCTCGCCGCCGGTTTGCCCGACGGGCAGAACGATTTTTGTAAGATATGCAAGGGTTTAGCTACTGTGCATGGGGTTGTTCCGGGCTTTGCGCGCGCTGCCGACGCATGTGACGACAAAGTCCCTTGCGCGGCCACCAAGGTCGGCTACCGTTGGCGCTCTAACCGCAGGGTTAGGTGACCTTTTGATTGATCTTTTTTAGCATCCGATTTCGCCGGCGCCGCGATGGCGCGACGCCTACCTGACGAGGCGGGGGCCATGAGCATACGGGATCAGGCAGCACTGTTGGCGCCGGTCGAGCGCGACTTGCGGCTCGACCTCTTCCGCGGCATCGGCCTGTGGATGATCTTCCTCGATCACATCCCGCACGACGTCGTGGCCTGGCTGACGCTGCGCAATTACGGCTTCAGCGACGCCGCCGAGTTCTTCGTCTTCATCTCCGGCTATCTGGTTGGCTGGATCTACGGGCCGATCATCGCCGGCGGCTGGTTCCTTGCCGCGCTGAAGCGGCTGTGGCGGCGGACGGCGGAAATGTATGTCGCCCACATCATGCTGTTCCTGCTGTTCACGGCGCAGATCGCCCGCACCGCCCGCCGCTTCGACAATCCGATGTACGAGCACGAGTTCAACGTCTTCAATTTCCTGGCGCATCCGGACGAGTTGATCGGGCAGGCGATCCTGCTCAAATACAAGCCGGTCAATCTCGACGTGCTGCCGCTCTACATCACGCTGATATTTGCCTCGCCCTTCATCGTCTGGTGCCTGGTGCGCCTGCCGAACCTGACGCTTGCGGGGTCCGTGGCGCTCTACGTGCTGTCGCGCTGGTTCGACTGGAACGTTGCCTCCTACCCGCCGGGCACGACCTGGTATTTCAATCCGTTCTGCTGGCAGCTGATGTTCGTGTTCGCCGCCTGGTGCGGCATCGGCCAGATTGAGAAGATCAGCCAGTGGGTATGGTCGAGGGCCGCAATGACGCTGGCCGCGGCCTGGCTCGTCTTCGCCTTCATCATCGTGATGACCTGGCACATCCCCGCGCTCGAGGCCATGATCCCGAAATGGATGATCAAGGCGATCTACCCGATCGACAAGACCGACCTCGACATGCTGCGCTTCACGCATTTCCTGGCGCTGGCGATCTGGGTGACGCATTTCCTGCCGCGCCATTGGAAAGCGCTGCATACCTCCTGGCTGCGTCCGATCATCCTCTGCGGCCAGCACTCACTGCCGATCTTCTGTCTCGGCGTGTTCCTGTCGTTCTCCGCGCACTGGATCCTGACGCAATACACCAAGGGCGTCTGGGAGCAGCTCGCGGTCTCTTTCCTCGGCATCATCATCATGATCGTCGTCGCCTGGCTGCTCGATCGGGCCGAGCGTGTGCCGAACCTCTTCGTGAAAGTGTCGGAAGTCGAAGAGCCCCAAACCGCCGCCGTCGAGATCGTGCCTGCTGCAACCGCCGCCGCGCCGGCGCGCCGCTGAGGGGAGAGGTCCATGTCCAGACGTTTGCTCGCGATCGCCGGTATCCTCCTGCTCCTCGTTGGCCGCGCTTCCGCGCAAGCGCCGTCGCCCGAGGCGATGAATGCGGCGCGCAAGCTCGTGGTCACGCTGAAGATCGCCGATCAATACCGCGCGCAGCTGCCGCAGCTGCTGCTCAAGCTGCGGCCGGTGGTGACGCAGGAAAGGCCGGAGATCGAGCGCGACTATGACGCGATGACGGCGCCGGGTGCCGAGATCTTCCCCCCGCTCTTCAACGCGATGGTCGACCAGATCGCCGCCGTCTATGCCGCAAGCTTCACCCCGGACGAGCTGCGCCAGATCGAGGCGTTCTACGCCCAGCCGGCCGGACAGAAATTCCTGGCGCAATCCGATGCGCTGGCGCAGGCGAGCGCGCAGATCGCTCAGGATGTCAGCCAGAAGGCCGGTGACCAATTGAAGCAGCGCCTGATCGAGGCGCTGCGCCAGAAGGGACACAAGCTGTAGGCCCCTCAGTGGATCGCCGCGTACATGATCTTCTCCTCCGTCGCTTCCAGCGCGGAGAACTCTTCCACCACCTTGCCCTGGCGCGACACCAGGATGCGGTCGGACAGCGCCATGATCTCGGGCAGATAGGACGAGATCACCACCACCGCCTTGCCCTCGTCAGCGAGCCGGTTGATCAACTCGTGGATCTCGACGATGGCGCCGACATCGACGCCGCGGGTCGGCTCGTCGAAGATGATCAAGTCGGGCTCCTGCACCAGCGACTTCGCGATCACCACCTTCTGCTGATTGCCGCCCGACAGTTCGACCACCTTGACCTGATCGCCGATGGCGCGAACCTTGAGCTTCTCGATCCAGGACTTGCCGACCGCATCCGTCTCCCGCCGCGACAGCATCATCCGGCCCCGCGGAAACTTCGACAAAAGGCCGAGATAGATGTTGCGCGCGATCGAAGACGTCTCGAAGAAGCCCTCGACCTTGCGGTCCTCCGTGACATAGGCGATGCCAGCCTTCACCGCCGGCGCCGGCACGCGGTAGCGCACCGGCTGGTCGTGCAGCAGGATCTCGCCGCCATGGAAGAAGTCGCGCTTGAGCACGCCGGCGACGATCTTGAAGGTTTCGGTGCGGCCTGCACCAACGAGGCCGAACACGCCGGTAATTTGACCAGCGAACACCGATAGCGAATTGTTCTTCACCATTGGTGCCATCTTTAAATTCTGCACCGTGAGCACGCGCGCGCCGGCCGGGCGCACGCTGTTCTTGCGTGCGCCGTAGAGGGTGTTGGAGAGGTCGCGTCCGACCATGGCTTGCACGATGGCGGCGCGATCGAACTTGGCGACATCGTCGGTGACCACATGCTTGCCGTCGCGCAGCACCGTGATGCGGTCGGCGAGCAGCAGCGCTTCTTCAAGCGCATGCGAAATGAAGACGATCGAGACGCCGCGCTTCTTGAGGTCGCGGACAAGGTCGAAGAAATATTTCTTTTCTTCCGGGGTCAGCGATGCGGTCGGCTCATCGAAGATGATGACCTTGGCACGGTGCAGCACCGCGCGCGCGATCTCGACCATCTGCTTCTTGGCCGCGCCAAGGCCGCTGACGGTGGCGGTCGGCGTCACGTCGAAATTGAGCGATTGCAGGAACTGCTGCGCGGCGATGTAGATCCCCCGCAGGCGGTTGTAAAACTTCTCCTGCCCCAGAAACAGGTTTTGCGCCACCGTCATGGTCGGCACCAGGCTGTTCTCCTGGAACACCATGGCGATGCCGAGATTGCGCGCCTCAAGCGGTGTCTTCGGCGCGACCTCGGCGCCGTCGACTGTCATGGTCCCCGAGGTCAGCGTCACCACGCCCGCCATCACCTTGGTGAGGGTCGACTTGCCGGCACCGTTCTCGCCGACAAGTGCATGGATCTCACCGCGGCGCAGATCGAAGTCGACCCCGTCGATGGCGGGCACGCCGGCATAGAGCTTTGTTGCCTCGCGCAGCGAGAGTGCGATGTCGCTCATGTCCGAAACTCCTCGGCAAGGCCGGCAATGGGCAGCCTCAAAATGCGGCCCGGTCCCTTGGCGATCAGCACGAGATCGCTGCCCATCTCGACGGCCGCGACGACGCCGTGATTGATGCCGTCGACCCGGCTGTGCAGCGAATAGAGCGGCTGGCCGTCGGCATCGAGACGGATGACGAGGCCATAGGAACGCGGCGGCGCCCACGGCTTGATGACGCCCATGGTCTTGATGTGCGCGCCCTGCATTGGCTCCTTGAACGAGCGCCCGGAACGCAGCCGCGGTGCAACCCAGTGCTCGGGTGCGATCTCGGCCATCATGCGGCGCCGATAGCCGGGTTCGCGCAGCACGAACTCGACAAGCTGGGTCCGCGCGGTGAAGGCGGTGAGCCAGTAGCCTCCGCCCGAGGCTTTCGACAGCCGTGATGGATAGACGGGCAGGTGAGCGAGCACGATCTTCGGCGATGCACCTGGCGAGACAAGAACGAGGCGATGGCGCCAGCTCTCGCTGACCAGCATGGCGTTACCATGCGCGCAGGCACCGAAGGCATAGCCGAGGCCTTGGGCCAATCGCGTCACGGTCCTGCTGCCGGGATCGAGCCGGTACACGCGGCCGCTGCGGTTGAGCTCCAGCAGGTCACGTGCCCAATCGTCGACACTGCATGTTGCAGAGCCGTCTGTCGCAATCAGCGCACTGTCCTCCGCCAGCGCGAGTGCATTGATCGCATTGAACGCGGTATCGGCAAAGCTTACGCTCGGCTGCTCGGCCGAGGGGCTTTCGTAGACGCGGACCTCACGCCCACCGAGCGCGACGGCGAGGCCGCCACAGGGCAGGGCACAGAGTGCGGAGATTGGCTGCTCGAAGCGGCGCAATTCAGAGGCCGAGCCGCCGTCCAGAGACAACAGCCTTCGTCCGTCTGCAATAAAGAGCTTGTTGCCGTCAGCGGCAAGATCCGCAGGTGACTCGCAGGTCAGCAAGGTTTCGGCCGATTCCAGCTTCTGGTTCGGCTTCAACGCGCCGTCGAAGGACGGCACGGTGATGGTGGCGTCGCCGCGTCCGAGAAAGCGGTTGGCGAAGTCTCTGACGGCCGCGATCACGACTGCTTCCCCCACCTTTTGTCATACTGAACGAAGTTCGGATCGGCGTTGTCGAGCTTGTAACGGCCGATCCGGTTGTTGAGGATGCCGCCGAGATAGAGGTAGCCGCGATGCTCGCGCATCGAGGTGATCATCGGATGGTTCTCGCCGTGCAGATCCCAGAACGATTCGAGGATCCTGCCCTGCTCATTGAATTTAACCACGCAGCCGGTGTTGATGTTGGGAAACAGCCACTCATCGACTGGTACGCGCTTGGCCATGCGGCGGCGGAAGCCCGGCATCTTCCAGGCGAGGTCGAGCGAGGGGCTGCGCATGCCGACCAGCGCCAGCCAGTAATTGCCGTCCGAGGCGAGGTTGATGTTGTCGGGGTATCCAGGCAGATTGTCCATGACGACCTCAACCGCGCCTTTCTTCGGCCCGGCGAACCAATAACGCTTGATCGAGCAGCCGAAGGTCTCGGCGAACAGGATCGACTGGCCGTCGCTGGCGACGCAGATGCCGTTGGGGAATTTGAGTCCGCGCAGCTCGGTACGCGTTGTGCCGGTCTTGGTATCGTAGCAGATGATGCGGCCATTGCCGCGCGCCTCTAAGCCATCGATGGGCCATTCGTCCATCTCGTAACGGACCGTCGCTTCGGAGAAGAAGATCAGGCCATCCTCGGTGATGTCGAGGTCGTCAGCGAGGCGCAGGCGGCTGTCGTCGTTGACCGAGCGTAGGCTGCGGTTGGTCTCGTCGGTCGCCTTTTCCACGGTGCGGTCAGGCTTGATGCGATAGAGCCCCATGCCGCCGATGCAGACATAGAGATTGTCCTCGCGGTCGAAGGCCATGCCGAGTGGCTGGCCGCCGATATGAGCGAACACTTCCATCTTTTGGTAGTCGGGCGCGAGGAAGCGCATGATGTCGCCGTGGCGGGAGCCGGCATAGAGATTGTCATGGCGATCGAGGATGACGTCTTCCGGCGCCTCGATGCGGCCAAGGCCGATCGCCTCGACATCACGGAGCTTGTCGTTCTGCTCAAATGGGCCGCCTTGCCCGATCTCGGTCGGTGGTGGAGGCGGCAATTCGTGATAGGTCGGGGCGACATAGACCTTGCTGATGATGCGGGTCCGGTTCTTCTGCCAGCGGATGTCGACCATGGCGGCGACAAGCAGGATGCCCGCGAGTGCCATGCGATTGACGCCGCCGCGTGCGTTCATCGTCGTCAGGCCATTTGTGATCAGCAGCACGATCAGCACACCCACTGCCGATTTGGCGACCGAGCCCTTGCCGCCGCCGAGCGTGATGCCGCCGAGCACGGTCGCGGTCAGCACGATCACCTCCAGGCCGACGCCGATGTCGCCGCCGACGGTGCCGAGCCGGGAGGCGAAGAAAAGCGCGCCGACGCTGGTCAGCGCGCCGCTTGCGACGTAGCAGAGCGCGATGGTGCGGCGAACCGGAATGCCCGAATTGTAGGCCGAGCGGCGCGAGCCGCCGATCGCGGTGATGTGCCAGCCCGGGCGCAGCCGCGTCATGAAGATGTGGCCGAAGATCGCGATGACGATATAGGCGAGTGCCACGGTGGGAATGCCCAAGACAGAGCCGGAGCCGATAAAGTCCCAGGACGGGATGTCGGGGAAGGCAGAGGCGATCGCGTTGGAGTAGCGCTGGATCAAAAGGTCATAGGCCGAGCGGTAGATGATCAGCGTGATCAGCGTGGTGATGAAGGCGCGGAGTCGCAGATATCCGACCAGAATGCCGTTGACGGCGCCAAGCAGCGCGCCGCACAGCAGCGTAGCGATCACAACGGCCGGAACCGGCCAGCCCGCGACGTCGAGCAGATAGAGCGCGCAGAAATCGGTCAGTGCGAAGATCGACCCGACGGAGAGGTCGATGCCGCCGACGATGACCACCAGGGCAAGCCCGAGCGCAATGAAGCCGATCTCGCCGGCCTGGCGCGCGGTGTCGGCGAGGCTCGCCGGCGACAGGAAGTTGTCGATGGACCGGCTGAACGCAAAGCCGACGATCAGGAGCAGGATGACCGGGATGGCTGTCTCGGTCCATCGCTTGGACAGGATTTCTCCGAGAAGATGATCAGGCCAGTAGCGGTAACGCAGGCTTGTGATTGTGTCGCGCATCGGCATTCCAGCAGGGCATGGAAACTATCGGGGGCAAGGTCCCCGGGCATAGATCCCGGGGACCGCGAGCCCTGGCGGGACTATTTCTTGAGGTCGCTGAGATTCCAGCAGGCGGTCTGGCTGTCGGCGTTCTCCTTGGTGATCGGAATCAGCGTGGTGTATTCCGAACCCTTGATCGAGCCGGGCTTGGCGCCCGAGGACAGCAGCCACTTGATCGTGCCGGCCATTTGTGTGGCCTGGGTCGGTACGTCGTAGCTCAAGTTGAGGTCGAACGCGCCCGACTTCACCAGCTCGCAGGCGCCCTTGCGTTCGCCGCCGCCCGATGTCGCCAAGAACACCTTGCCGGTGAGCCCTGCTTCCTTCACGGCCGCTGCGGTACCGATGTCCATGCCGTCCCAGAAGCCGACGATGCCGCAGAGATCGGGATTCTGCTTCAGCACCGTTTGCGTGATCGCCTTGGCCTTGGCGGCATCCCAATCGGCGGCCTGGCTCGATACCACCTTGATTTCGGGATGCTTGGCCAGAACGTTCTCGACGCCCTTGAGCGTATAGGCGCTCGCGGCGGCCGACAGCGCACCCTGGATGATCGCGATCTTGTTCGACTTGCCCTCGCAGGCCTTGACCACGCCTTCGGTCTGGCGTTCGCCGATCTCGACCCAGTTGGCACCGACGAAGGCGGAGCTGCGATAGGCCGAGCCCATGTTGATCTGGATGACGTAGATGCCCTCGTTCTCTGCGCGCTGGAGCAGTTTTGCGTAGGTCTGGACGTCAGGATTATGCACGACCATCACCGCCGGCTTCTCCGAGATCAAGGAGGTCACGGCCTGTGCGCCGGCGTTGGTGTTCCAATTGGCGTCGCGGATCACGAACTTGACGCCGTAGGGCTCGAGCTCCTTCTTCAGGCCGGCATACCAGCCCTCCGTGAGGTCGAAGTTCATCGCGACCGGCACATAGGCCACGGTCTTGCCGGCGAGCGCCTCCTTGAACGGCTTCTGGAACGGCTCGTCGAGGCCCTGCTGGGCGAGCGCCGGTCCGGTGAGTGCGGTGAGAGCCAGTGCGGCGAGGGGTACCCTGGTCGAGTTGCCAAAGATCTTCATTGCTTCCTCCTTGGTTGTAGTTGTCGTTGCTGTCGATCGTTCAGATGTCGCCCTGCTGTGCCGTTTCTTCGTTGCGTGGGTTCAGGAAAGAGTCCGTGATGACGGCGAGCAACAGCACCACGCCCTTGATGAGATTTTGCCCGGCGTAGGAGATATCCATGATGGTCATGCCATTGAGCATGGTGCCGATCAGCAGTGTGCCGATGATGACGTTCAGCACGCCGCCGCGGCCGCCGGAGAGACCGATGCCGCCCAGCACGACCACCAGGATCACGTCGTAGATCAGCGTCGAGTTGAAAACGCGCGTCGGCATCGAATTGACCGATGCCGCCATCACGAGACCTGCGAAACAGCCGATCAGGGCCGCGATCACGTATTGCAGCACGATGATCGGGCGGGACGGAATGCCGGTGACACGTGCAGCGTAAGGATTATCGCCGATCGCGTAGATGTAGGCCCCCCAGCGCGTCTGGCGCAGCAGGAATGCGACCACCATGCAGGCGATCGCGAACATCACGATCGAGGTGGGAATGCCGAGAATAGTGCCCTGTCCGAGTCGCTCGAAGCCGTCCATGCCCGAACTCCATTGCACGACGTCGAGCTGGAACAGCACGGCTTGCCCAAGGCCTGCGAGCAACAGGCCCGTTGCGAGCGTCGCAAACAGCGACGGCACCTCGGCATAGGCGATCAGCCAGCCATTGACGAGGCCGAAGGCGATCGTGATCAGGGCGGCCGTCAGCAACGAGAAGGGGAGTGAATGGCCGTTCTGCACCATTTGCAGCACGAGCCCGGGGGGCACCGCGAGCGCTGCGATCAGCGAGATGTCGATGCCGCGGCCGATCACGACGATCGCCATGGCGAGGCCGAGGATGCCGAGCACTGCCACGTTCTGGAGCAGCGTCAGCATGTTGTCGGCCGTCAGGAAGCCGTTCAGGAAGACCGAGAACACCAGGAACAGCAAAGCAAAGACGGCAAAGACGATCTCTTGCTGGCTGAATCGGAAGCGCTTCATCGTCCGGTCCTTCCTGCGTTCTATGGCTGCGCCATTTGCTTTGGCCTCGGGCGAACCCCGGCGGACGTTCGTCCGCTGCTGCGGTTTCCGCGCGACAAGGCGGCGCTTACGAAATTGTCGACGCCGTCGATATATCCGTCGATCGACGTGCCGCGTTTGCGGTATTTGGCGCGTTTGACGTACCAGTCCTGCAGCAGCGGCTTGATCAACGACGCCGTAAGCCCGACATGTTCGACCGTGAAGGCGCCGCTGGCGACGCCTTGCCGGAGCACGTCGGCGATGATCTTCTCGGTGGTGGCTTCCATGTCGATCGCGCGCTGGCGTTCCGCCGGCGGGAAGGACTTCGCTTCCATGAAAGCGAACACGAACCAGGGTTGCATCGCCTCGCTCATGCGGATGTGAGTCGCGATGATCCAGCCGAGGTGCTTGTTGGCGTCATTCCTGACGTCGTCGGGAGGCGCCGTCAGAACCTCGGTCGCCGTTGCCGCGACCTCGCCGAGGATCATCGAGAGCAGCCTGGGCTTGCTGTCGATATAGGTATAGAGGCCGCCCATGCTGAGGCCGGACGCTTCCGCAAGCTGGCGCAGCGTGGTGGCGTGGAAGCCCTGCTTGTTGGAGAGCGCGAGGGTGGCGTCGATGATGCGTGTCAAATTTGCGATGGCGAGCCGCGGCTTCCGCACGCGAATGGAGTCGCGATGACGTTCCAGAATGCGCGTGCACAGCGCTTCTGTCGAGAACGCATTCGTCCAAGGTCGTCGGCGCGCGAGGTTCACGCTGCCTCCCCTTATGTCTTCCCGGACCTTTGGCGTTGTTGTTGACCCAGGCGTGGGCTTTGCACCCTTATCGTTATTCCTAGCGCAGAGAGTGGCAGTCCGGAAAGGGGGCATGCCAGAATTTTCCGAGAGAGCGCTCGCTCGCTTTTTCCGGCCGATAAAATCACCCTGACCGATTTGACGTGGCCAGTTGCGCCGAATACTTTTCTTGCGAACTCGAAAAAGCGCGTAAACGCAAGAGTCTGGCGGCGGCCAAGGCTGGCGTGTACGCGGATGACGGATTGCGGGAGGAACGAACATGTCGAACGACATCGGAGCCACCATCGCGAAAGCGCGCGAGCATTCGATCGGCGATCTCCTGCGCCGATCGGCGGCCCGCGAGCCGAGCAAGCTCGCGGTGAGCTGCGGCAGCGTGAGCTGGACCTTCGCGGAGATGGACACGGTCTGCAACCGGCTCGGCCGCGGCCTGCTCGGGCTTGACGTGAAGAAGGGCGATCGCGTTGCCGTGCTGTCGCGCAATTCCCACGCCTTTGCTGCGCTGCGCTTTGCCGTGGCGCGGATCGGTGCGGTACTGGTGCCGATCAACTTCATGCTTAACCCGGACGAGATCAATTTCATCCTCAAGAGCTCCGGCGCCAAGCTGCTGGCCACGGGCCCTGATTTCGTCGAGCCGGCCCGCGCCGCTTCAGCCAAGGATTGCGCGGTCGAAAAAATGATCTGGCTGCCGGGTGAGGATCCCGCCACGGCGCCTGCAGACCTCGCCACCTTCGACGGTCTGCTTCATGCTGACGGCTCGGGCCTCGAGGCCTCCGTCGATAGTCGCGATCTCGCGCAGATCGTCTACACCAGTGGCACCGAATCCCTGCCCAAGGGCGCGATGCTGACCCATGAAGCGGTGATGTGGCAGTATGTCAGCTGTATCATCGACGGCGGCATGAGCATGGACGACAAGTTCTTACACGCCCTGCCGCTCTATCACTGCGCCCAGCTCGACGTGTTCTTGGGTCCGCAAATCTATCTCGGCGCCTCCGGCGTCATCACGGGCAAGCCGACCGCCGACAACATCCTGGCGCTGATCCAGGCACACAAGATCACATCGTTCTTCGCGCCGCCGACGATCTGGATCGCGATGCTGCGCTCGCCGAACTTCGACAAGACCGATTTGTCGACGCTGCAAAAGGGCTATTACGGCGCCTCGATCATGCCGGTGGAGGTGCTGCTTGAGCTCCAGCGCCGCCTGCCCGCGGTAAAATTCTGGAATTTCTATGGCCAGACCGAGATCGCGCCGCTCGCGACCGTGCTGCGGCCGGAGGACCAGTTGCGCAAGGCCGGCTCGGCCGGCAAGCCCGTGCTCAATGTCGAGACGCGGGTGGTCAACACGTCGATGGAGGACGTCAAGGTTGGCGAGGTCGGCGAGATCGTGCACCGCTCGCCGCATTTGCTGTCGGGCTATTACAATGATCCCGCGAAGACCGCGGCGGCGTTTACCGGTGGCTGGTTTCACTCCGGCGATCTCGCCACCGTCGATGAAGAGGGCCACATCACGGTGGTCGATCGCGTCAAGGACATGATCAAGACCGGCGGCGAGAACGTCGCCAGCCGCGAGGTCGAGGAGATGATCTATCGTATTCCCGCGGTCTCCGAGGTTGCCGTCGTCGGCCTGCCTGATCCACGTTGGATCGAGGCGGTCACGGCCATCGTGGTGGTCAAGAGTGGGGAGACGCTGGATGAGGACAGCGTCATCCAGCATTGCGCCGGCCAGATGGCGCCTTTCAAGGTGCCGAAGCGCGTGATTTTCGTGGATAGCCTGCCGAAGAACCCGAGCGGCAAGCTGCTCAAGCGCGAGCTGCGCCAGCGCTTCGTCGGGGGCGAGACGCTCGACAAGGCGATCCAGAAGAACTTTGGGACGTGAGGCGTTTCTTTTCGGAGAAGAGGACGCCGGCTCAATACTTCTTCACGTGCGCGCCGAAGGCCAGCCACAGCGCCGTCGATGCAAGGCCGAAACCGCCGAGCAGCAAAAACGTCGGGCCGTAGCCGATCCATTGCGCGATCCAGCCGCCGAGCGCGGGGCTCAGGCTCGCACCGACGCCTTGCACGGTGATGACGGCACCTTGGCCGAGATTGATGCGACCGGTGCCGTCCAGCGAGCGCGCGACCATGCCGGGAACGGCGACCGTCTGTAATCCGGTGCCCATCCCGTCCAATATCTGCATCGGGACCACGCCCCACCATCCCGTCACGAAGAACGCAAGCACGCCCCGGACGGGTAAGAACAAGAAGGAGACCAGGATCACCGGCCAGTAGTTGCGCTTTCCCGCGACCTGCATGGCAACCAGCGACGTCACGACCATGACGCCCTGCGCGATGACGACGGTGGTCGCGACGAAGCTCGGACCGTTGGCCTGACGTTCGGCCACCGCTGCAAGGCCATAGAGCGGGACGATGGCTGCATTGCCGAGATGGAAGATGGCAAGCGCGAGCGCCAGCACGAGGAGTGGCTTGTGCTTGAGGAGGACGGATATGGCATCCGGCGGATTCTTGCTCTCATCCTCCTTGCTGCCGCGGGCCTGACGATCGTCGATCGCCTTGGCGGGAATCATCAGCACGCAGGCGATCGCGATGGCACCGAACACGGCCGCCAGCACGAACACGGCGACGTAGCCGAAGGTGTAGCCGAGATAGCCCGACAGCGCCGCGCCGACCATGTTGCCGGCATGGTTGAAGGCCTGGTTGCGCCCGTTCAGCGCATTGAAACCCTTTTGCTTGGCCATGCCGAGCGTGATGCCAGTCACCGCCGGCACGATCGCAGCGCTCGCCAGCGATTGCGCGACTTGCGAAAACGTCACCGCCCAGAAATTCTGCGAGATCAGGATGATGGCGGAGGCAAGGACCACAAAGATTCCGGGAATGACCACCCACAGCCGCTTGTTGTGGCTGGAATCGATGAAGCCGCCGATCGGCGTCGTCACCAGCATGCCTGCGACATTGCCGATCGTCAGCGCAGTGCCGATCAAGCCGGTGGTCCAGCCGCGCTCTTGCAGGAAGACGCCGACGAATGGGCCGATGCCGGACTGCATGTCCGCCATGAAGAAATTGACGGCGAACAGCGGCCAGATGCGCGAGGGACGCGATGTCATCGAAACGCTGAACGTGATGCTGCCGATCGCATGAGGTCTCGCGCAGGTGGAAATGGCCGACTGTTTGTGCCGGAGCGGTCCGAAAAGTAACATGCGCTAACCGCGTTGGTTCCTCCGGACTTGCAATTGGAGGGACGCGACGTCACCTCATCGGCGTCCACTCTCGTTCCGGATCACGCCATGCCCCTTTGGACCTGCGAAACCTGCGGTGCGCAATTTCCGGACACCGGAAATCCGCCCGCGTCCTGCCCCATCTGCGAAGATGAGCGGCAATATGTGAACTGGAAAGGCCAGGCCTTCCTCACGCGGGATGCGCTGGCAGAGCGTCACCGCCTCGTCTGGCGCGACGATCTCGGCCTGACCGGCATCGCGCTCGAGCCGAGCTTTGCGATCGGCCAGCGCGCGCTGCTTGTCCCCGATGGCGGAGGGTACGTGATGTGGGACTGCATTCCGCTGGCAACGCCGGAGGCGGTCGCCCATGTCAAATCGCTCGGCGGCCTGACAGGGATCGCGATCTCGCACCCACATTATTATGGTGCGCTTGCGGACTGGAGCGAAGCGTTCGGCGGGGTGCCGGTCTATCTGCACGCTGACGACCGGCAATGGGTGACACGGCCGCATCCGTCGATCGTGCACTGGACCGGCGATCAGCATCGCATCTCGGACGATGTGCTGCTGTTGCAGACCGGCGGCCATTTCGGCGGTGCCACCATGTTGCATGATGCGCGCGGCGCCGATGGCAAGGGCGCACTTCTGACCGGCGATATCGCGCAGGTGACGATGGATCGCCGATTCGTCAGCTTCATGTATTCTTATCCCAATTACATGCCGCTCAACGCCGCCGCGGTACGGCGGATTGCGGCTGCGGTCGCGCCTCTCGCGTTCGACCGCATCTACGGCGCCTGGTGGGGTCGCAACATCGCCAGCGGCGCCAAGGCCGCCTTCTCGGCATCGGTCGAGCGGTACATTGCTGCCATCGCCTGAGCCGGCCGGAATGCCATTGCCTATCGCTATTAACTGTACTATAAGTATAGATATTCGGCGCGACGCAACGATGCGTTTGCTGGTCCGGCACGATCAATGCTTCGTGGCTTTGGCTGGCGCGTTTTGTCGCCGTGCGAGCGGGAATCGGACGCATGACCGGGCGGCGCGACTACGAGATCTTTGAGGCCGGCAATTTCGTGCTTCAGTCCGGCGCTGTCTTCCCCGCGATGAACCTCGCCTACAAGACTTATGGCGCGCTGAATTCGGCCAAAGACAACGTCATTCTCTATCCGACCTCATTCAGCGCGCAGCATTTCGACACCGAGTGGTTGATCGGGTCCGATGGCGTGCTCGATCCCACCAGCTATTTCATCATCATCCCGAACCTGTTCGGCAACGGTCTGTCGTCGTCGCCATCGAACTCCGGCAACGAACCATTCCCGCAGCTCACCTATCACGACGCCGTCGCGGTCCAGCATCGGCTGCTGACCGAGCGCTTCGGCATCACAAAGCTGGCGCTGGTCTATGGCTGGTCGATGGGAGGCATGCAGGCGTATCACTGGGCCGCGCTTCACCCCGACATGGTCGAACGAGCAGCGGTCGTCTGCGGCAGCGCGCGATGCGCGCCCTACAATTACGTGTTCCTGGAAGCCGTGAAGGCTGCGCTGTCAGGCGATCCCGCCTTCCGCGACGGCCGCTTTGTCGAAAGGCCCGTTGCCGGCTATCGCGCCATGGGGCGCGTCTATGCCGGCTGGGCCATGTCTCACGGCTTCTATCGCGACGAGCTCTGGCGCGAGGCCGGCTTCACTTCGCTCGAGGACTATCTCGTCCGCGCCTGGGACGCGACCTTCGCCCGGCGCGATGCCAACGATCTGCTGGCGCAGATCGGTATCTGGCAGACTGGCGATATCAGCCGGTGCGCTGCCTTCGGCGGCGATTTAGATCGCGCGCTCGGGGCGATCAAGGCGCACATGCTGCTGATGCCGGGCGCCACTGACCGTTACTTCGACGTGCGCGACAATGAGGACGAGCTCGGCCGCCTCGTTAATGCAAAATCAGCCGTGCTGCATCCGATCCCGTCGCTGCACGGCCATCGCGCCGGCAATCCCGTCAACAATCCGCGCGACCGGGCCTTCCTGAAGGCCGAGATCGCAGAGCTTCTCAACACGTAACGCAGGTCCCTGATCATGACTGACGCGACCGTTTCCGTTTCAGAACCGGGCCACCGCCTGAAGCCGCTGACGCCGGCGATGCTGCGCCAATTGTCGGTTCGCTCCGATCTCAAGGGCGCGGTGCGCAGCCTCTGCCACTACGCAATGGTCGTGCTGGTCGGATCGTTGATCTGGAAGGTCAGCTCGCGCTATGGCGTCCTCTGGGCGTTGCCGCTGATGGTGATACAGGGCTATTTTGTCGCCTTCCTGTTCATGGCGCTGCACGAGACCGCGCACAAGACCGCGTTCAGGAGCCGCGGCCTCAACCTCGCGGTCGGCTATCTCTCGGCCTTCATCATCGGGCAGCCTTACGAATATTACTGCCTGTTCCATTGGGACCATCATCGCTACACCCAGGATCCCGAGAAGGACCCGGAGCTGATCGTCGGCGTGAAGCCGAAATCCGACACCCAGGTCGCGCTTGCCTATAGCGGTCTGCTCCAGGTTGCCGGGCGGCTGCGGCTGATGCTCGGTCATGCCGTCACCGGCAAGGTCACGGTACCCTGGATCCCCGAGAACAAGCGCGCCGTCATCGTGGCCGAAGCGCGCGTCTATGCCGCCCTTTATGTCCTGCTGTTCGCGCTCTCTGTGTGGTTCTCCTCGACCCTGCTGCTCAAGGTCTGGATCGCTCCGCTGGTCATCGGGCAATTCTTCCTGCGGCCCTATCTGCTGGCCGAGCACACCGGCTGCGAGCGCACCCGCAGCGCCTTCCAGAACACCCGCACCACCTACACCGGCGCGATCGTCAAATGGATTGCGTGGAACATGCCCTACCATGTCGAGCACCACGCCTACCCGTCGATTCCGTTTCACGCATTGCCGAAGCTCAACGCGATCGTCGACGGCGAGATCGTCTATCGCGGCAACGGCTATATCAGGACGACACTTGAGACTTGGGCGTGGTTTCGAAGGCAGCTGAAGGGCGCTTGAACCTAGCGCAGAACTCCGGTCGCAGCGCGACCGGAGCTTTGTCGTGAATGCACGCTATCAGTAGACGGTATAGCCGCAGACATTCACGACGCGGACACGCAGGCCGTGACGGGTCTGGAGGACGCGCTCCTGGTAGCAATTGTCGATGCCGGTGTTGACGTAGAGGCCGCCATAGCCAAAGCCCCAACCGGGACCCCAGTGGTGGTGGAAGCCGTGAGCAGACGCCGCGGTCGGCAAGAGAGCGGCGGCGCCGAGCGAGCCGGCGGCGATCAGACCAAGTGCAAGCTTACGAAACATTCTCATTCTCCGGTGTGGCGCGAGGCCTTTGTTATGTCCCTGCTTCTCGGTCGAGCCGAAGCGTGATTGCGTTCACACGGCGAGGTGAGAATCGTGTTTCAGAATGATTTCGTCGGGCGCGGCGAAACCCGCCGCGGTCAGGCTTTCCGCGCCGCGCGATAGCGCGCGGCCATCGCCCGCGTCATCTCGGCCATCTTCTCGCGGAGATCGGCGGGCTCCAGCACTTCGGCTTCGGCGCCGAGCCGCAACAATTCCGCGGCGGCATGCCATGATGTCTTGCCCGTCGGGACTCTGGCGATACGCCAGCCGTCCGCATCAGCGGCCTCTTCAATCTGCGTGCGCGCCCTGACGTAAGGCTGGCTCAGCGCGTCGAGCAGTTTTACGCCGAATGGCGAGAGCCGCACGACCGCGACGTTCGGGTGCATCTCGGCCTCTAACCGCAGCGTCGCATCCCGCCAGTAGGCCGCGAGGTCGAAATCGGCAGGGCGATCGAAGCTGTCGTCGAGTGCCGTGCAGTCAAGCACGCGCGCGACGCGATAGGTACGCACGCTGCCATCGACTTGACCTGCGAGATACCAGCTGCCACCCTTGAGCACGAGACCGAGCGGGGCAACACGGCGCTGCTTCTCCGAGCGCCAGCTCTGGTAGCGAATCCTGATCAATGTTCCGCGCAAAGCGGCGCCGGCAATGGTGCGCAGATGCGTTGGCTCCTCCGTTTCGCCAAACCAGCCCGGCGCGTCCAGATGAAAGCGCTCCTGCATCCGGCCGGCGTCTTCACGCAGATTCGCCGGCAGCGCCGCCATCAGCTTGTTCTGTGCAGCGATCATCGCGGCATCCAGCCCCAGCGCCGCCGCCGGGCCCGGGAGCCCTGCGAGGAAGAGCGCGCCCGCTTCGCTCTGAGACAGCCCGTTCAGCCTTACGCGATAGCCATCGAGCAGGCGGTAGCCACCCTCCGCACCGCGGTCGGCATAGACAGGGACGCCGGACGCCGCGAGTGCGTCGATGTCGCGATAGATCGTACGCACCGAAACTTCGCAGGCCTCTGCGAGCTCGGGTGCGGTGACCTGCCCCTTGGCCTGGAGGGTGGTGAGGATCGACAGCATCCGGCTCGCGCGCATGCTTCCTTAAACCATACCTGACAAAGGATGTCAGGTATGGTCGGTTAGAGATGCGCCATCGCAAGCCGACCCGAGGGAGACCTGCCATGACCGACCCGAATCGCATCACGCTGTATTATTCGCCGCAGAGCCGGGCCACCGGCACACGGGTGCTGCTGGAGGAACTGGGGGCGCCCTACGATCTCCATACCCTCAACATGAAGGCGGGCGAGCAGCGGCAACCGGCCTATCTCGCCATCAATCCGCTCGGCAAGGTGCCGGCAATCCATCACCACGGGGAGCTCGTGACCGAGCAGGTCGCGATCACCATCTATCTCGCCGATCTCTTCCCCGAGGCGGGGTTGACGCCCACCCTGAATGATCCGCTGCGCGGTCCGTACCTGCGCTGGATCGCCTATTATGGCGCTTCGTTCGAGCCGGCCCTGATCGACAAGTTCATGCGACGCGAGCCAGCCCCGATCACACAGTCGCCTTATGCCGACTACGACACCATGCTGGGGGCGCTCGAGACGCAATTGTCGAAGGGGCCGTATCTGCTCGGCGAGCGGATGACCGCCGCCGATGTCCTGTGGGGTGTCGCGTTCAGCTGGACCATGATGTTCGGCATCGTGCCGAAGAAGGACGTCTTCGTTCGCTATGCCGAGCGCATCACCTCGCGACCGGCGTTCCAGCGTATCAGCGCGGCGGACGATGAGATGGCTGCGCAGCATGCCAAGGCTGTGGGAGCCTAGCAGACACCTCACTCCGTGTCGTCCCGGGCTCGCGCTTCGCGCGCCCCGGGACGACCACCGAGCATGAGGCGCGCCCTCGGACGCCCTGCCTCCTCAAAACCTCGGTGCCCGCTTCTCGGCGAACGCCTTGATACCTTCCTTGATCTCGTCGCCGCGCATGCTGTCGCGATGGCGCTGCTCTGCGGCCGCCTCGTCCAGTTCGCCGCGAGCGAATTCATTGATGGCGCGCTTCATGCCGCGCATCGCATTCGGTGCGTTGCCGGCGAGGATGTTGGCGAGCTTGTCGACTTCCTCGTCCAGAAACTCGACCGCCACCATGGCGGTGAGGTAGCCGATCCGCAGCATTTCCGGCGCAGTAATCTTTTGCGCGGTGAGGAACAGCTTCTTGGCATTGTCGACGCCGAGCCGGGTCACGTAGCGTTTGATGCCGCTGCTGTAGTAATGCAGCCCGAGCCGGGCCGCCGGCATGAACATCTCGGCGGTGTCGACGCCGATACGGAAATCGCAGGCGAGCGCGAGATCGGTCGAGCCGCCATACACGCCGCCATTGAGTCGGCAGATCGTCGGCACGCCCAGATCCTCGAGCCGGTTGACCACGACTTCGAAGGCCGAGCCCGCGCTCTGCTGCTCGTTGGCGCTGACCGCGCGCTCGGCGACCGAGTTGAGATCGTAGCCGGCCGAGAAGGCGCGTCCCGTGCCGGTCAGCACCAGGACGCGGATATCGGGATCGGCCTCGATCCGGTCGAACAAGTGGACGAGCTCGCCAAGGTCTTCGGCCTGGAGCCGGTTGAGATGCTTGGGCCGGTTGAGGCGGATGGTCGCACGGGCCCCGTCGATTTCGAGCAGGGGGCTAGAAGCCGCGTCGGCTGTCTCCGACATTCTTGTCTCCACTACCTGTTTTCGAGCGCGCGCCGTTTGGCTTCGGCGTCGATGGTCTCGGCCAGATCGGGGTGCCGGGCCATCAGCACGCGGAAGTCGACGAGGTCGAGCACGAGCAGCCGCGACACTTTCGTGGTCGAAACGTTGGCGCCGCGCATGTTGTTGCCGAGCAGCGCCATCTCGCCGAAGAAGGCGCCTTCCCCGAGCTGGACCTTCTTGCCGGGCAGGTCGACCTCGACTTCGCCGGCGGCGATGAAATACATGCAGTCGCCCTGCGTACCCTTGCGGATGATCATGGTGCGCGCCGGCAGCTCCATCGTGCGCAGCATGTGGGTGACGTCGGCGATGGCCGCAGGTCCCAGCGCCGCGAAGAACGGCACCTTGCTGACGGATTCCCAGGTCTTGAGGAAATTGTCACGGCGGGTCTCCGCTGCGAACCCGGTCGCCAGGATACCGGTCCAAAGGCCGAACACGCCGAGGCCGGAGATCATCACCAGCGCCGCCACCATGCGGCCGAGCGGCGTGACCGGCACGACGTCGCCATAGCCTGTCGTGGTCAGCGTGACGACCGCCCACCACAGAGCGGCGGGGACGCTGCCGAATGTTTGCGGTTGCACGTCCCGCTCCAGGAAATACTCCGCGACGGAAGCGAGAAAGACCACCATCAGGAAAATCACGAGCACGCTGAGCAGCGGTCCCGATTCCAGCACGAGCACGCGGCGGAGCTGGCGCAGGCCAGGAATCCCCGGCACGACCTTCAACACCCACAGCACGCTCAGCAGCCAAGCCGTCTTGGGCTCGGCGCCGAGGATCAGTGCGATCGGTACGGCCAGTGCCCCGACGGTGTCGACCAGCCCGGCGGAGGAGGACATATAAAGTCCCAGCCGCCCTTGCCGTCTCATATGGCGCAGCCGGACCAGCCATTCGAACACGAAATAGGCGAGGCTGGCCCACAGCAGGAGATCGACCCAGTGGTGTGCCGTTTCATAGGCCGGGTTGAGCGTCAGCAGCACCATGCTGAGCACGCCGACGGTCACGGCCACATAGGCCGCTTTGGTCATGTTGCGGCCGGCGGTCGCGGCCACGAACTGGGCCAGGGCGGGAAACATCGGCTTCAACATGAGGGATGACGGCTCGGTCTGGCTCTTGCGGTCCCCGGGGCTGGGACTTCAGCGCCAAAGTGCCCGTCCGCACGAGGGCCGTCAACGACAGGCGCCGGCCCTCGATGCGGGTGGCTAATCCGGGCAGGTCAGCCGTCACTTGAAATGGGGTGGCTCGTCATAGCCGCGGCGGCTGCTCAAGAACAGCAGCATCATCAAGCCGATGCCGACCACAAGGGAGAACCCCGCTCCGAGCGCCAGGGCCACATAGCCTTCCGTCGGGATCGGGTCGCCGCCGATCGACATGGCCGAATAGGCGAAGTAGCCAACCGCAACCAGCATTCCCAGCAAGACGATGAGAAGGAGCATACGCATGGCGCGTTCTCCGGTTGTGTCCCTAACCAACGGTTGCTTTGGGAGACGGTTCCGCTCGAGACCGGCCCGCGATTGGCCGGGAAAAACCAGCGCCGGAGTCCCCCCGGGCGCGATCGATAGGTCAGGCACTCTGAGCTGTCTTCACCGCCACGACATTGGTGTCGTCATGAGGGGGAGGGAGGGCCTGTCGGGGGGCCTTCTCGAGCTCGCCGGCATGGCGCTTCAGGTAGTCGCGGCGCATACCGATCTCGTCGCGGACAAATTCGTAACCGAGCTTGAAAGTATCGAGCCCGTCGGTACTGATCGTGCCGTCGCGCAGGCCGATGACCGCGCCGCGCAAGATGCTCTCAAGCTCGTCCTGGAGGCATTCGAGCTCATCCGGTGAATGGGCGTGTTCGATGCGTTCGCCGATGTCGAGGATGGCGGTGGAGAGCTCACTTGCCTTTTCCGGCGCGATGCGGGTGATCTTGGCGTAGATTGCGGCGAAGATCGAGCCGATGACGCTGAGCGCGGCGGCGCCCAGATACATCATGTCGCTGTATTTATCCATGAACGACTTGGTGTCGTCGTTGATGTAGTCGGCCGCGCCCTGATGCGCCATCACGTAGGCGTCCTTCTCGACGGACGCCGGCTCAATGTGGGTCGCAAAGCCGTTGTCGAGCCCGAGCGCGGACTTGTTCTCGTAGACGATGCGCGCGATGTCGCCGGCGGTGGTACCCGACATTTTGGATTGAGCGACCAGGAGCCATTCGAGCCCGATCGTATCGAGATCGTCGTCGGGAATCTCGGGAGATGCCGACAGCGTGCCGGCCGTCAGCGTCTCGTCGGAAATGCCGGGGAATTTGCGCGCCAGCGCCTTGGCCTCATCGATCGCATTCAGCGTGAAGCCGCCGCGCTTGGCGACCTGCTCATAGGCCTTCTCGCGCACGGCCTTGGAGGCGTGGACGATTGCGATCACCGCGCTGAAGCCGCTGGCGGGCGCGAACAGCTTGTCCAGGGTCATGCCTTGCGGCGCCATCTGGATCTTGGCGGCGTCGGGGCTGTCGGGCGCGATATCGAGTAGGTTGCGGACGAAGGCGAGCGAGGATTCGCTGTCGGCGCGAACCGCGACCTTTTTCTTCTTCAGCTCGGCCAGCGACTTGATCTTCTTATTGCCGGGACCGAGCAGAAGCACGAAATCGTGCTCCAGCAGCGCCAGAGTGCGCGCCCGCGCCGGCACCTTGGCGTCGGTGCGCAGGATGGCGAGATCGGCCTGCCTGCGGTCGAATTGCGCGATTGCCTTGGCGTTGTCGGGATTGTTGACGATCTTGATCCGGAAACGCGAGCCGCTGTTCTTCAGCAGCGTGGCGAGCTTGTTCGCGAACAGGGCTTCGTCGCCGTCGGGCCCGCCAACAGCAAAGGTCAGCGTCTCCGAATTGTGCAACCAGGCGCGGCCCGCCCAGACGGTCGCCAGCGACAGCAGCAGGGTGAGCACGACATACAGCAGCACCTGCTGCTGATTGGTCTTGATCACTTTGGGACGCCGTGGCGGCGGGGGTTCGGTCGACGAGGTCGGGCCTTCAGCACTCATGGCAGCACCTGGCCTTAT
Organism: Bradyrhizobium sp. CCBAU 45384; assembly: GCF_028128665.1. NCBI lineage: Bacteria > Pseudomonadati > Pseudomonadota > Alphaproteobacteria > Hyphomicrobiales > Nitrobacteraceae > Bradyrhizobium > Bradyrhizobium sp. CCBAU 45384. Next base: position 163,652 of record NZ_LBIZ01000103.1, read on the forward strand.
TCCTTGAATGGCGGGCGGCCGAATCATCGCCGGCAGCCTGCGCAAAAATTTCGTAAGCGTTTAAAAAAGAACGATAATCCTCTACTCCAGGATGATAGCGCTCCAGTTGCGGAAAGCAAATTCCGCGCCGGAGGTAACCTTACTCGGGGCGGCCTCTGGTCTTGTTGATCCTATCACCGTTTAGCCACACTTAGCGATTTTCCGGTTCCCCTGGCTGCATTCCGGCGCAGGAAATGTCATAAATCGCCGGTCCCGATGGATTTGACGGGACCAAGAAGAAGTTGCGCTGAACGCTCCATTTTTTTCTTTTCGAGTCAACGAGGGCGTCAGCTTTGTCGTTTCCACCTCTGTCATCGGCGGTTCCGGTCGAAGCGCTCATTGGCTGGATGTTGCTGCTTACCTTCAAGCACATCATCGCCGATTTCGTCCTGCAAACGGCGTGGATGGCGCACGGCAAGGACCAGAAGCACGGCTGGGCTTTGCCGCTCCTGGTGCATTGCCTGATTCACTTTGCGGTTGTGTTGCCATTGATCCTGATCGTGGCGCCAAAATTCTGGTTCGTGGCGCTGATCGATTTCGTCATCCACATCACCATCGATCGTGCCAAGGGATTCGTGTCGGCCAATTTCGGCGTCAACCAGGAGCACCCCTGGTTCTGGACCCTGATCGGCGTCGACCAGGCGCTGCACCATCTGACCGGCTTCGGCCTCTCCATCTTCATGGCGGCGAACTGAGCTTGGACCTCCGTTCGGAGGACCCCGCCGGCGGCGGGGATCTTGAAGGACTGCCGCAAGGCCACCGCCGACGCCGTCAACCCGGTAGGGCTGCGCTCTGATTCGCGGCATAAGAGCATGGACACCGGGTGACTACCGCCCAGGGTGGTTAACCTTTCATTAGAGAATTGCGCGGCATCTTCCGGACACGAGGGAGAACTGCAATGTTTTCAAGCCGCGACGCTTTTGAAAGCGATTTCTGCCCGGTTCGTGACGAGCTTCTTGGCGAGATGTACCGCGCCAATGCAAGCGGTCTGCCGAGGCTGGTTGAGAGTGTTTCCCCTGACGTCCGCGCCAGGCTGGCGCTGTTTTGCTATCGCCGCAGCCATCTGCACTCGTTGGCCGTCGCGATCGCGAGCAGCTGTAGCGAGCGCGACCTGATCGAGAACGGTGGCCGTGTCGGCTCGACGCTCTACGCGTTGTCGCGCGAAGGCTCGGCCAAATCATCGCCCTCGCTGTCGGGAAGCCGCAAGCCGATCACGTTGTCGACCAAGCCGCTCTCGGTGCTCGCACCGCTGGACGACGAAATCGACGACGAGATCAGCGAAGCCGTTCCCGCCTAAGCGGTCTCTATCACAGGCAGCCCGAACTTCCGCCGCGCCATCGCGCATTCGGCATCTCCAGGCATGCAGGTGCGGCACACCTCCGGCCGCACCGCATAGATGCCGCACGTGGTCGCCTTGCCGATATCTCCCTGCAACGCCGAACAGCGATCGCCCTCGCAGCGCATGCCGGACTGACGCGCGTTGACGAGGCCCGAAGGGATCAACGCAAGCTCCTCGTCGCTCTCGATCGAGAAGCGCGGCCAGTTTTGCGAATAGCCGCAGCAGGCGCCGCAGCTCTGGCAGCAGCTCGATTGATCGATCTCTTCCATCGGCATCATGTGTCTTTCGGCGGTCCCCAGACCAGGCTCTGCCGCCATTTCGCGCGCAGCACGTCGCGCCTTTCAGGATATCGCTCGTCGAGATAGGTCGCCTCCACGACGCGGTCGGTGCGGAAGCTGCGGAAGTCTCCGCGTAGCTCGCACCACGCGGCGAGCAGACGCACGGCTTCGAGATAGCCGACCGAGATCGGCCAGATCATGCGCTCGCTGGGACGACCCTGTTCGTCGCGATAGCGCAGCATGATCTTCTTGCCTTCGTGGATCTGCGTGCGCGTACGCGCCATGTCCAGACGGTCAGGCTCCCTGTTCCAGCTCGGCCGCGCCCGGCTCGCCGGCTCCAGCACGAAGGGCCGCAGCCGCTCGGGCACAGTGTCGGCGATCTTGGCCATCAAATCTTCGGCCGCGCGCGCCAGCGTGGAATCGGCATGGCCCGCGACCCATTGCGCGCCCAGCACCGCCGCCTCGATCTCGTCCGGCGTCAGCATCAAGGGCGGCAGGTCGAATCCTTTTTCCAGGATGTAGCCCATGCCGGCTTCGCCGCGGATCGGCACGCGCTGGCCTATCAGCGTTGCGATGTCGCGATAGATGGTGCGCTTCGAGGTCTCGAGCTCGGCTGCAATTGCGTCCGCGGTCAGCGGCTTACGGGTGCGCCTCAGCACCTGGATGATCTGAAACAGCCGGTCGGCACGTCTCATGACAATTCTCTCATCGAACGGCGGATCAGAAATCGGCGCGCGGCTGCTGACAGGATGTTGGCAGCAGGGGAGTTCTATACCGGGACAACACATCGACTGAAGAGGGTTTGTTCATGATCACTCCGATCCATCTTGGCCTGGCTGGCCCGCTCTGGCGAGCGCAAGCCTCGTTGCATGCCAGAGTCTTCGGCCGCTTCATGTTTCTCGAACTCACTGCCGTCGACCTCCGCCTCGCGATCGCAACCGTGGTGACACGTTCGTTGATCCAGGCTGCGGACGCGCTCGTCCGCCATGTGATGGGCCGCGCCTGGCGGGGGGCCCGTTTCGCAGAAGATATCACGGCTGCTGCCACCATGGTGGCAGCAGCCCGGCACTAGGTTCCGTCAACTCTTTCGGCAGGTTCAGGAGAGCTCACATGATCACGCTTTACGGCTTTGGCACCGGCTTCGGCCTGCCGGAAATCAGCCCCTTCGTCACCAAGACCGAGGTGCAGCTCAAGATGGCGGGGCTGCCCTACCGGAAGGAGCGGGCGATGCCGCCGGCCTCACCCAAGGGGCAGCTGCCCTTTATCGACGATGGCGGCGAGGCCGTGGCCGATTCGACCTTCATCCGCGCCCATATCGAGCGCCGCTACGGCTTCGACTTCGATGCCGGCCTCTCGTTGCAGGAGCGTGCACAGGCCTGGGCCTTCGAGCGCATGATCGAGCATCACGTCTACTGGGCGCTGATCGGCGCCCGCTGGGTTGATCCAGTCAATTTCGCCAAGGGACCTGCGCATTTCTTCGACGGTGCGCCGGAGCACAATCGGGAGAAACTGCGCGAGGATGCCCAGTTCCGCGTCGCCGAGAACTATCTGCTCTCCGGCCTCGGCCGCCACGCCCCCGATGATGATGTCGATCTCGCAGTGCGTTCGCTGTTCGCACTGTCGGTGCAGCTTGGTGACAAATCCTATCTGATGGGCAACAAGCCCAGCGGTGTCGACGCGACTGCGTTCGGCGTTCTCGCTGGCATTTTGACACCGTTCTTCGAGTCCAACCTGCGCGACCGCGCGGAAGGGTTTCCGAACCTCACCGCCTTTGTCGACCGGATGATGGACACCTACTATCCGGAGTTCGCCTGGACGCCGCTGCGCCAGGCGGCGTGAGGCAAGCGCGCCGGACGTATAAAAGAAAAGAGCCGGCCTGATGGGCCGGCTCTCGT
>NZ_LBIZ01000104.1:0-176034 GCF_028128665.1 Bradyrhizobium sp. CCBAU 45384
GCGGCGCAGTTTGCGGCTTCTTCATCGCGCAAGCCACTTGATCTGCCGCCGCAACGCCCGGAGCAGGCCGATTACGGGCGGCCATCGCCTATGCCGGCAGCGGCCTGCACCCTGATACGCTCGAGGCCTGGACGTTGGGGCGGAATTTCGCCTTCGTCTATCACAAGCATCCGCCCTTGATGGGATGGGTCGCAGCAAGCTGGACCTTCATCTTCCCGGTCAGCGACTTGTCGCTGCAACTGATGGCGATGGTGAATGCCGGGCTCGCGCTGTTCTTCGTCGACTGTATCGCGCGGCAATTCGTCACCGGGCACAAGCGCATCCTTGTGCTGCTGCTGTTAATGCTGACGCCGGCCTATCAATTCCACGCCCAGCGCTTCAACGCCAACGCCGTGCTGCTGGCGACATGGCCGCTGGCGACATGGTGTTTCCTGCGCGCGTTCGAAACACGGTCCGTGTTCTGGGCGGTCGCGGCCGGATGCGCCACGGCGCTCGCCATGGTCGGCAAATATTACTCGATCTTTCTGGTCGCGAGCTTTGCATTGGCTGCGCTCGCGCACCCGGCGCGTCGCGACTATCTCACCTCGGCGTCGCCCTGGATCTCGGTCGTGACAGGGGTCGCGGTGCTGTCGCCGCACGTCTACTGGCTTGCGACCACGGGGGCGTCGACTTTCGACTACGCCCTGGCCCATGCCAACGGCAATGCCCTCAGTTCGATCGATGACGTCACGAATTTCCTGCTTGGGCTGATCGCGGCCGTCAGCGTTGCGGCCGTGATCTGGGTGCTGATATCAGGCACGCGCCTGAAGCAGTTTCCGGCCGACTTCGTTGCGATGAGCCCCGGGCTTCGGCTGCTGTTCTACGTCGCCATCGGCACGATCGTTCTGCCGGTGCTGACCTCGCTCGCGATGGGCACCGATCTGCCGTCGCTCTGGGCTTTGCAGGGGCTGTTCCTGTTCATCGTGCTCGTCGTCTGCGGCGCCCGCTACCCGATTGAGCGCTTCTACACCGTCAATGTCACGGTCATCGTTGCAGGTGTTGCGTTGGTCGCCATCCTGGTCGCGGCTCCCATCCATGCCACCTATCGCAATGTCAACGGCTACGAGGAGGCGCGGAATCTCTACGCGCAAGCCGCAAGCGAGCTTACCCGGCAATGGCACGAGCTGACCGGCGAATCCCTCAAGGCCGTCAGTGGCGACGATTCACTCGCTTTCGCCACGGCCTTCTACAGTCCCGACCATCCGCACTACGCCCGGCCGTTCGAGCATCAGTCCGATTGGGGGCTGCCGCGCAAGACGACGCTTGATCGCGGCTGGGCCGCACTCTGTTTCAAGGGCCAGGATTATTGCGGTCGCTGGATGGAATGGGTGTCCTCGCGCGCCGGGACCTTCGTCAGGCGGGAATTCACGGTGCAGGCCCAGCTGTGGGGCCGGCCCGGCCTGTCTCGGGAGGTGGTCGTGTTGATGGTGCCGCCACGCGCCAACGCTGACGCGCCGTCCGAGAGTGCCGCAGAGGAGTTCGGTGCGAGCAAGCGCAGTCCGGACTAAAGCGCGATGAGATTGGGATGAATCGTCGTCGCGCTTCAGGTTATCGTTTGAGCATGATCTGCGCGCAAACGCGTTCCGCTGATGTCGCGAGGGAAAACCGCTTCGCACTTTTCCGGATCATGCTTTAAAGCCTCTCAGCAGTGGCTGTCGCGGACCTGCTCGAGCCCCTCGCTGGCGAAGGGCGGGTCGACGGCGGCTTGTTCAGCGGGCGACGCCACGGGTTCGGCATGCTGCCGGTTCGACTTGCGATGCTCGTCCTGCTGTTCCAGTTCCATTGAAGCCACCTCTCGAATTGCTGCAGGACAACATCGAGACGGCTTCGAAGTTCCTCACACGATCGGGCGATGGTGCGGCTTGAACAGCCGTCCCTTCTCCACCACAAGCACGATCGCGAGCGCGGCGAGCGTCGACAGGAAGAAGCCGGTCGAGAACGGCAGCAGCGTGCCGTCAAAGCTCTGGCCGATCGCGGTGCCGACGGCGATGCCGATCAGCGTCGTGATCGAGCCGTAGAGCGAGGAGGCCGTGCCGGCGATGTGGCCCTGCGGCTCCATCGCAAGGGCGGTGAAATTGGCAACCATCATGCCGAACGAGAACATCATCAGCGCCGACAGCGCCATGAACAAGGGCAGCGGCAGCACGCCGAGAATCTCGGTCAGCAGCATGACGCCTGATACCGCGGCATAGAGCGAGAGCGCGCCGTGCGAGATCACGCGCATGCCGAGCCGCCCGACCAGCTTGGAATTGAGAAACCCCGCGACGGCGGTGCCGGCCGCGATCGCGGCGAAGGCGAGCGGGAAGTAATGGCCGAGATGATAGATGCCGGTGAAGATCTGCTGCGCGGAAAACACGAAAGCAAACAACGCGCCCATGATGCTGCCGGCGGCCGTCGCATAGCCGATGGTCTGGCGGTTGGTGACGGTCTGGCGGAACGCCGAGAGCACGTCGGCAGGGGCGAGCGACCTGCGCTCCGTCTCGGGCAGCGTCTCCGGTAGCCGCCACACGCTCCATGCCAGCGCGATGACGCCGTAGAGCATCAGCACGACGAAGATGCCGCGCCAATGCGTCATGAGCAGCACCGCCTGTCCGAACGAGGGGGCGATCACGGGGACGGCGATGAAGATCATCATCGCAAGCGACATCACGCTCGCCATGCGGCGGCCGGCATAGCAGTCACGCACGATCGAGGTCGCGATCACGCGCGTGGCCGAAGTGCCGAGCCCCTGGAGCGCGCGGGCCAGCAGTAGCGTCTCGAAGGTGGGCGCGGCCACCGCCAGCACGCTCGCCACCGCATAAACAGCCATGCCGCCGAGCAGCACCGGCCGGCGACCGAACCGGTCCGACAGCGGGCCCATGATGAACTGGCCGGCGCCGAAGCCGATCAGGAAGGTCGACAGCACGAGCTGGAGATGGTTGGCGTTGGGAATGCGGAAGGCGGCCCCGATATTGGGCAGCGCCGGCAGCATCATGTCCATCGCGAGCGGATTCAGCGCCATGATGGACGCGATCACGATGACAAATTCGGGAAAACCCATCGGACGGTGTCCCGAGGACACCCATTCGTCGGCATTGACGTCGGACAAGCAGTTCACCTCTGATTTCGGAGGCTAAACTAAAGTCCATGCTGCGTCGCACAACCCATGTTTTGGGATGGGTGGTAGGCGGGCACAAGCTATGGCGCTTCACAAACGGTGCGCCTTGTTGGCCCTCGGGTTGGAAACCGGACATTCACCATAAGATCGGGGCGCCGCACCGAGGACATGAATCCGCAACTCATCCTGCCCATTGTGGCCGGATCGCCGCGCAAAGCGCCGAGAAGCCAGACAGACAGGTATTTGCGGTGTCCGACGTCACAGGTGCGACTCGATGGTTGGGGCCGTCGGCCGACACGGCTGCGAAGCGTGTCTGGCTTGGTTCCCTGATCGCGGTCGTCACCCTGCTGGCGCTCTACAATCTCGCCAACGACACGGCGACGGGTACGGGATACGGCTGGGACGCCCGCGTCAATTGTGCGGCCGTCGATGCGCATGTCGCGGGGCTCGATCCCTATTTCGTCAAGAACCTGAAGGGCACCTCCTACTCCTATCCCTATCTGCCGGCGACGCTGGACGCGTTTCGTCCGTTTTGCGCAGGTGGCGTTCTGGTCGATCACTACAGGGGCCTCTATCTCGTCCTCGCGGCGCTCTGCGGCTTGATTCTCCCTGGACTACGCAACTCGCGTGCCGGTCTGCGCGATGTCGGCCTTAGGGTCCTCTGCGCGCTCGGTGCATTCGTTGGTTTCGAATGGGTGCTGGCTTCCGGAAATTTTGCGGTTCTGGGCGGCTTCTTGACGGCGGTCGCGCTGGCGCTGCTGCTTCATGCGGGCGTGGGTGACAACAGGCGCTTCAAGATGCGCGCCGCCGGAGCTGCGCTGCTTGGTGTCGTCATGTCGTTCAAGCTGGTGTTCTGCCCCGTCCTGGCTGCACTTTACTTCCTGCCGCTGCGACGGACCCGGAAACTCGCTCTTCTCGCGGCGGCCGGCTTCGGCTTCGTGCTACCGATCCTGATTTCGGTGGTGTTCTATCCGGAGCTGTTCGCGAGCTGGCTGCTCGCGATCAAGGGACAGATCCCCAACCAGCATTCGGTCCATCTGGAGGAGATCAATCCATCGCTGCTTCTGGTTGCGCGGAAACTCATGGACCATATCGGGCTCGCGGACGACAGGCCGATCGAGTTCGCGATCTACGCGCTTGCCGCATGCGCGCTCGTGATCGCACCCTTTGCCCTGGTGTTGCTGCGCGCGCTCGGGATTGGAATTGCCGCCGTGAGAGCATCATTCCTGGCAGAGCTGGACCGCTGGCTGATGAATCACCCGCAAGCGGCCATGCGCGTCACAGTGCTTGCGATGTTTGCGCTCTATCTGTGCTCGCCGCGCATCAAGGAATATGCCTTCTTCGAGCTGGCGCTCTATCTTGCCGTCCTCGTCGTCGATCTTTCGACGCCGGCGCTCGCCATGGTCTTGACCGTCGCCATAGCCATCCCCGCGCTGGCATCGATTGCCGGCATTGCGTTCGAGGGCAGCTTCGCTCTGCTCGCCATCGCGCTGGTTTGCTTGTGGACCATGCTGTTCGATTTTCACGGCGTGCTGGCGCGCGACGATCGGGAAGAGTTGGTGCCATGAACAGCGGCGGTGCTACATCCATCGCCGCCACGGGGCGGCCACATGCGGCCGACGCGCCAGGCGCGAGCTGGCTGACCCGCCTCATCATGATCACGGCCATGCTGGTTGCTGCCGCCACCGCGATCTATCTCAGCATGGACGAGACCTTCGGCTGGGACGCGCGGGTGAACTGCGCCGCCGTCGATGCCTATATCGCCGGGCTTGATCCCTATTTCATCAAGAACCTCAAGGACACGAAGTATTCCTATCCCTATCTGCCCGTGACGCTGGACGCGTTTCGTCCGCTCTGTGCCGGCGGCGTCCTGGTTGCCCACTACAAGGTCATCTATGTCGTTCTTGCCATCCTGTGCGCGTTGGCGTTGCCCGGCCTTGGCGGCAGCCGCCGAAGCCTCCGCGATAGCGCGTTACGGCTCATCTTCGTGCTGGGCGGATTCGTCGGGCTGGAATGGATTCTGGCGACCGGCAATTTTGCGATTCTGAGCGGCCTGCTGACCTCTGTGGCCTTGGCTCTTCTGCTGCGTCCGGCTCGCTGCAAAGGGCAGGGGAACAAGAGCTTGCTGCTGCAATTTGCCGGGGCTGCGCTGCTCGGCCTTTTGACCTCGTTCAAGCTGGTCTACTGTCCGATCCTCGCCGCGCTCTACCTCTTGCCGCTGCGGCGTTCGCGCAAGCTGATGCTGATTGCTGTTGCGGCCGGCGCGTTCGCGCTGCCGGTTCTGATCTCGGCGGTGTTTTACGCAAACCTGTTTCCGAGCTGGCTGAGCGCGATCTCCGGCCAGATCCCGGGGCAACATTCGCCAGGTGACGACGTCAATCCGTCGCTCCTGTTCCTCGCGCTCACCCTTGCGGATCATCTCGGACTCGTCGGCAGCAAGCTGGTCGTCGCCTTGCTTTATGGCTTCGCTGCGGTGGCGCTCGTGATCGCGCCGTTCGCCCTTACGGTCTGGCGCATGGTTGCCGCGCACGGGCCGGCCGACGCAAGATCACCCCTGAAGTGGTTCGACCGCTGGCTGATTGAGCATCCCGTCGCGGCAACGCGCCTCGTCGTGCTGGCGATGTATGCGCTCTACCTCTGCGCGCCGCGGCTGAAGGAATATGCCTTCTTCGATGTCGCGCTCTACGCCGCCATTCTCGTCGTCGATCTTCCCACGGTCGGGCTTGCCGTGGTCCTGACGATCGCGGTCGGCCTCCCGGCGCTGGCGTCGATCACGGGTTATGTCTTCATAGATGGCTTTGATCAGCTGGGAATCGCGCTCGTGTGCTTCTGGATCATGCTGCAGGCGCAGCCGGCAACGCCGGAGCAGGTGGTGCGGGCAGCCGGAATCGAACCGGCACAGCGCTTGCGCGCCGAGGGATTTTAAGTCCCTTGCGTCTACCAATTCCGCCATGCCCGCATGATTGATCTATAACGATGTTTCGGCGCGGAGGGCAACCCGTTCGACGGAAAAACCCTCCGGTTAGACACAGGTTCACCCATTTGTTGTTCTTGCGGGCGCGATAGCGCACTGCTGTCGAAATTGGTCTGCCCGCGCAAGCCGACGTTGCGCGCCAGCAATCAAGCGCCAGGCAGTCGAACGCGTAGAGCTGCGCCTTGTCGTTGTGCCGGTTTGAGTGGCGAGCGTCGAAGTCCCGATAGGTAGCGCCGTCCCCTGTTTGGAGTACGGCCTGCGCGTCGAATACACGTCAACGTGATGGGGCTCGTTTACCACCGTACCAGCGGCAGGGTGGCGCTCGCCTGCAGGTTGTGGCAGAAGCCGCGCCGGAATGCGGGATTTGGAATGCAATGAAAGTGTTTGTTGTGGGCGTGGCTCTCTTCGCCCAGGTTACGTGTTTGGTGGTGATCGAGATCAGGGCTGCGAGCAAAGAGGACTGCGCACCAATCGAAATCGGGCACGTTCTAAAGACGGGGCGCTAGGGCGAGATCGGTACCGGCTGCGCCGACAATGCGCCGGGCTGTTTTCGGATGTGGCTAATTTTAAATCCCTTGCGTCCACCAATTCCGCCATGCCCGCTTGATCCAACGAGATCAAACATTTAAGCCCCGTCCAGCCGTCTGGAATTGGCGCTTCGGCCGCACAGGGGGCTTCCTTGAGCGAGCCGGCGGTACAAGGCAACGCCTCAATCCGGACATCTGGCCCTGCTTTAGGCATTCTCAATTCACGAAGGACTATTTTGCGACCCATGCCTGCTTCGCCTTTCTCTTCCTCGCGCGCGCCTTGCGCGGTTGCCGCGCTGGTCGTGGCCGGCTTCGCGCTATCAGGCTGTGCCGGCATGAGCGAGACCATCGCTCCGGCCTTCGCCGATCCCGCCAAATACGAACTGTACGACTGCAAGCAGCTCGAGGCGGAGCGCAAGTTGCTCGCCACCCGTACCGCGGATTTGCAGAGGCTGATGGACAAGGCCGAGACCGGGACTGGTGGCGCTGTCGTGTCCGAGCTGGCCTATCGCAATGACTACGTCGCGGTCCGCGGCTCGGCGCAGCTGGCCGAAGACGCCTGGCGCCGCAACCGGTGCCGGGAAACGCCGCCCAATATGACGCCGGCGACCACCGCACCTCAGCGGCCGGACATCAAGCCCGCGCCAAAGCGCTAACGTGCCGCGGCGTTCGCATCACGGACGCCAGCCGTAGATCCAGTCCTGTCGCGCCAGCATGCGCTCGGGTCCCAGCGCGCGGATCACGAGATCACGCGCGAGCGCGAAGGGACCGCCCAGATGATAGATGCGGCACTGCTGCCGCGCGGTCCGCTGCACTTTCCTGACACGGGCCTGACGCGCCTCGCCATATTGCTTCAGCGCTGCGGCGACGCTGCCCGCGTCCTCGGCGCCCTCGAGGCTCAGCTGCCGGGCGAGCACGGCCGCATCCTCGATCGCCATGCCGGCACCTTGCGCGGCAAACGGCAGCATCGCATGCACGGCATCGCCGAGCAGCGCGACCGGGCCCCGGCTCCAGGGGCATCCGTCGGGCACGCCGAACAGCGCCCATTTGCGCCAGCTGTCGACGGTGGCCAGCATCATCCGCGCCGTCGGCGGCCAGCGCGGCGCGGCGAAGGCCTCCATCAGCTCGAACGGATCGCCCGGCGTGCTCCAGCCAGGCCTGTTCCAGGTGCCCGGCAGCACCGCCACCACGTTGAGCTGGCGGCCGCCCGCGATGGGGTAAGCGACCAGATGCGCATTCGCGCCCATCCAGAGCTGCACCCGCCGCGCCGTAAAATCCTTCGGCAATTGCGTGGCATCCAGCGTGCCGCGCCAGGCGATCAGCCCGGCGAAGCGCGGCTGCACCTCGGGAAACAGATGCTGGCGCACCGTCGACCAGATGCCGTCGGCGCCGATCAGCGCGCTGGCAAGATCGCTGCGCCTGATGGTGCCGCTGCGATGCACGACCGTCAGTCCCTTGGCGTGGGGGGCGACATCCTCGAAGGTCGCGCCCAGCTTCAGATCGATATCGGGATGATCGGCGACAGCACCCGCGAGCGCCGATTGCAGGTCGGCGCGGTGCACCACCCAATAGGGGGCCCCGGCGCGCGCTGATGCCGCTTCGCCGAGTGGCATCCGCAACAGCTCGCCGCCGGCGCGCGCGCTCATGATCGAGACCGCTTCCGGAACCACGGCGCGCAGCTTGAGCCGGTCGGCGAGACCAAGCTCGACCAGCACGCGGCTGGCATTGGGGGAGAGCTGCAGGCCCGCACCGACCTCCTCGAGCCGCTCGGCCTTTTCCAGCACGACGATGCGAAACCCGCGCTCAGCGAGCGCAAGCGCAGCCGTCAATCCTCCGATCCCGGCACCAGCAATGACGATCGTTCGCGGGAGGGCCACCCCTGACCGAAGGAAGCGGTCAGGCCACCTTGTCCTTCAAGACGCATTCGGGCGGGCGGGCTTCGCCCGCCTTCAGGTCGGCGGCGAAGCGGTACAGCGTCGAGCAATACGGGCAGATGATCTCGTTGTCGTTGCCGAGGTCCAGGAACACGTGCGGGTGATCGAACGGAGGGTTGGCGCCGACGCACATGAACTCTTGCGAGCCGATCTCGATGACGGGGACACCGGCATCGTTATGGAAGTGCGGGACGACATGGTCGGACATCGTAGTTCATCCTGGAGTGGCAATGGCGGCAGACACAATCAGCAGTGACGCGGCATATTATTGACGCCGCGGACCATACTGATGGGTGCAAGTGATTGCTAGCCCGACGGAACCGAAAGGTTCGCAATTGCCCCATGCTCATTTGCTCATGCAAATTCGACACAATCTTGTCGCTTCAGAGAAGCCCTTCTTTCGTCGGGGACGTTGTGTCGCAATTTGGGCATACTATCTCTCTCGGACACGCGAAATTGCGACGAAAGACGAACCGTCAGGCGCAAAATGATTCTGCCAATGTCCCGGCTTTCAGCATGAAGTGGCTGCGAATCAGCTCCGCATTGGCAGGAATTGCTGCATGCAGCCTTGTGCTCGCGCAGGTAGCACCGCATGCACAGCAGGCCGGCGCCATTCTCGCCGCACAGGATGATCCCGCGGCGCTGTCCGAGCTCAAGCTCGATGAGGCCCTCGCGCATAACGATCGCCTGGTTCAGGACAATATCGAGGCTGCGCTGAGGGCTGGTGATGCCGATCTCGCCGATAGCTTTGTCGCGCTCGCGCGTGATCGCAACATCGCGCTGCCCGACGATGTGCTCAGCAGGGTCAGCGACGCGGTCAAGATCGAGAATTCCACCTCGCATTTCGCCAAGCGCTTCGCCACCGGTCTCGTCACCGGCAATGCCGATGATGTCGCGAGCCTGTCAGGGACGGTCGCGGGCGATCTTTTCGTGATCGGCGATATCAGGGACGTCGTGCGCGAGGGCAAGCATCTTGCGATGGGTGAGGATACCGATCGCCTGGTGCTCGGGCTTGCCACCGCAGGTCTTGCGGTCACCGCCGTGACCTACGTGTCCGCCGGCGGCGCCGCGCCCGTTCGTGCCGGGCTGACGCTGGTGAAGGATGCCCGCAAGGTCGGGCGGCTCGGCGAGGGTCTCGCCGCATGGGCCGGCCGGTCCGCGCGCGAAATGGTCGACGCACCGATGCTGCAGAACGCGGTCGTCAAGGGTTCGGTGTTCCGCCCGGGTGAGACCGTGAGCGCAATCAAGGCCGCATTCCGCGTCGAGAAGGCCGGTGCGCTGGTCCGGCTCGGCAAGGACGTCACGCGCGTCGCCGAGAAATCAGGGACGCGCGGCGCCATGGAGAGCTTGCGCATTGCCGAGGGGCCCAAGGACGTCGCGCGCGCGGCGCGGCTGGCGGAAGCGCAGGGCGGCAAGACGCGCGCGATCATGAAGGTGCTGGGGCGCGGTGCATTGCTGCTCGTCGGCGGCGCGTTCGATCTGACGCTGTGGCTGTTCGGTGCGGCGCTGACGCTGTTCGGCCTAATATCCTCGATCAAGGCGACCACGGAGCGCCTGACGCAGGCCTGGTGCGATCGCAGACGGGCCCGGCGGCTTCGCCGGGCGCAGATTGCAGCTGAGGCTGCTCTGGCCAGCGCGGTCCCGACCGCCTAAGATCGAACTTCCCCTGCAACATTGTGGACCTGCTGATGCCGAGCTTTCACAACGGCGCCGTTGAAATTGCCTATCTCGACGAAGGCGAGGGCGATCCGATCATCCTGGTGCACGGTTTTGCCTCCAGCAAGAACGTGAATTGGGTCTATCCGACCTGGGTCTCGGAACTGCGCAAGAACGGCCGCCGCGTCATTGCGCTGGACAATCGCGGCCATGGCGAGAGCGCCAAGCTCTACGATCCCGCGCAATATTCGATTCCCACCATGGCCGGCGACGTGCTGGCGCTGATGGATCATCTCGCCATCCCGCAGGCCGACATCATGGGCTATTCGATGGGCGGGCGGATGACGGCCTGGCTCGGCCTCAATGAGCCGCAGCGCCTGCGCTCGGCGATCCTCGGCGGCATCGGCATCGGCGGCCTGATCGAGGGCACAGGTCCTGGCGAGAACGTCGCCAAGGCGCTGGAGGCGCCCTCGCTCGACGACGTCAGCGATCCCGTCGGCCGCACCTTTCGTGCGTTTGCGGACCAGACCCGCTCCGACCGCGTGGCGCTGGCCGCCTGCCTGCGTGGCACGCGCGATCTCATGACCCGCGACGAGGCCGCACGCATCGATGTGCCCGTGCTGATCGCGGTCGGCTCGACCGATGACGTCGCGGGAAGCGCCAGCGCGTTAGGTGCGATCATCCCGGGATCGGAGGTGCTTGATATTCCCGGCCGCGATCACATGCGTGCGGTCGGCGACAAGGTCTACAAATCGGGCGTGCTGGATTTCCTGTCACGCCGAGGGTGACGTCTCCTCGTCGCCGAATGCGCGAAACAGCGCCATCAGCACCACGAAGGTCGCAAGCCAGACCATGCGGGCGCCGTAGCGATCGTGCGGCCCTGAGATCACGCCGCAGATGAAGGCGTTGCCGAGCAGGGCCAGCGTCACGGTCGCCGCCAGCAGCGTCAGGTCGTCGAGCCGGCGATAAGCGAGCGCGTGTCCCAGCAGCGCGAGCAGCCCCAGCATCGAGACCAGCGCGACGGGCACGTGCAGCCGGTTGATGGTGTCGAAATCGAGCTCCCAGTTCTGCTGGCGCGCCGCCCGCATCGGCGCGACCTGCGCCGGGATATAGCGCTCGATGATGCCGTAGGTGTGCGGGATCCACACACTGGCGCCTTCGCCGGTCGCCACATGCAGCAATTGCCGGCCCATCGCCCGCAGCGCGGCGCCTAGCTGCCAGGCCGGATAGTCGGCGAGCGATCGCTCGACGATGGTGCCCATCTCGTCGCCCAGCCCGTCGAAGCGGCCGAGCGTGTTGAACATGCTCTTGCCCCACAGGAATTCGTCGGCCGTCGCCGGCAATTCGTTGCGATAGGGACAGAGCTTGAAGTGTTCGCGCGGGCAATGGTCGTTGAGGAAGCGCGCAACGATGCCGTCCTGCATCATGCGGCCGAAGGCGACGCCGGTGCCGCCGGGCGTCCAGGCCCATTTGCCTGATAGCGCGTGGTTGGCCGCGATCAGCATCAGGCTGCCCGCGACGATGGTCAGGCTCGCCTGGGCAAGACCTGACATCGGCAGACGGGGCCCAAGAGACGGCCCAAGAGACGGCCCAAGCAACGGCCGCACCATCCAGCCGATGGCGCAGAGCCCCAGCAGCACGCCGAGTGTGGCGCTATGGGTTGCGGCCGCAAAAGCGGTGAAGACGAACAGCGCGGTCTTCTCGAACCCCGAGATGCGACTGCCGCCGACGATCAGCAGAAACAGCGACAGCACCGACAGCCCCGCAAAGATGTCGGTGAGCAGCATGCTGGCGAGCCAGGGCAGCGCCGTCGATACGATCAGCAGCAGGCTGATGGCGACGAAACGGGCCGTCTGCATCATCGAGAGGACGCGCAACGTCAGTTGCAACAGCCACAGCGTCGCCAGCGACTGGATCGCAAGGTTGATCCAGAATCCGAAGCTCTCGCCGTAGTGCAGATAGAGGCCGAACACGGTCGAGCGGCTGGGGACGAGATAGCCCTCGTACCAGCGCGCCAGATAGCCGCCGGTATCCCATTGCAACAGCGGATAGCCGTTCCAGAACGCCGGCGCGATCATGAGCAGGGGCAGAGCCAGCGCCGCCAGCCGCAGCCAAAGCGTCCCCGCGGCCCGCGCGCGCGATTGTTCGGTGATGATGCTCAAAACGGCTCCCGGTCATCAGGACCATGCCCGCGATGAGGGTCGGGACGAAATTCACCAATAGTTTGACGCCACCCGGCTTGAATTTGGCGAGACTCTGACCATTTCAAGCCGACCTTGCCGCCTGGGGGCACCAGAAGAATCTGTTGTGTTTCAATGCGTTGGCGTGCTTCCACGAAGCAAGGCGCAGTTCACTCTCAGGCAAGCCCGTCAGGACTTTGTCGCCTACACTGTGCTATAAGGCCAACACCGAAGAGCAGATCCCAAAGAGAAAATCATGGCAGTGCATCAGGTCAATCCGGGAGGAAAGCTCGCTTCGCTCGATCCAATCTGGGACCGGATCCGTGGCGAGGCAGAGGACATCGTCCACCGCGAGCCCGAGCTTGCGACCTTCATCTACTCGACCGTGCTGCATCACAGCCGCCTCGAGGATTCCGTGATCCACCGTCTCGCCGACCGGCTCGATCATTCGGCGCTGTCGGGCGACCTGGTGCGCCAGACCTATGACGAGGCCCTGCGCGAGGACCCTGATTTGGGCAACGCCTTCCGCGCCGATCTCGTCGCCGTCTACGACCGCGATCCCGCGACCTCGCGCTTCATCGATCCCTTGCTCTACTTCAAGGGCTTTCATGCGATCCAGACCCATCGCCTGGCGCACTGGCTCTATCTGAAGGGCCGCAAGGACTTTGCATATTATCTGCAGAGCCGCGCCTCCGCGGTGTTCCAGACCGACATCAATCCAGCCGCGCGCATCGGCCGCGGCATCTTCCTCGACCATGCCACCGGCTTCGTCTGCGGCGAGACGGCTGTGATCGAGGACGACGTCTCGATCCTGCACGGCGTCACACTCGGCGGCACCGGCAAGGAGAACGAGGACCGTCACCCGAAGATTCGTCATGGCGTGCTGATCGGCGCCGGCGCAAAAATCCTCGGCAATATCGAGATCGGCCATTGCGCGCGCATTGCGGCAGGTTCCGTCGTGGTGAAGCCCGTGCCGCACAACGTCACGGTCGCCGGCGTGCCGGCCAAGATCGTCGGCGAGGCCGGCTGCGCCGAGCCGTCGCGTACCATGGACCAGATGATCAACGCGATGGGACTTTAAGCCTGCGTTTCCTAAGGGTCGGATTCGCCGGCCCTTTCGTCCCCAAATTCTTTGGCAATTCATGCTGGCGGTTCGCCGCGTCTCGTCCTAAAACGCGGCCGACCAATTTCGATCGGAGACTTGCCGTGGACGTCAAAGAAGTCAGAAAGCTGGACGCGTATCTGAAGCGCGTATTCGGCAATCCCAAGATCCGCGTCGTGCCGCGGCCGAAGAAGGACGATTCCGCCGAGGTCTATATCGGCGAAGAGTTTATCGGCGTCCTCTTCGTCGACGACGAGGACGATGATCGCTCGTTCCAGTTCCAGATGGCGATCCTCGAGGACGATCTGGTCGACCAGGAATAACGACGCACTCTCCGTCATTGCGAGGAGCTCTTGCGACGAAGCAATCCAAGCTCTTTCCGCGGAGACAGTCTGGATTGCTTCGCTTCGCTCGCTCGCAATGACGGATGATAGGCCTGAAGTCGTGGACTCTGCGGCCTCATAGCCTATTTCCTTGCCAGAATCCGCAGCCGCGCCGTGGCGTCGGCAACCGTGACGCCCTCGGCATCAAGGAGCTCGGCTTGCACGACCATGTCGCGCTCCGTCTGTTCCGTCACCCGTGCCCGTGCCGTGATGGCTCCCACCGCTGCTGGTTTCAGGAAGCGCGTATCCAGACTCCTGGTGACCACGGTCAGGTCAGGCGAGAGCTTTGCAAGAGCGCAAACTCCGGTCGCGGAGTCCAGCATCGCCGCCAGGAATCCGCCCTGAATGGTGCCGTGCCTGTTGGTGAACGCGACCTGCGCCTGAAAGCGGATCAACGCTTGCCCGGCGTCGTCGAAGCCGAGCCATTCGCGCCGGAGTAGCTGGGCGCCCGGTGGCAGATTTGCGGTCGCATCGCTCACATCCATCCCCGCAGCGTTTTCCTCAGAGGGGAATTCGCAGTGTTCTCCCAGCAATAGGATTCATGTACCGGCTTCCTTCTCGCCTGTCCCTCGTTCTCAGTTGCAGACTTCGACGTTGAGCGTCTGAGCGCCGCCTCCTCCGACGATACGATTATATTCGAGCCGACAGCCCGGCCCAACCGGCCGGCAGCCCGCACGGCTGCAAATCATCTGCCCCGTCGCTTGCGGCTTCGCGGGCGCGGTCTCAGTCTTCTTTCTCTGATCGTCTCGCGGCTTGGCATCCTCGCGGGTGGCAACCGGCTTCTTGTCCTGCACCTTCTCGCATTCATTGTCGTCGTTAACGCGATAGCCGGCGCGGCAGGTGATCTTCACGCAAGCATCGCCATCGGCCTTGAAGCCGTGCTCGCACACCAGCGGACAGACCCGGCCCGGTTTGGCCTTGATGGCATCGAGGGCGTCTAAACTTGCGAGCTTGGCGTCGAACTTCGTTCCCGCATATTTGTTGAACAGCGTCAGCGAACGCTGCGACGACGCATTCCAGTCGCCATCGGCCGCGGCCGCCAGGCAGCCGACCCGACGCAACTCGGACTGGACCAGTTTTGCGGTCTCTTGCGGCGAGAGAGAGGAGGGCGTTTGGGTTGGGGCCACGGCTGCGACCTTCTGCTCGCCGTCGCGCTGCACCTTCTCCGCCGCCTGTTTGGCCGCCAGCTCAGCGGCCGCCTTGTCGTTGGCAATCTTGTCGGCAAGCGCCTTCTCGGCGGCCTGCTTGTCGGCCAGCGCCTTGGCCACGGCGGCCTCGGCATCCTTCCTGCGCTGCTCGGCTGCGGCCGCCTTGGCTTCCTCGATCTGCTTGGTCTTCTCCGCTGCTGCCTTGGCATTCTCTGCGGCTTTGGCGGTGGCCGCCGCCTTCTCCTGCTCGACCTTGTCGGCGCGCTCAGCCGCAAGGCGCGCCTTTTCGTCTTCCGCCTGGCGCGCTTTCGCCGCTGCGGCTGCGCGGGCCTCTTCGGCAGCAACGTTCTTCAGTTGGGCACGCGCAAGGCCGGCATAGAAGCCGTCGGGATAGGCCTGCAAAAATGCTTCCCATGCGTCGCGGTTTCCGGCCTGCAGCGCCAGCTCGTAGTCCCGGCGGATGCTGTCCTGAGGGTTGGCTTGCGGGCCCTGGGGCGCAGTGACCACAGGCTTCGCCGGAACGAGCGACACGTCATCGCCGCCCAGCGAACCATAGACAAAGGGTTCCTGCTTGTTGCCGGTAGACTTGAGTACGTCGTCGCGCACAAACCGGAAGGCCTTGCCCAGATCAAGGCCCGGCGTCGGGAGGCGTTCGACCAGCGCGGTGGCAAACGGGCTGTTCTTCGCATCACCGTCCGACGCGGTCGAGCCCGCCTTCGCCGCGAACGCGATCATGGTGTTCGGGCTCGTCGGCTCGACCTTGGCGAGGCCGCGGCCGATCGCGCGCGAGGCGACCGTCCGCTTCATGGTCTTGGCGAAAGGATTGTCGCGGCAGGCATCCAGGATGACGAGGCGCAGTTGCTTGGCCGGCTCGATGGCAAACAGCACCCGGTCGAGCGGGAAGGCCTCGTCGAGGACGTCGGTATCGGTCTCCAAGGCGGCATCGGTCGGGATCAGGTAGTTCGTGCCATCGAGCTCGATGCCGTGACCGGCATAATAGACCACCGCGACGTCGGCCTCGCGGGCCTTGCCGCCGAATTCGCGCAGCGCCTTGCGCATGTCGACCACGTTCAGGTCGAGCTTGACGTCGATCGTATCGAAGCCGGCCTTCTTGAACATGCCGCCGACCAGAGCGGCATCATTCGCAGGATTCGCGAGCCTCGCCACGTTCTTGTAGGCCGAGTTGCCCATGACGAGCGCGACGCGCTTCTCGGCGTGCGCCGAGCCGCACCCGAGCCAGGCAGAGAGGACGAGCAAACCAAGAAACCGAAGCGCGCCCATTGCAGCCCTCGTTCTCAATTGCAAACTTCGACGCTGGAACCGGCAGCGCCGCCTGCATTGTTGGAGCCCCGAGCGAGGACCGCAGGCCCACCTAGGACTTCGAGGTGACAGCCGGACCGGCCTGCAGCCACCCTGGCCACAGTAGATCTGCCCGGTTGCCTGCGGCTTAGCGGGTGTGGCCTCGCTCTTTTTTCTCTCATCGTCCCGCGGCTTGGCATCCTCGCGCGTTGCCACGGGCTTCTTATCCGGCACCTTCTCGCACTCGTTATCGTTATTGACGCGATAGCCGGCACGGCAGCTGATCTTCACGCAAGCATCGCCATCGGCCTTGAAGCCGTGATCGCACACCAGCGGGCAGACCCGGTTCCGGCTTGGCCTTGATGGCGTCGAGCGCCTCGAAGCTCGCGAGCTTGGCATCGAACTTCGTCCCGGCATATTTGTTGAACAGCGTCAGCGAGCGCTGCGACGACGCATTCCAGTCGCCATCGGCCGCGGCCGCCAGGCAGCCGACCCGACGCAGCTCGGACTGAACCAGTTTGCTGGTTTCTTGCGGCGAGAGAGAGGAGGGCGTTTGGCTTGGAGCAACGGCTGCGACCTTCTGCTCGCCGTCGCGCTGCGCCTTCTCCGCCGCCTGTTTTGCGGCTAGCTCGGCGGCCGCCTTGTCGTTCGCGATCTTGTCGGCGAGCGCCTTCTCGGCGGCCTGCTTGTCGGCCAGCGCCTTGGCAACGGCAGCCTCGGCATCCTTCCGGCGCTGCTCGGCCGCGAGCGCCTTGGCTTCCTCAGCCTGCTTGGCCTTTTCAGCGGCAATTCGGGCATTCTCCGCGGCTTTGGCGGTGGCCGCCGCCTTCTCCTGCTCGACCTTGTCGGCGCGCTCAGCCGCAAGGCGCGCCTTTTCGTCTTCCGCCTGGCGCGCTTTCGCCGCTGCGGCTGCGCGCGCCTCCTCGGCCGCGACGTTCTTCAATTGGGCACGCGCGAGGCCGGCGTAGAAGCCGTCGGGATAGGCCTGCAAAAATGCTTCCCACGCGTCACGGTTTCCGGCCTGCAGCGCCAGCTCATAGTCCCGGCGAACGCTGTCTTGGGGATTAGCTTGCGGGCCCTGGGGCGCAGTGACCACAGGCTTCGCCGGAACGAGCGACACGTCATCGCCGCCCAGCGAACCATAGACAAAGGGCTCCTGCTTGTTGCCGGTGGCCTTGAGCACGTCGTCGCGCACGAATCGAAAGGCCTTGCCCAGATCGAGCCCCGGCGTCGGGAGGCGGTCGACCAGAGCGGTGGCAAACGGGCTGTTCCTGGTATCGCCGTCCGAAGCGGTCGAGCCTGCCTTCGCCGCGAAGGCGATCATGGTGTTCGGGCTGGTCGGCTCGACCTTGGCGAGGCCGCGGCCGATCGCGCGCGAGGCCACCGTCCGCTTCATGGTCTTGGCGAAGGGATTGTCGCGGCAGGCGTCCAGGATGACGAGGCGCAGCTGCTTGGCCGGCTCCACGGCGAACAGCGCGCGGTCGAGCGCAACGGTCTCGTCGAGCACGTCCCCGTCGGTCTCCAGCACGGCGTCAGTGGGGATCAGGTAGTTGGTGCCGTCGAGCTCAATGCCGTGTCCGGCATAGTAGATGACCGCAACCCCAGCATCGCGCGTCCGGCCCGCGAACTCCCGCAGCGCCCTGCGCATGTCGGCAGCATTGAGGTCGAGTTTGACATCGACATTGTCGAAGCCGGCGGACTTGAACATGCCACCGACCAGGGTGGCATCGTTCACCGGATTGGTGAGCCGCGGGGCGCTCTTGTAGGCGGAATTGCCGATCACCAGCGCGACGCGCTTCTCGGCGGCCAGCGCAGAGCCGGCTCCGAGCAAGGTCGCAAGCCAAGTCGCAACGATCAACAAACCAAACAGCCGAAGCCGCATTCCAGCCCCCGAATGCATCTGCGCCAGATTATCCGAAGAATGGCCAAATGCAATTTGCGGTCTGTGACATCAGTCACATTTCCTCCAGCCGGGTCATTCAAGTCGATCTTCCACAGTGCCATTGAGCGCGATCATCTCGTCACGCTGCTCGCATCAATCGTGCGACACGGACAGTCCCGCAAGAAGCGGACCGTGCGCGGCGAGCCTGCGGGATACGAACTCAGTGAAGAGCCGGACGCGCTTCGTCTTGCGCGTATCGCCCTGGGTGAGAAGCCAGAGCGTTCCGTACGCGTGCAGGTCGGTGCCCGGCACCCTCACCAGGAGCGGGTCGGCATCACCGACGAAGCACGGCAGTGTCGTCATTCCGATCCCTTGCCGTACTGCAACGATCTGTGCCTCCGCGTCCGTGATCCTGAATGGAACTCCCGTGGTGCGAACCTCACCCTCGCTGGCCCAATCCGGAATTCCATGCTTGCTGATGACGATCCACCTGACAGGATCAGGCGCGCCGTCACGCCACGCGGCCAGTCGGTCCCTGGACATGTAGACGCCGCCGAACACCTCCGGCCCCTTGAGGGCGTGAAGATTGAGCGGCAGAGTCTTGCGGTCGTAAACGACGCGGATCGCGACGTCGGCCTCTCGGTTGGTCAGATTTGCCAGTTCGCCGGACGACAGGATGTCCATCTCGATATCAGGGTGGAGACGCGCGAAGTCGGCGAAATCAGGCATGAGCAGGTGTGACACGAGGGGCGGTGCCAGCGTCACCCGCAGACGTCCGCGCACGCTCTGGTCGCGTCCCAGGACGCGGGCCTCCAGCAGGCGGGACGAGGCCTCCATCTGCTCCGCGAATTCGAGAACCTCTTCGCCCGCAGCCGTCAGGCGGTAACCCGAAGGCAGCTTTTCGAACATGTGCACCCCGAGCCGTTCATCGAGCTGGGTGATATGTCGCAGCACTGTCGAGTGGTTCACGCCGAGCCGCTCGGCGGCAGCCCGCACCGAGCCTCCGCGCGCGACGGCAAGAAAGTAGCGAACGTCATCCCAGTCGATCATGACGAAATCCGGCACCGCCCGGTGCCCCTTCCAGAGCTCGTGT
This sequence comes from Bradyrhizobium sp. CCBAU 45384, assembly GCF_028128665.1. NCBI lineage: Bacteria > Pseudomonadati > Pseudomonadota > Alphaproteobacteria > Hyphomicrobiales > Nitrobacteraceae > Bradyrhizobium > Bradyrhizobium sp. CCBAU 45384. The sequence continues at coordinate 19,315 of NZ_LBIZ01000104.1, forward strand.
CCAACACGTCGGACGTCCTCTCGACCGTGGGTAGCACGAGCGGTGACAATAGCCCATGCCCGCGAGCACGGCTCAATTCCAGGCGGTGGACGCTGATCGTCGCGGCCGACTCATTGGTCCGGCCGGATCGATTTCGCACAACCGATGTGCGCGCTTCTGCACTCAACGCCCGACGATTGCAGGCCCATGTCGAGGTTCTCGGGGGCGGATGCCGTCCCGATCAATGGAGAAGTTATGCGAAAGCTTGAAGGTAAGGTTGCAGTCATCACGGGTGGATCGAGCGGCATGGCGCTGGCGAGCGCCAAGCGGTTCGTTGAAGAAGGCGCCTATGTTTTCATCACGGGCCGCAGGCAGGAAGCGCTCGACGAGGCCGTCAGGCTGATTGGCCGGAACGTAACCGCCGTGCGCGGCGACGCCGCCAGTCTCGACGACCTCGACCGTCTGTTCGACACGGTCAGGCGGGACAAGGGCAAGATCGACGTCCTGTACGCGAGCGCCGGCACGGGCGAAGCCGTCCCACTGGGCGAGATCACCGAGCAGCACTTCGATGCGACCTTCGGCCTGAATACGCGCGGCACGCTGTTCACGGTGCAAAAGGCGTTGCCGCTGTTCAGCGATGGCGGATCGATCTTCATGACTGGATCGGTCGCTTCGGTGAAGGGTTTTCCCGGTTACAGCGTGTATGCGGCGAGCAAGGCGGCGTTGCACGCATTCGCACGCGGGTGGCTCAACGAGCTGAAGGGCAGGAATATCCGCGTGAACGTGCTGCATCCGGGGCCGATCGCCACACCGATGCAGGACCAGGTTCTCACTGAGGAAGCGAAGCGGATGTTCGAATCCCTGATCCCGCGAGGAAAAATGGGGCGTCCCGAGGAAATCGCGGCGGCCGCGCTGTTCCTGGCGTCAGACGATTCGAGCTTCGTGAATGGGCTGGAACTGTCTGTCGATGGCGGCTTCTCGGCCATCTGAAATCGGAGACATATCATGAGCTATGCGATTGTAGGATTCGGCAAGATAGGCCAGGCCCTTGCCCGAACCTTCGCCCGTAAGAACATCGAGGTGACCGTCGCGAGCCGCCGGCCACCCGAGGCGTTGGCGCCGCAGGCCCGGGCGATTGGACCGGAGGTCGTCGCCAAGTCGCTGCGGGAGGCACTCGAGGCCGACACGATCTTCCTGGCGATGCCGTTCGGAGAGCATCGTGAGGTTGCGAGAGCTCTGCCGAGCTGGAAAGGCAAGACGATCATCGACGCCACCAATGCGTTTGGAGACGAGCCGGACAGTTTCCCGTCCTCCGCAATCGTCGCGAAGGTGTTCACTGGCGCCAGGCTTGTGAAAGGCTTCAATCACCTGATTGCGGCCAAGCTGGCTGCCGATCCGGTCGTCGAGGGCGGGCATCGCGTCGTCTTTCTGTCTGGTGACGACGAGGACGCGATCGCTGCCGTGGCGGCCTTGGCCAAACAACTGGGGTTCGCACCCGTCAAGCTGGGAAAGCTCAACGAGGGCGGCGCACTGGTGCACGCACGCGGCCGCACTTGGGGCCCGCTCATCTTCCAGGACCTGTTCAAGAAGGAGCAGTAGTTTGACGTACGACGGGGGCTTGGCTTGAAAGCCGAATGACGGCGCAGCGGCTTGACCATGGCGTCGCCGACAGGCCCAGGAGCATCCTGGGACTGTCGGCGACTGCAGCAACCAGTCACGGCAGGATGACATCATGCCGCTGTTTTGCCCGACGGGTCAAGTCTGGATTCTAAAAAAGAGAAATATCGAAAACACGAAATCATTCCGGGCACCTGGCTACTGTGCATGGGGTTGTTTTCGATTTCTTGCTACGGCGGCCGCGCTCAGCCCTTCGGCCCCCGCAGCTGCGCCGTCAGCTTGTCCATCGCGCCGGCCACGTCGCGCCATTGCGACAGCCAGCTGCGCGGAAAGCGGAAGGTGAGGTCGGCGCCGTCGACACGGCGCTCGGACAGGCACATGCCGGGCGTGGCTGCATCGCGCATGCAGCGCGCGGTGAGCGCGGGTGAGCTGGCGGAATAAAGGTCCTCACCGCCATAGGGCGTGTCGCCGCGGAAGGCGCGCATCGTCAATCCGTCGTCCGGTGCTGTTGCAGCCTGGTCGAGATAGCGCGGATAGATCGTCGTCGTCCGCTGCTCGGGCGAGAGCGCGTCGTGATGCGCCGCGATCGAGAGGAAGATGCGGTCGATCGGCTGCATCGTCGTGTCGACGGTGTCGGCGGTGACATGCGTCGGCCCGCTCGGTGCCTCCAGCGAGGGATAGAGGAAGTCGAGATCGATGCGCTCCTGCGGTCCGGAGTGCCGCTGGATCTTCATCCGGATCGCGGAGACCGGCAGGTTGAACAGCGTGCCGCCGACGCTGACGGGCAGCTTGTCCGGCGCGTCAGTGCCGCCCGTGCTCCAGGTCGGCCACAACAGATAGGCCACCAGCCCGATCGCGCTCGCGGCGAACACACCGGTGAGCGCGAGCGGGACGAGATGGGTCCGGGCACGCGCCTTGGCACTCATCTTGGCGCTCATCTTGGCATTCGTCCTGGAAGAGCGAGGGGAGGTTGCCGAAAACACCGTCATGAGGTCGCGCACATGGATCCGGGGTCGGTCGGCCGATGGCCGACGAATCACCGGCGAATATGCCACGTGGCGGCGATTTCGCGGAAGGTTCCGGGCTGCCAGGAGCGGCGGGGGCTCTGCGCAGGCCGGGCGGCGTCGTTAACCTTCGCTTAAGGATAATGTAGCGTTAACCGGCACTATTTGTCACAGGAAGGCTCCTCGCGTTGCGTATGGGCGGACTGTTCCGATGACACCTGAAGCTCTCAACACCTTCTTCTCGATCTGCATCGGCTTTGCGCTCGCGGGCGCGCTCGCCAATGGTTACCAGGCGCTGTCGCAGCGCCCCGCAGGTTTCGGATTGCTGCAGGAGGGCGTGGCGCCGAAGACGTTTGCGGCCGTGCCGTTCCTGGTGTTCGCCGCGCCCTTCATCATCATGCGCAATACGCTGCGCGGCATGCGGCTCGAAAGCCGCCGCTTCGAGTTCGTGATGATGGCGACCGTCATCGCCTGCTTCTGGAGCATGATGAGCGGCACCTTCTTCCTGATGACGCTGCGCGCGACCGGCGTCATTGGCTGACGCCTTGCAGGGCTGCGCGGCCGGCCTTTGCCTCCGCGGCGTCGTTTCGCTATGGCTTGGGTCGACGTGACAGGAGACCTCCATGGCGATCTACGAGCTCGACGGGCAGGCGCCCGATCTTCCCTCCGACGGCAACTACTTCATCGCGGAAACCGCGACCGTGATCGGCAAGGTGCGCCTGAAGCCGGGCGCGAGCGTCTGGTTCGGCGCGGTGTTGCGCGGCGACAATGAGTGGATCGAGATCGGCGAGGGCGCCAATGTGCAGGACGGCTCGACCTGCCACACCGATCTCGGCTTTCCGCTTGTCATCGGCAGGAACTGCACCGTCGGGCACAACGTCATTCTGCACGGCTGCACCGTCGAGGAGGGCGCGCTGATCGGCATGGGCTCGATCGTCATGAACGGCGCCAGGATCGGCCGCAACAGCATCGTCGGCGCCGGCTCCGTCATCACCGAGGGCAAGGAGTTCCCCGAACGCTCGCTGATCATCGGCTCGCCGGCGCGCGTCATCCGCACGCTCGACGATGCCCAGGTGCAGAAGATGGGCAGCGCCGCAATGTTCTATGTCGCCAACGGCCCGCGCTTCCAGAAGGGGCTGAAGCGGATCGGCTGATCCGCGCTCCGGATCGCCTATGAGATCGACCCGAACGACGGCCGCGCCGCCGCTTAGCGGCCGTCCGGAGGAGCGTCAGTTTCCCTCGGATTCCCGCGCTTCGATTGTGCCGGCGACCTTCTCATGCCCGGCCGCCCACAAGGCGTGCTCGTCACTGCCGTCGGTGTAAGGGTTGGCTTCGGCCGGAATGTTTTCGCGCGCCGCGCGCTCGCCTTCCGCAAAGGGATCGCGATCCGTCATAATGATTTTGCCTCTCACAGTCTCGCGCGGCGCCGCCTTGGTCGCTGCGCGGTCGAGTTTCAAGCTGATGTGACGGGATTTGTTCCGGAACCTGTTTTTGCTGCAACCGTTGATCGGGCAGGGAGATTTTCCAATGGCCCAGCCGTCCGCAAGAGCTTCGATCAAGATGTTGGTCGTCGTCATCATCGGCCTCGCCGCAATGCCCGCTGTCTCGTTCGCACAGACCACCGGCGGTGCGACCGGATCGACCGGCGGTGTCGCCAATGCGCCGGCGCCGCCGCCCGGCACCAACAGTCTGGGTACGGCGCAATCCTCCGGCGCGAACACCGCGCCGGGTGTCACCACCGGCGCAGCCTCGGGCACGAACCCCGACGCCGATGCCACGGTAAGCGCCGAGAACCGGCTGCTCGACAAGAAGATGAAGAGCATCTGCCGCGGCTGCTGACGCTCGCGCGGAAGTGAGCCGGTCCTCCTGTCATCGACGATCAAGTGACATTAGCTTGCTCCTGTTTTGCAGGTGTGGAGCGTTTCCACGCGGAGGGTGAGTTGATGTTGCGCAAGTTGATCGTGGCCGCACTGGCCATCGCGGCGGTTGGTCTCGCAGCGCCCCAGGCGGCGCAGGCGCGGGGCGGTTTCGGTGGCGGCGGCCATTGGGGTGGTGGCGGCTGGGGCCACGGAGGCTGGGGCCATGGTTGGCACGGCGGCGGCTTCTGGCCGGGTGTCGCGATCGGCGCCGGCATTGCGGGTGCCGGCTATTACGGCGCTTATGGCTATGGCTACCCGTACTATGGCGAATACTACGGCGTCGGCTACGAAGACTACGGTGCGCAGTGCTACCTGGTGCCGCAGCGCGTGATGACGCAATGGGGCTGGCGCGTCCGCCGTGTTCAAGTTTGTGAATAGAAGCAACTGCTATGAGGGCGGTGCCTGGCCGAGGCACCAGATTACCTCGGTATCAAAAAACAAGGCCGTTGACGCAGTATACCGTCAACGACCTTGCCAGCCCCGGATATTGAAATCGGCTCACGCCATCCGGTAGAGCCGAACATGGCCTGGAATCACACCGACAAATGTGATCCATTTCACATCCGGCGAAAATAAAGGGTCGCGACGCGGGATCTAATCAGCCCCTCGCGCGTTTGCGGGCGCTGGCATGGACGCGGTGGCGCGCCGGTTTCCTCGGAGTAACCGATGGCGTGTCGGCCTCGGTGGACCGGACGCTGGCAAAGGATTGCCGCAGCCCGTCGATGGACTCGTTCAGACTGGTGACCTGATCCGACAGGCGCTTGGTGTCGGCCTGCTGCGAGGCGAGCAGCTTCTTCATGCTCTGGAGCTGGTCCTGCACGACCTGGAGCTGATCGATCGATTCCTGCTGGGTCGCCTCCAGTCCTTTGGTCTTCTCGACCAGTTGTTCGGAGGCCTGCGCCGCGCGCACCTGAAGCTGCCGCGAGGCGACCACGCGGTCGGTCTCAGGCGCAGCGCCGGTATAGGCGCGCCAGATCGCGATCGAGGTGACGCCGGCGATCAGGAGCAGCAGCGCGGCAGCCGTCAACGCGATTGGCTGGGCGCCAAGACGAAGAAGGGGAGTGGACGGTGTGTCCTCTGCGAGATCGATCATCGCTGACAAGACCCAAATTGAAACTTGGTGAGTGCGAAGAGCGGCAGCACAAAAACGCAGACAATGCGGCCGGGGCGTCCCGAAAGTGTTACTGTTCAGCAACAATTGGGACAAAAAGGTGGCCACTTGAGGAAAAAGCCAGGATCCGCTGGAGCTTCGGCAGCGCTTGAGGACGGGCTGCCTTCAACGACGGCTGGATCGTCATGCGATAGGCTGAACGCGGTACACCGTCGAAGGTCCGCGCCGTCAGTGCGCAGCAGACGCTCAGGGCTGAAACGGTGCAAACGGGCCTGAGTATGCCTTCGCGCGCGGCGCCGCGTAGGGGCCAAGCCGGGATGTCGCGAGCCCGAGCCGGACCATTCCTTCCGCCAGCGTCACCGCGGCGGCAACGCCATCAACCACGGGCAGGCCGTGGGTGCCGGCGAGTTCTGCCGCAAGATCGGCCATGCCGGCGCAGCCGAGCACGATGGCCTCGGCGCGGTCGTCGCGAATCGCTGCCGTGATCTCCGCGGAGATCTTGCCGAGCGCCTCTGTATTGCGCTCCTCGAGCGCGAGCACCGGGACTTCGGCGGCACGGACGCGGGCACAGCGCTCGGCCAGGCCGTATTTCCGCAAATTATGTTCGATCGGCACGATGGAGACGCCAAGCGTCGTCACCACGGCAAAGCGTGCCGCGACCAGGCTCGCCATGTGAAAGCCGGCTTCGCCGATGCCGATCACCGGCGCTTTCGCAACGGCACGCGCGGCATCGAGGCCGGTGTCGTCGAAGCAGGCGATGATGTGCGCATCCGCGCCGTCGCGATCGGCCTCGCGGATGCAGCCGAGCATGCCGGGCACCGCGAAAGCCTCGTCGTAGAATCCCTCGATCGAAACCGGCCCCATCGCGGGCTGGCGTGCGTCGATCACCGTATCGGGCAGTGCGATGGCGCGCGCCGCTGCGGCGATCTTCGCCGTCATCGTCGCCGTGGTGTTGGGATTGACGACGTGCAGTCGCATTGCAGTTAGACAAGTCCCTTGCCGGCGTCCGACCCCTTGGCCGCCTGGCGCTTGTTGAGCATGTGGATGGTGCCCAGCGCAAGCGTGATCACCGCGAAGGACACCGCGGAGATGATGGTGCCGAGCGCATAGATATCCGGGTTCGTCACCGTCGTGGTGAGGCCCTGGAGGTCGAGCGGCAATGTATTGACCGCGCCGATCGCCTGGCTGGAGCGCGCCAGCTCATCCCAGGACAGCGTGAAGCCGAATAGGCCGATGCCAATCACGGATGGCAGGATGATCGGCAGCACGACATGACGGAAGGCCTGCCACGGCGTCGCGCCGAGATCGCGCGCCGCTTCCTCGAGCCTGGGATCGAAGCGGTTGAAGATCGCGAACATGATCAAGAGACCAAACGGCAGCGTCCAGGTCAGGTGCGCACCGAGACCCGAGGTGAGCAGGCCCATCGAGGTCTCGAAATTCCCGTTCCAATGCGCCTTGATCAGATCGTCGATGATGCGGAACTCCAATGAGATTCCGAGCGAGGTGATGATCGAGGGCACGATCAGGCTCGCGATCGCCGAGTAGAACAGAATGCTCTGCGCCTTGAACTTCCTGCGGAAGGCCATGCCGGCAGCGACCGACAGCACGACGGTGACGGCCATCACGATGACGCCAAGCAGCAGCGAGCGGCGGAAGGCCGCGCCGAGATCGACGATGCCGGTGCCCTGGAACAGCTTCGTCAGCCAGTAGGTCGACACGCCGTTCATGGGGAAGGTGAGGCCGCCTTGCGGCCCCTGGAACGACAGCACGTAGATCGCGATCATCGGGCCGTAGAGAAACAGCACATAGGCCGCGAAGAAGATTGCAAGCACGTAGAATGAGCGCGGGCGTCCTTCCTTCATCGCCTACAGCTCCTTCTTGATGTCGACGATGCGCGACATCATGGTGATGATCAGGAAGGTGATGACGAGCAGGATCACGGCATTGGCGGCCGCAGCCGGGAATTGCAGCGCGTTGACCCGGGTCTCGATGATCTTGCCGGCGGCGGCGATCTGCTGACCGCCCATCACGCCGATGGTGATGAAGTCGCCCATCACGATGGTGATGACGAAGATCGAGCCGATCACGATGCCGGGCTTGGCCAGCGGAATGATGACGTTGACCAGCGTCTGGAGGCCGGAGGCGCCGGCGTCATAGGCCGCCTCGATCAGCGATTTGTCGATGCGGACCATCGAATTGAAGATCGGCACCACCATGAAGAAGGTGAAGAGGTGGACCAGGGCCAGCACCACCGAGAATTCGGAGAACAGCAGCCATTCCACCGGCTGGTTGATCAGTCCCGTCTTCATCAGGCCGGAGTTGACGAGGCCATTGCGCCCGAGCAGCGGGATCCAGGCGATCATGCGGATGACGTTGGAGGTCCAGAACGGGATCGTGCAGAGCAGCGACAGTCCCATCTGCCAGGTCTTCGACTTGACATGGAAGGCGAGGAAATAGGCGACCCAGAAGCCGATGAAGAGCGTGATGGCCCAGACCAGGAAGCAGAGCTTCAGCGTCTTCAGATAGGTTTTTGCGATCGTGCAGAGATCCGGGAGCTGCGCGATGCAGCCTTCGAACGTGTCGGTATAGCCGCGGCCGGAGAAGGTCGGCAGCAATTGATATTCGTTGTAGTCCCAGAACGAGACGATCACGACGAAGACCAGCGGGATCAGGAAGAAGGCGAGAAATACCAGCATCATCGGCCCGGCCTGGAGCCAGGAGACGAAAGACGGCGACAGGCGCGCGGATTTCGCCGCGCGCCTCGTCTGGGATCCCCGGACGAGGTCCGGGGATGCCTGTTGCAGGATGTCTTCTGACGTATCCATCACGCGGCGATGAACTCGTTCCACTTGCGGACCATGTAGTCGTTTTCGTCCATCACCGCGTTCCAGCAGGCGACCCCGCCCATGCGGTCCTCATAGGAGCCGCCGTCACGCACGGCACCGGCCTTCTCCAGCAGCGAGCCGTCGGGCGCCTTGATGTCCTTCTCGGCCGGCTTGCCCTCCATCCAGTAGGCCCACTCGTAGGGCTCCATGTTGGCTTTCGCGGTAGAGAGCACGGCCGAGTAGTAGCCCTGGCGGTTGAGATACGCGCCGGCATAGCCGGACAGGAACCAGTTGACGAACTCATAGGCCCAGTCGAGCTTGTCGCCCGACACGCCCTTGGAAACGCAGAAGCCGGACGCCCAGGAGCGATAGCCTTCCTTGAGGGGCTGGAAGGTGCAGGGGATGCCCATCGAGCGTACCTTGGTCACCGCCGGCGACCACATCGACTGAATGACGGTCTCACCCGAGGCCATCAGGTTGACGCTCTCGTTGAAGTCCTTCCAGAACGCGCGGAACTGGCCGGCCTTCTTCGCTTCGGTCATCACCTTCATGGTGAGATCGATCTCTTCCTTGGTCATGTTGCCCTTGTCGGCATATTTGTACTTGCCGGTGGCTTCCACGACCATTGCTGCATCCATGATGCCGATCGAGGGGATGTTGAGGATCGAGGCCTTGCCCTTGAACTCGGGATTGAGCAGCTCCGACCACGAGGAGATCGGGCGCTTGATCAGGTCGGGACGGATGCCGAGCGTGTCGGCGTTGTAGACCGTCGGGATCAGCGTGACGAACTCGGTCGCCGTCTTGGAGAACGTCTTGGAGTCCTTGCCTTCGAGATAGAGCACCTTCCAGGGCGCGGTGCCCTGACCGCCGATCTTCTTGCCGCCGGGCGTCTCGCCCTTGGTGAAGACGGGGGTGATGTTGTCGAATTCCTTGATCTTCTTGGCGTCGAGGGCAAGGATGTTGCCCGACGGCACCAGCTTCTTCAGCGAGAAATATTCGGTGTCCAGCACGTCGAAGGAATTCGGCTGGGTCATCACGCGCTTGGTGACGTCGTCGGTCGTCGCGGTGATGTATTCGATCTTGATGCCGGTGTCCTTCAGGCACTGCTTGGAGATGTCGTCGCCCTCGTTCACGGCGGTGCCGAGATAGCGCAGCACCTTCGGCTCGGCCGACATCACGTAGGGGAAGCCGGTGATGGCGCCGGAGCCGGCGGCGAGGCCTGCGAGACCCGCGGTGCCCTTGAGTAGCGTGCGGCGGCTGACGCCTGTCTTCTTGGTCGTCTCTGTCATTCCAGTCACTCCTCTGTGTTGCGCATTTTCTAAAATGACGGCGCTATTGTAGACGTTGCGCCTTGGCGGGATCCCAGGTGGCCAGCACGCGATCGCCCGGCCGGAACGGTTGGACGTCGAAGGTGGACTCGGGAAGATGGGAGAACAGGGCGGTGCCGTCGTCGAGCGTGAGCGAGACGGCAACATAGGAGCCCTGGTACTCGGTCTGGGTCAGCAGCGCCGGCGCGCCGAATGCGCCATCAACGAACGGCACGATGCCGAGCTGATCGGCGCGCACGGCGATCAGCTTGCCGGCGTCGCTGAGGACGTTGTGGCCGCCGATGAAACGCGCCACGAATTCGGTGCGGGGATGGTGGAAGATGTCGCGGGCCGTGCCCTGCTGCTCGATCTTGCCCTGGTTCATCACCACGATGTGGTCGGCGAGCGCCATCGCCTCTTCCTGGCCGTGGGTGACCTGGATGAAGCTGATGCCGAGCTCGCGCTGCAGCCGTTTCAGCTCGCCGCGCATCTTGACCCGCAGGAACGGATCGAGCGCGGACAGCGGCTCGTCGAGCAGCAGGATCTGCGGCTCGGTGATGAGCGCTCGCGCGAGCGCCACGCGCTGCTGCTGGCCGCCGGACAGCTGGGCCGGCAGGCGGCTGGCATAGGGGCTCATCGCGACGAGTTCGAGCAGCTCGCCGGCACGCTTGTGGCGCGTCGGCTTGTCGATGCCGCGCATTTTCAGGGCAAACGCAACATTGTCGAGCACAGTGAGGTGCGGAAACAATGCGTAGGACTGGAACATCATGGCCGTGCCGCGCTTGGCGGGCTCGAGGTCCGTGACGTTCTGCGGGCCGAGGATGATGTCGCCCTCGCTGACCGCTTCATGACCGGCGATCATGCGAAGCGTCGAGGTTTTGCCGCAGCCGGACGGGCCGAGCAGGCAGCAATAGGTACCGGCCGGGATTTTGAGATTGACATTGTCGACCGCTACCGTCGCGTCATAGCGCTTGGTGACGGCAACCAGTTCGAGAGCGGCAGGAGTGGCCATGGCGTGTCCGAGAGGAGGGCGGTGCTCCGCCTCTCTCCGCAAGGTCCGTGCCAACAGCGCCAATATTTTCGAATTCGAAAACTGTGCAGTGGAGTCAGATCGTTAGATCGAATCCAGCGTGTTTGTGCGACGCCTCGGGTCGGCAGGAGCATGCACACAAAATGGGCGAAGATTGTATAAAGTTTCGCCTGTGATTGGATACAGCTCGTCGATTACCATCGAAGGCCGAACGCCGATCGCGTCCTCAAACCCAACACTTCGAGCTGATGGCCGCCAAATCCCGCCCGAAACCCGATGCGCCCGACGCGAGCGATCGCGTCAGCCGGATCAGGGAGGGTGTGACCGCGGCGATCCTCGAGCATCGCCTGCTGCCGGGCACCAAGCTCGGCGAGGATGAGATCGGCGAGATCTATGGCGCGAGTCGGACGCTGGTCCGCACCGCGCTGCAGCAGCTCGCGCATGAGGGCATCGTCAACATCGAGAAGAACCGCGGCGCATTCGTTGCCCGCCCGACGCCTGGGGATGCCCGCGAGGTGTTCGAGGCGCGCCGCCTGATCGAACCCACCATCGTCGATCACGCCGTTGATGCCGTTTCTCCCGCGTGGATCGAGCGCCTTCAGCAGCACCTCACCGAGGAGCGCGAAGCCGAGCTGCGCGGTGATGCGCGCGCCTCGGTCCGGCTCTCCGGCGAATTTCATCGGCTCATCGCCGAGATGAGCGGCCACAGCATCTATCTCGGCTTCCTGAAAGAACTGATCGCGCGCTCCTCGCTGATCATCCTGCTCTATCGCCGTCACGACACGCCCGCCTGCGGCACCGATCATCATGCCGAGATCGTCACTGCGATTCACAAGCGCGACAAGCAGGCTGCGCGCGCGCGGATGCTGTCGCATCTGAACGAGATCGAGGCCGAGCTGTTCCTGAAGGATCCCGCCGCGGACGAGTTGCGGCTTGCCGACGTGCTCGGCGCTTGAGGCGAGCCGCATTGCTCGGTCAAGGCAACGAAGATTTTTCGTTACGCCTGACTGTCAGTGACCGGCTGCAATCTTGCGTTGATCATAGGTCAACTGCGTTGCTCGACTTTTGATGAGAATTCGATGCAAGCGAGGCAGTCTCGCTTACTCATGCGCTGAACTTTCCCGAGAGATGTTTCTGCAATCGCATCTCCCTTGGACTCGTATGGCTGCAATACTAAATCGCCCTATAGTTGTAAATTGACTCCGCCCGATGGCGGGCGTCAACTCTCGTCCGCGCAATGAGTTCTGGAGCTGCTTCGGCAATAGCCCATCCGCTCTGCGGAGTTGGTGCGATGGCGTCGCATTCGGCCGTCGACGAGCGGGAGCGTTGCGGCCGCCTGGCGACTTGCCGCGGCGGCCGCGTAGCGGCACCCCAGCGGGAGATTGAACATGTCGGGATTGTCCAGGCTAGCCGGCTTCACGGCGCTGCTCGCAACGATCGTCTGCACCGCATCGCCTGCGCCGGCTCAGCAGAACGACGCCGTCCTGTTCCGCAACGTCAAGATCTTCGACGGCAAGAACGCGACGCTCTCGGCGCCATCCAATGTCCTCGTCAGGGACGGCAAGATCGAGAAGATCTCGACCGCGGACGTCGGGACCACTGGCCAGGTCGTCGACGGCGGCGGCCGGGTGCTGATGCCGGGACTGATCGATGCGCATTGGCACGCGATGCTGGTGCGGCCGACACCGATGGCGGCGATTGCCGGCGATATCGGCTACAACAACCTGCTCGCCGCCAGCGAGGCGACAGCAACGCTGATGCGCGGCTTCACCACCATACGCGACATGGGCGGACCGACCTTCGGCCTCAAGCAGGCCATCGACGAGGATCTTGTCGCCGGGCCGCGCATCTATCCGTCGGGTGCCATCATCACCATCACGGGCGGCCATGGCGACTTCCGCCAGCTCTCCGACCTGCCGCGAACCCTCGGTGGCATGCTCAGCCGCATGGAGCAGATCGGCGGCAGCATGGTCGCCGACAGCCCGGACGAAGTGCGCGTGCGCGCACGCGAGCAACTGATGCAGGGCGCCTCGCAGGTGAAGCTCACCGCCGGCGGTGGCGTGGCCTCGCCATTCAGTCCATTGGACGTCTCGACCTTCACCGAGCCCGAGCTGCGCGCGGCCGTCGAAGCCGCCGACAATTGGGGCACTTATGTTGCCACCCACGCCTATACGCCGGTCGCGATCCAGCGCTCGATCGCAGCCGGCGTGAAATGCATCGAGCACGGCCATCTGATGGATGAAGCGAGCGCGAAGCTGATGGCCGAGAAGGGAATCTGGCTCAGCACCCAGCCGTTCCTTGAGATGTCCGGCGCGGCCGCCGCGCTCGGGCCTTCGGAGCGGGACAAGAAGCAGCAGGTCGTCGCCGGCACCGATCGCGTCTATGCGCTGGCAAAAAAGTATCACCTCAAGACGGCCTTTGGCACCGATATCCTGTTCTCGCAGGCGCAGGCGGAGAGGCAGGGTTCGTTGCTGGCGGCACTGACACGCTGGTACACGCCGGCCGAAGCGCTGGCCATGGCGACGTCGACCAATGCGGAGTTGTTGAGCCTGTCCGGCCTGCGCAATCCCTATCCCGGCAAGCTCGGCGTGGTCGAAGAGGGTGCGCTTGCCGATCTTCTGTTGGTCGACGGCAATCCGCTCGACAACATCAGCCTCGTCGAGGACCCCGCGAAGAGCTTCGTGGTGATCATGAAGGACGGCAGGATCTACAAGAACATCCTGCCGCGCTGACAACCACGCCCTAAAAAGTTGCGGCCAGGCTTTGGGGGAAGCCTGGCCGCGCGCGAACCGGTCTGGGACGGGGAGGGGTGGGGATGTGACCGGGTCGCGTAACCTGTTGTCTCACTGATCGAACTACTGGTCTCTTGCGCTGGCGGTCGAGACCGCCGGCTTGGTATCGCCAAGCGAGACCCAGACGTTGGGATCGCTTTGCGACTGGCGCTTGACGAAGCGGTAGCCGGTCTCCGTCCAGGCGACGACGTTCTCGTTCTGATTGTCGAGAACGAACTCGCCCTTGTCGGTCTTCACCGTCAGCACCGCGTGTCCTTCGCCCTTCTTGTCGCGCACGACGGTGATGAGCAGGGCCTCGCGCGGCCAGCCGGCATCCATCAGCATCTTGCGCTTCAACAGCACGTAATCTTCACAGTCGCCGTAGCCGTCGGTCGGCAACGACCATTTCTCGACGACGCCCCAGTGCTCCTCGTCGGTCAGAGGCTTGATCGTCTCGTTGACCCAGCGATTGACCTTGGTCAGGTCGCGCCACGCGGCCTGCGACATCACGATGTCGCGTGGCTGCGTCGGTCCGCCCTGACACTGAGCGGCGTTCTCCGCACAAAACTCGACCCAGCCGATCGGCGCGCGCGTGGTGTCGCCGAGGCTCGCGTAGAGCAGGCGGCTTTCGCCGGCCTGCACCGCCGCGCTCATTCCGAACAGCATGGCGGCGAGCGCCAATGCCTTTCCCTGTCCCCTGAAATCCAACATTGCGGCCCCCGTTTCTTGTTGGGACCACATTTCGCACGGAGCTTTTGCGTTGCCACTAAGTCGACCAAGTCAAGTCGAGACGAATGCAAGTAAAACTGGCAGCGAATTCGCTCTATACTTGAATAGATATCGACTAAAATTTGAGAAGACTGGAATTGATTCAAATTGTACCGATTAACGCGGAAACACTGAGGGAACCGCGGCTTGAGCGGATGGACAGGCCGCGCGTTAACCGCCTGCAGCGGGCAGCGAGGCGCGAAAAAGGCGGCGTCTGCATCGCAGAGGCCGCCTTCGGAGCTGGAAAAACCGGGGTTTTGACGCCGTCGCGCTTTACCGCGCGGTAACGCTCTCTTCGAGTGTCTCGATCGGCTGCTCGTGCATGAACTCGAGCGCGAAGCCGTCCTCGAGGTTTCGCACCACGCGGCCCTGGACCCGGCCGAGTAGAACGGTCGATTTCAGCGGCGGACGGTTCTCAGCCGCAATCGCCGCGCCCGACAGCGACAGGTCGATGATGCGGCAGGTCATCTTGGTGCCGTCCTCGAGCGTCAGCACGGCGATCGGGTTGCGCGGCACGATACGGTCGTGGCGGCGGTCTTCCGGCAGGTTGAGGATGTCGCGATTGGCGAGCCAGGTCAGCTGGGCTGCGAGCTTGTCGCGCTTGCGCGGCGTCGCGCCCACCGTCATGGCGAAGCCGTTGTCGATGATCCTCGTGATCTTGCCCTCGACCCGGCCGATATGGTCGAGATAGGCGACCACACGGTCGCCGACATTACCGATGCCGGGCGCGAGCAGCGCAAGGCCCCCCGGCGACATGTTGATCACCTGGCAGGGGAATTCACGGCGATCCGGCAGCATGTAACGGCCGAGCAGGTGCACCTTCACCCGCTGGAAACGCCGACGTTCCTCGGCGGCCGGAAGAAATTTTTTGTTCGCCAACGCCATTTTCACTACCCGACCCCCCGCCCGGGCGGAGTCCGACACGACCCTAAGGTGCATAGGGTTAATGCCACGTTATGATTTGGCGCGGCGATAACGGACCGACACAATGCGTTCAAAAAGCCACATCAGCGGCGGCCTGGTCCCCGGCGGCCCCACTGGCTAGCCCCCTTAGGCTGCCCTGGTCGCACGCCCATAAAGTAGGCAAAGCGCGGCCAGCAGCACTGCGGCCGAAAGGCCCAGCGACCAGTGAATCCCGATCGCCGCACCAAAGACGCCGACGGTGATGCCGCTGAACGCCCGCATGCCAAGTCCCGCCATATTATAGAGACCGACGACGCGGCCGCGGATGTCGGAGGGCGCATTCAGCTGCACCAGGGCCTGCGCCATGGTGTTGAACGACAACTCGAAGAAGCCGGCGCAGAACAGCAGCACGATCGCGACCGGATAGATCCGCACGGACGCAAAGCCGAGCAGCGCTACGCTCCAGAGCATCGCGAGCGTGATCGCGGTGCGCGCAGTGCCCTTGAGGCGTCCCCAGGATTCCAGTGCAATGCCGGCGAGCAGTGCACCGCCGGCGTCGGCCGCGAGCAGCACGCTGTAGGACACGCCGGGATCGCCATGGCCGAGATCGCCGGCAAAGCCCGGCATCTGCGCGTGATAGGCGTTGCCGATCATGAAGGAGGTGAGGCCGGCAAGCGATGTCATCGCCGTCAGCACCGGCCGGCTGCCAATGGCGCGGATGGTCAGTAGGATGTCGGCGAAGCCGCGCACGGCGTAGCGCCGTACGGCAACGCTGCCGTCGCGCACCGGCGCCCAGAACAGCCACAGCAGCATCGGCAGATAGAACAGCGTGTTGAAGATGATGCCGTGCGAGGGGCCGAGCGTCAGCATGATGATTCCGCCGACCGCGGGGCCGACCAGAATGCCGAGATAGCGCGCCATCGCATTCAGCCGCACCGCGCTCGGAAGGTCCGCAGGACCGACGAGATCGTACAGCAGCAGCTGGTTCGGCGTCTGCCAGAGCACGCCGGCGCAGCCATGGATCACCAGCAGCAGCATCGCGTGCCACATCTGGATCGTGTCGGTGATGAAGAAGAAGCCCCAACCGCTTGATGCCAATATGAACAACAGCATGCCGCACTGGATGATGCGGCGCGGATCGAACCGGTCGGCGAGCCCGCCGACTACGACCGAGAACAAGAGGAACGGCAGCCAGTGCGACAGCACGGCAAAGCCGCCCAGCGTCGGCGAGTGGAATTTTTGGAAGACCACCCAATAGCTGATCACGTGCTCGATATTGTCAGCCATCATCGCCAGCACATAGGCGATGAACTGCAGCCGGTACGGCACGGACTTCATCGCCGCGAACGATCCGGACGCGGCCATGGGATTTTGGGGAAGGGGGTTCAAGCGGGCACCACGGGAAGAACTCTTGCGGAGTTACACGTTCGGTGCGGACGGCTCAAGACAATAGCGTGTGCGTGGACGGCAGCTATGCACTGCCGCAACAAGCTCAGACGTCATCCTGAGGTGCGAGCGAAGCGAGCCTCGAAGGATGAATTGCGGGCGGCCGTGGCCCATCCTTCCTTCGAGGCTCCCCTTGCGATGCTGACGCATCGCAAGGAGAGCACCTCAGGATGACGGCGGTGCTTGTAGCAACGCCGTACCCTGGATGGAGCGCAGCGCAATCTGGGGCCAATTCCCGCATTGCGCTGCGCTTCATGCGGGCTACGATCGTTGCCGCGGTTGGCAACTCGCCGAACCTCACATACGCTCTGTCCGAGCCCGCTCCATTATTCAACACAAGCGGGCCGCGAGGAAACAGCCATGGATTCAATCCGCGTATGCACCCACGCAGGACCAGGCTCGGAGCCCGAGATCAAGTCCGTGCCGTGGCCGAAGGTCGGCCGCAAGGGTGCGCTGATCAAGATCGGGGCGTGTGGCGTCTGCGGCACGGATCTGCACATCTTGAAAGGTCATTGGCCGAAGCCGCTGCCCTGGCCGTTTACGCTGGGTCACGAGCTCGGCGGCGTCATCGTCGAATGCGGTGACGAATTCACCGAGGACTTCATGAGCAAGCCGCTCAAGGTCGGCTCGAAAGTGATGATTCCGCCGCTGATGCCGTGCGGCCGCTGCTATTACTGCATTCATTATCCGCAAACCGCCAACAAATGCCTGACGCCGGTTTATTACGGCCGCTATCTCGGCTTCGACAAGGCGCCGCATCTGTGGGGCGGCTGGGCTGAATATGTCTATGTCGATCTCGACATGCTGCCGGGCACCAAGATCTACAAGCTGCCCGACGACATGTCGCTGCGCCTTGGCGCGCTGTCGGAGCCGCTGACCTCCTGCATCCGCGCCTTCAACCGCGCCAGTCGCGCCGGCGGCTTCAGCTGGGCCGACACGGTCGTGATCCAGGGCTCAGGCCCGATCGGCATTCTGGCGGTCGCAGCGGCGAAGGAGATGGGGGCAGGGCGCGTCATCTGCGTCGGCGCGCCGGAGGAGCCGCGTCTCAAGCTCGCGCGCGAGTTCGGTGCGGAAGCCACCGTGAACATCGAGGAGCTCACATCGCCGCAACAGCGGATCGCGCGCGTCCGCGACATCGTCGGCGGCTTCGGCGCTGATCTCGTGATGGATTGCTCCGGCCACCCATCAGCGGGCCCCGAAGGCATCGAGATGCTGCGCGACGGCGGCACCTATGTCGAGATGGGCCAGTTCACCGACGCCGGCTCGATCGAGACCTCCTGGCATCGCATCTGCACCAAGGACCTCAACGTGCTCGGCTCCTGGGGCTTCACCGGCAACGATCTGCCGCTTGGCGTCGACATGCTCTACCGCACGCGCGATAAATATCCCTGGCTGAAGATGCAGACGATCTATCCGTTCACGGAGGAGGGCGTCGCGCGAGCGGTGAAGGATGCGATGGCGATGAAGACAGTGAAGTCGACCATCGTGCCCTGGCCGGAATTGGTGGAGTAGGCCATGCGGTCCATTCCCCATGATCTCGCGGCATTCCTGGTCGAAGCCAAGCGGCGCACCTATGCGGGCCTCGACGATGATGCGACCGTGACCACGCCGCTGCTCACGGGCTCAAAACAGCTTGAGCATCGCGCACCGCCTTACACTTATCGCGATATCTATTTCGGGATGGGATTTTTTGTCGGGCAGGAGACCGTGTCACGCGATGACCGCGTCATCTGGTCGATGAGCTACAGCGGCGGTGCGGGTGCGGACATCACCGACCGGAACAGCTTTCTCGCGATCTACAAGTTTCTGCGTCTGGCGCTGCTGGGCGTGCGCGCCGAGGAGCCCTTCCGGGGACCGCGCCTGTTCGAGCAGGCAGACATGGTTTATCGCAACGAGGTCGATGGCTCCCTCGAGCGCTTTCATGGTATCGAGACGATATCGCGGCATGAAGGCGCTCGGCTTTACGAGCTGCATTATAGCGGGGGACTGTTACGATAAATTTGGTAGATCCCGTAGCCCGGATGGAGCGAAGCGTAATCCGGGGTCCGCCGGTCCCGCATTCCGCCTTGCTCCATGCGGGCTACGGGTCAGAATTTGGAATGAAGCTGCGATGACGAACGAACAACCTACCCGCACCCATTCCCCCTTCAGCGCCATCCGCGCGATCGACTACACCGTCATCTTCGTGCGCGACATGGACGCGATGCGCCGTTTCTACGAGGACGTGCTCGCTCTGTCGCCGTTGCGCGAGTTGTCGCCGAACTGGATCGAATACGGGATCGGCAGCAACACGCTCGCATTGGCGCGGCCGAGCCGTACCGCCGGAGACGCGCCGACGCCGGTGGGCAGTGCTTCGCTGCAACTGGCTTTCAAGGTCTCTCCGGCGGAGGTCGATGCCTGCGCCGAGGAGCTCGTGCGGCAGGGCGTGGCGCTGCTGTCGCCGCCGACGAACCAGCCGTTCGGGCATCGCACGTTGTTTTTCAGGGATCCCGACGGCAATCTTCTGGAAATCTACGCCGAGATCTGAGTTGGATGGAACCTAATGCCGCAAAAGCTCCACAGAGAATCCGCGAATGATCCACTTGGGCGTGAAACTTAAGCCCGGGTTCCGGCTTTGAGTTTGCGGGAGAGTATATCGTGAAGCGAATCCTGGAACCCATCACCTACGTCCTGGCCGCCGTCTACTTCCTGGTGGATGCGGTGTTCATGGCCGTGGCGATGCCGATCTCGCGCTGGATTGCCCGGCATTTCGAGTTCAAGCGGCTCCGCGCCTGGATCAGATCGCTGCCGCCTTATCCCTCGCTGGCGCTGTTTTCCGTGCCCGTGCTCATTCTGGAGCCGATCAAGCCGGTGGCGGCATACCTCGTTGCAACAGGTCAGTTCCTGAGCGGCGTGGCGGCGTTCGTCGGCTGCGAGCTGCTCAAGCTTGTGCTGGTCGAGCGCCTGTTTCACCTGACGCGCGACAAGCTGATGCGGATCCCGGCGTTCGCGTGGGTTTACGGCAAGTTCACCGAGATGAAGGCATGGCTGCAGGCGACCGAAGCCTGGCGCGCGATCCGCGCCTTAAGTCTGGCGGCCAAAGACTGTGTCGCGCGGGCCAGAGCAAGGCTGGCCGAAAGCTTCAGCAGGCCCGTGACATCAAGGGATTAGGGCCGCGCTGGCCAGGCCGTAGGCGGGGACCAGTGGGGCATGCATCCGTCAATCGTCGACGGAATCTGAGGCGGCGTTAAGCTCCTTCACCACCGTTGCGCCGACGACCTTCGCGCCCTCCAACTCGCGCACGATGCGGTCATCCGGTCCGACGATGCCGAGATCGAATTCGCGCTCCGGCGTGATCAAGATCATGCGCTGGCCGACGATGACGACGACCGTCATGTCGTCGCGCTCGCCTTCCTCGGCCCAGGCGCGGATCTCGCTGGCGTAGGGCTCCCTGCGCCACGCATGGGGCGTGCCGGGATCGCAGCGGATCTCGATGCCGTCCTCCGAGGTGGTCAGAACCAGCTTGGAGCGGCTCGGCTTCCAGCGCTCGTCGAGCAGGTTGTTGATGAGCCAGAGGCAACTGAAGCTGCCGCATTCGGTAGGCCGTTCGACGTAGATCGTGCAACCGCGGCCGGGATTGCAATGCGCGCACCAGTTGCCTGCCGGCTTGGCGAGCGCCTCGATAGCCATCACTTTGCAGCAAAGCGTGCATTCGCCGCACTGGCGTTCGTCCGACGAGGCCATGCGTCCATTCCGGTACGTCCAAACGTGGGCAATTTAAGCGAGATGGCCGCAAAAGTCCGCCATTCCGGCCCGAAATCGCGTTTGGGGCAGGGCCAGCATCCCGCACCTGTTCACCCTGTCGCCAATGCCATGCATCAAAACCATGGTGATTTGACAGCTTCTGGCGTAAAGAGCGTCCAAATCGAAATCATCAAGGGTGTGATCGGGCCTGCTGCAGTGATTGCAGCGTCAAGGTCCCTCGGCTCTTTCCGTTCCGCGCCCGGACCAACCAAGGTTTTCCATTCCGTGTCTTTTCCGGCCCTGACCCCGCCGCTCGCCCGTGCTTTGGCCGAGCGCAATTATGATTCACCGACACCTGTCCAGCTCGCCGTGCTCGGCGAGGATGCTGTCGGCCGCGACCTCCTGGTGTCGGCGCAAACAGGCTCGGGCAAGACCGTTGCGTACGGGCTGGCCATGGCCAGGGACCTTCTGGGCGATGCCGAGCGGTTCGCGCAGGCCGCGGCGCCTCTGGCGCTGATCGTCGCGCCGACCCGCGAGCTCGCCTTGCAGGTCCAGCGCGAGCTGACCTGGCTCTATCAGCATGCCGGGGCGCGCGTCGTCTCCTGCGTCGGCGGCATGGACCCGCGCCGCGAGCAGCGCGAGCTCGCCGCCGGCGCCCACATCGTGGTCGGCACGCCGGGCCGCCTGTGCGATCATCTCAGGCGCAATCGCCTCGACACCTCCGAATTGAAGGTCGTCGTGCTCGACGAGGCCGACGAGATGCTCAATCTCGGCTTCCGCGAGGACATGGAGTTCATCCTCGAGACCACGCCGGAGACGCGGCGCACGCTGCTGTTCTCGGCGACCTTTCCGCGCGGCATCGTGGCGCTGGCGAAACAGTACCAGCAGGACGCATTTCGCATCGAGGTCGCGGGCGACGAGGGCGGTCACGCCGACATCGAGTACCGTGCCATCCGGGTCGCTCCCGGTGATGCCGAGCATGCGGCCGTCAACGTGCTGCGCTTCTACGAGGCACCGAGCGCGCTGGTGTTCTGCAACACGCGCGATGCGGTCAGGCATTTGCAGGCGGCACTGCTTGAGCGCGGCTTCTCCGTGGTCGCGCTGTCGGGCGAGTTGACGCAGAACGAGCGCACTTTGGCGCTCCAGTCGCTCCGGGACGGGCGCGCCCGCGTTTGCGTCGCGACCGACGTCGCCGCGCGCGGCATCGACCTGCCGAGCCTCGATCTCGTCATTCACGCCGATTTGCCGAACGACCCCGAGGTGATGCAGCATCGCTCGGGCCGCACCGGTCGCGCGGGCCGCAAGGGCACAAGCGTGCTGCTGGTGCCGCCGGCACGACGGCGTCGTGCAGAGTTGCTGCTCAATCTCTCGGGCACCGAGGCGGTCTGGGGCACGGCGCCGCAGGCGGATGAAATCCGCAAGCTCGATCATGAGCGCATGAAGGAGGTGTTGTTCACCGAGGAGACGACATCAGACGATCTGGAGCTGGCGAAGGCTCTGCTGGCCGAGCGGTCGGCGGAGGATATCGCCGCCGCGCTTGCGCGGCTCTATCGCGCCCGGCTGCCGTCGCCTGAGGACATCATCGATCCCGGCGAGGAGCGCGGACGGCGCGAGCATCGCAGCCGCGACGATCGCGCGCCGCGCGGCGACGATCGCTCCGAGCGCCCTCGCGCCAAATCGGCGAAAGGGTCATCAAAACATGTGATGACGGAGCCGACGGTTTGGTTCCGGGCTGCCATCGGCCGCCGCAAGAATGCGGAGGCGCGCTGGCTGCTGCCGATGATCTGCCGCCGAGGCGGCATCGACAAGCGCGACATCGGCGCGATCAAGATCAGCGACACCACCACCGAGTTCGAGATCTCCGAGCGCGTCGCGGAAAGTTTTGCAGCCAAGGTCAAGCGACCGGACAAGGAAGACAGCATCCGCATCGAGCTGGTGACGGCGGCGCCGCAGGCGGCGGCAGCAGTGGAGAAGCGCCCACGCGCTCCGCAGCGCGATGACGGAGACGACGATCATGTCGTTCGCCGCAACGACGATCCCTGGAACGTGGGTGAGCCGAAGCGGCACGACAGGCCGCGGGGAAAGCCTGACACGAAGCACCAGGGCAGGCCGTACGCAAAGCCCCACGCAAAGCCTCACGACGGCGGCAAATCCGGCAAGCCGGCGTTCGGGAAGAAGAACAAGACATTCGGAAACAAATCCAGTGACGCCAAATACGCGCCGTCGGTCACCGAATGGCCGGGCGCGTCGGGCAAGAAGAACAAGAAGAAGCGCCGCGGCTGAGCGGCCGCCGATGGCGCAGGCAGCGAGATGCCGCCGGATTGCACCGGCGACATCGTCTGAAAAGTTAGCCGTGGGCTCAGCGGCCGCCGCCACCTCCGCCTCCACCGCCACCACCTCCGCCGCCGGCATCACGCATGGAGGAGCTGTAGCGCGGGTCGATCTGCTTCATGTAGGTCGGCGACGTATCGCGGTCGACCCGAACGACGTGACGCCGGGCGGGCGGTGGGTCCGGCAGCGGGATGATGCCGCAGCCTCCGAAGAAATCGACGTCGCAGCGATAGGTATGGAATTGCACCGCATTGGCGCTGGTTGCAGTGAACGCGGTCGTGGCAACGAACGCTGTCAAAGCAAGTTTGGGCAATGTGAGTTTCATCGGAAATCTCCAGCCTCGGTTCGGCGAGACCGGAACGGCTCGCTCGATCCTTCGACGGAGGCTGATCGAAACCAGTTCGAGGGTTGGCTTCACGCCCGCGTGAGGCCGCGTGCGGGGAGGGGCGGCTGCTCGGCAAGCTCGCGCAGCATGTAGATTGCGCCTGCGCCGTAGGACGTCAGTTTGTCGCGCAAGGCCGCATCCGGTCCGACGGCGTGGAAGCCGAGACGCTCCCACAGCACGCGCGTATCGTAGACCGAGACCAGCGCAAGCATCGTGATGCCGGATGATCGCGCGAGCTGTTCAATGTCGGCGACATAGCCGCGCGCCACGCCGCCGCGGGCGTCGGGCAGCACGGCGACGTCGTGTATGTAGAGACAGTCGGCATGTTCAGGCAATTGGCCGAGGAAACCGTCGAGGGGCGGGATCTGTTGCTGCATCCAGGGATGCGCCAGGCCATAGCCTGCGATCCCGTCGCCTGCAGCGAGCACGCGGCAGCCATCCGGACAGAGCCGCATCTTTTCCGCGAGCACGTCGGGCCGCTCGGGCAGATCGGGATGGATCCGCGCCGCGATCGCACTGATCGCTGCGAGATCGGTGGCGTGCGCGCGGCGCCATCGAGGCTTGCTCATCTGTGCTGCTCCGTATCGTCAACCGCAATTTATTCCGCCGCCTTGATGCGCGCAGCCAAAAATATCTTGGCCCGCTTGCGAGGAATAGTGCGTGGGCCGCGGCGTCCTACCTCGTGCAAGCCATCTGCATGACAGGAGACACCATGACGACATCCTCGATCCGCCTCGTGCTCGCGTTCGCGGCAACGCTCGCGCTCGCCTCTGCGGCGCTCGCCGCACCGCCGACCAAGACCGGCAAGACCGACAAAGGCAGCGTGCTCACCGACGCCAAGGGCATGTCACTCTACACGTTCGACAAGGACATGGACGGCAAGTCGGCCTGCAACGGCCCCTGTGCGACGAATTGGCCGGCGCTGAAGGCCGAGGCCAGCGACACGCCCGGCGATGGCTACACCATCATCACCCGCGACGACGGCTCGAAGCAGTGGGCGTACAAGGGCAAGCCGCTCTACACCTTCGCCAAGGACACCAAGCCCGGCGACGTCACCGGCGACGGCTTTCTGAATGGCGCCTGGCATCTGGCGATGCCGTGATGGATCGATGATGCGGCCGGGCATCGCTTGTGCGGGCGATGTCCGGCGCAAGCTTGCGCCGATCTCAAGTTGGCGCATGCGATTGCAGCAACTTCAAAGAGGCGCGATGCGGTCATGCGCCGCTTCGCCGCATGATTCGAATAAAATCAAGCGAAGAGTCTGAAAGCGAACCGAAGCTTCCACTGTCGTTGGCCATAGTTGGCTTCGGCAGGGGGGCGGCGGCGGTCCAGCCGCAGTGGCATCCCACCAACATGAGAGCAAGGGTACTGATGTCCTGGTGCAGCAAGCACCTGGACGCGTCGGGGAGTCTTAAATCCATTATCTAGTTTCGCTTGAAAGGATGAAAGCCCGTGAGTGATGCCAATCTGAACGCCGAAACGAATGCTGCTCTGCAAAACGGAGGAACCGACGGAAGTGCAAAGCTCCAGTTCGACGTCCCGTTCTTCAACATGCAGACGATCTTCGGCAATCTCGCCGAACAGGGCGCATCACGGGCCCAGGCAAATTTTGCGCAGATCAAGTCGACCTCGGAGGAGATGACCGCAGCTCTCTGCGATGCCTGCTCGACCAATGCCCAGCGGGCCGCCGACTACCGCACCAAGGTCATCGAAATATCCCACGCCAACACCACGTCCACGCTGGAATTTTTTTCCCAGCTTGTCGATGCGAGGTCGTTTGCCGATCTCATAGATCTCTCCACCGCTCATAGCCGCAAGATGCTTGAAACAGCTTCGGCCCAGAATCGCGAGCTATGGGACCTCGCCCAGAGGGTTGCGACCGAAACGGCTGAGCCGATCAAGCAGAGCTTGGATCGCGTATTGCGTAGCGCTGCTTGAGTCGAAGCGGTTGGCCGCGCGGACCGGCTGGGTGAGCGTCTTCGCAAGAAAAGATGCCATCCAGCCGGTGCGGCCCCCTCATAGTCGAGGTGATGCCAAGCTGGAGGAAATCGGGATGGGTATGGTGATGATCAAGTGCCCGGAAACGGGAAGGGTCATTTCGACGGGCATCGAGATGGATCGCGAAAGGTTTCGGTGCACTGCGGTGTTCTTCTCGCGGACCTATTGCAAGATGTGCGCGGCGACGCACGAGTGGTTCGCCAAGGAAGCCTGGGTCTACGAGTCGGCCTTGGCGAACGGGACGTCCGGCGGCAGGGAATCGTTCGGCGGCGGCGCGGCGTGAAGCACCTTCAAGGCATCCTGCGAAACGATCCGGTCGATCCTGCGGCTCATCACCTTGTAGCACTCGCATGCGACGACTTCGAGGCGCCGCCTGTCGATCTCGAGTTGACCGCGCCGGCTGGATTTCAGCGCCCTTGACGTCCGAAGGGCCCCAATGACGTGCGTGACCGTGGTACGCCGGACGCCGAGCAATTCGGACAGCGTCTCTTGCGTCAAGGGCAGGACGTCACCGCCATCGGTCCGATCGTGGATGTGAAGCAGCCAGCGGGCTAGGCGGGCTTCGACGGAGTGCAGCGCGTTGCAGGCTGCGACATGCTGGATTTGCGTCATCAGCGCCCTGGAGAGAAGCTGAACCAAACCTCTGAGAGCGGGGCTGCGTTCGAGCGCCGTCTGAAATCGCGTGGGTGATATCTGCAACGCCGCGCCGGCGACGCGCACGACCGCGGTCATGGGTGAGCGGAGCGGCCCTAGCGCCGTCATGAGGCCGATGGCGGCGTCGTTGCCGACCACGGCGGTTGCGGCGGTCTGTCCGTTCGGCAGCTCCATGATGAGGGCGATTGCGCCGCTACAGGGGAAGTAGATGTGATCGATCCGGTCGCCCGATCGAACCAGGACTGCGTCGTGCTCCAGCGGTACTTTCCGCAAATGCGGCGCAAGCAAAGCAAAATCGGCTGGCGGTAACGCAGCTAGCAGGCGATTACCAACTCTGGTCGCGCGCTCCATCACGGGTAGTTACCCCTCGACGGAAGCGGCTGGGAAACGCATCGTCTCAGCCGAGCCGCGTTGCCGCGCAGATACTCGCGCGGCAAAACAGACAAACGTATCCTAGCAGGTAAGGTTCCGTTGATCGATCGCAAGCCTTGGGCCTTGAGCCGTCGTCTCTGATCGTCATCTGATTCAGAAAACGATCGTCAGGCCGTTTTCACACGCTGCGCGCACGGCGCGATCGTTGCTCTACCTTAGCCCCTCATACACCATCAATCCGCGGGCGATCTGCAGTTTGCGGATCGCGCGCGGCAGCAGTTTCTCCGGCTGGTGCAGGTAGCGCCAGGAGATGACGGTGAACGGGCCGAGCGCGCCGCATTCATCGTCGAACGGCGCGAGCACGCCGGTCACGCTGACAGGCGTATGCGGGCGGGCGTTGAAGGGCAGCAGCAGCAGCTCGAGATGCGCCTTGCTGCCGTCCTCGCGCTGCGCGGTGAGACCTGCGATCGCGCCTAAGGTCTCGTCGGCGACAATGGTCGTGATCTCCTCGATCTCGCCGCGGCTCGCGTCGGTGAACAGCGCGGCAAAGCCCTGGTCCTTGAGATCGCGGCCGGCCAGCGCGCAGACCCGCGTGCCGGCGACGCGGAACGGAAAGCCAAGTTTTTGCTCGCAAGACAGCACGAAGATGTCGCCGAGCAGCTCGCGCACCGCGGCCGGGTCGATATCGGCCCGGTCAGGGGCCCGCGCGCTGCCGCGCTTGTTGTCCCAATACGCGAAGAATGCGCGGCTCGATGGATGTTTCATGTTCGACGCTTACCCTCGGCGCAACCTCATGGGACAAAGCTGTCCCGCTTCAGCGCACCTGAGATCCCTTTGATGTTGTGCAGGAGGGGAATTGCAGCGTCCATGCCGCGGGCGTGTTTTTGGCATCGGCAGCGATGTCTTTGCGTCGTTAACGTTAAATTAACTATGCGCTTTGCCCGTCCGGCACGCCTGCTATGGTGATCCCGGTCGCAAGCCTCGCCGCTTTCTCCAGGTTCTCGGCGAGGCCTGTACACGGGCGTCAAACAGTTTGGTCACTGGCCGCGGGGAGGGGTGGGGATACTCCTTGTTCTCCCGTCGCGTCGGAAAGGCCGACACGGACAGGCAGGGCTTTCCCAGGGCCCTGCCTTTTCCTTTGGTGCACTTGCGCAAGGCCGGTAAAGGCGACTATCTCCAGATCCCTTGCTTCGAGAAGCCCTCTGCCTCGATCGCGCCTGAAAGCGAAACCGCCTTGGATTCCCCGTCACAACCCCCGTCGGACCATCAGGTCGTCGAAGAGGCCCCGCGCGAGCCGATCCTGACCCTGCCGTGGCCGCTGACGGCCTATGTCGCCCTGCTGGCGCTGATCCATCTGCGGGTGCTGCTGCCGCCGGAGCTGGAGAACTGGACTATCGACGTCTTCGGCTTCATTCCGAAGCGCTACGATTCCTCGCTGGTCAATCTGCAGTTCGAGGGCGGCGCCGGCGCCAAGGTTTGGACCTTCGTCACCTATTCGCTGCTGCACGCCAATCTCACCCATCTCGCCTTCAACGTGTTGTGGCTGCTGCCGTTCGGCAGCGCGCTGGCGCGGCGCTTCGGGGCTTTGCGCTTCTTCGTGTTCCTGGCGGTGACGGCGGCGGCCGGCGCGCTTGCCCATCTCGTCACCCACGAGCATGCGGTGGTGCCGATGATCGGCGCCTCGGCCTCGGTCTCGGGCGCGATGGCGGCGGCGATCCGCTTCGCCTTCGTGCGCGGCAGCTTCCTGTCGTTCAGCCGTTCGGATGCCGATACCGCCGCAAAAGTTCCGGCGCTGCCGCTGTTTCGGGCGCTGCGCGATCGACGGATCGTCGGCTTCCTCGCCGTATGGTTCGCCCTCAACATC
Organism: Bradyrhizobium sp. CCBAU 45384; assembly: GCF_028128665.1. Lineage (NCBI taxonomy): Bacteria > Pseudomonadati > Pseudomonadota > Alphaproteobacteria > Hyphomicrobiales > Nitrobacteraceae > Bradyrhizobium > Bradyrhizobium sp. CCBAU 45384. The sequence continues at coordinate 47,322 of NZ_LBIZ01000104.1, forward strand.
ATCTTTGGCGTCGGCGGGATCGGCGTCGAAGGCGACAGCGCAGGTGTCGCCTGGGAAGCGCATATCGGCGGCTTCTTCGCAGGCCTGTTGCTGTTCACGCTGTTCGATCCGGTGCCGCGCGTGCGAAGCCATGATGCTGCGGATGCGTCATCACAGGACATTTCAGACGGTATTTGAAGCGGCGCTTGCGGCGCAGCCCGAATTCATCCATCATTTGCGGGAAGAATGTTCCGAAGCAGCAAGCTGATGGAGGCTGCACTTCGCAAAGCGCTCGAGCCTGCAACCGGCGCTGAAACTGTTAGTTGAAGACTCGCGAACAAGTCCGGACCGCGCAAAGCGGACGGATCCGATTCAGGGAGGCAACAATGACGGTACGTTCCATTCTCAATACCAAGGGCCACCAGATCATGAGCGTCGCGCCCGACGCCAAGCTCGCCGCCGCCGTCAAGCTGCTCGGCGAGAAGAAGATCGGCGCGGTGCTGGTGATGGACCAGAGCCGGCTCGAGGGCATCCTGTCCGAGCGCGACATCGTGCGCGTGCTCGGCGAGCGCGGCGCCGGCGTGCTGGACGAGCCGGTCTCCCAGGTCATGACGCGCAAGGTCGTGACCTGCAAGGAGACCGACACGGTCGCCGAGCTGATGGAGATGATGACCACAGGCAAGTTCCGCCACTTGCCGGTCGTCGACAACGGCAAGGTTGTCGGGCTGATCTCGATCGGCGACGTCGTCAAATGGCGCGTGCGCGAATACGAGTCCGAACAGGAAGCCCTGCGCGACTACATCAAGACGGCTTGAGGAGCTGGATCCGGAAAAGTGCGCAGCGGTTTTCCGAAAAGATCATGCTCAAACAATAACCTGAAGCGCGCTGACGATCCCTGATCTCAACGCGCGTCGGGTCTTATTCGACCGCTTTCGGCGCGGCGCCTTCGGGCGCGGGCGCCAGCACCTGGATCGTTTCCTGGATCTGTTCGAGCGCGCGCTCGGCGGCGCGCGCGCCGAGCGCGATCAGGTCCTCGGCACGATGAAAGTCGAACCAGCCGAACTGGCCGACCCGCGGCGTGATCAGAAAATCCGGCGGATCGCCGGCGAGCCGCGCCCGGGTGATGCGGTCCTGCATGATGTTGAAGGCATCGATCATGACCGACGAGATGCCTGGACGGCCGGCAGTGCCGAAAAACTCGCGCTTGACGGTTCTCTCCGCCGAGAAGATGCGCGGAAAACGCCGCTTGGCGGGGGTCTCTTCAGTGACAGGGGTGGCGACAGGCACGGGCATCGCCCCATGCGCATGGATCGTCGTCGAATGGGTGAAGATGTCGGTGGACAGATTGACCGCGATGACGATTTCGGCACCGAGCGCCCGCGCCGCCGACACCGGCACCGGGTTCACCAGCGCGCCGTCCACCAGCCAGCGATCGCCGACCATTACGGGCGCGAAGATGCCGGGCAACGCATAGGAGGCGCGCATCGCCTCGACCAGACGGCCGCGTGTCAGCCAGATCTCATGGCCGGTCCGGACCTCGGTCGCGACCGAGGCATATTTCATCGGCAGGTCCTCGATCAGGGTTTGGCCGATCGATTGCTCCAGCCGGCTTGCGAGCTTCTCGCCGCCGATCAGACCCGAGCCGTTGAGCCGGATGTCGAGATAGCCGAGGATGTTGCGCACGCCCTGCAGGCTGCGGGCCCAGTCTTCCAGCGCGTCGAGCCGGTCGGCCGCATAGGCGCCGCCGACCGCGGCGCCGATCGAGGTGCCGACCACGACATCGGGCACGATGCCGTTGGCCAGCAGCGTTCTCATGATACCGATATGGGCAAAACCGCGCGCCGCGCCGCCGCCGAGCGCAAGACCGATAACGGGCCGGCGGATACTGCCGAGACCGACTTTCTCGCCATTTGCGCCGTTCACACCCCGACCTCTCAACATATCCAGCACCGAAACTCTCCTACTCCGGGCCTTCCTCACTCCAGAGTAGGCGCCGCGCTTCCGCTTCGCCAGAAACAGGGCAAAGCATGGTTTATAGCGTTCGGGACGCAGGGGGCAGGAGTGTGGCGAGAGCCCGTTGCCTGAGATCTAATCACGCAGGCGTCAACCGGGTTCCACAGAACCGTAATCCATGGGATTTCAGAGGCTTGAATTTGCCGCGTTTTCGGTGAAAAGCAGGAAGCATGACTCCAGGGGGTGACGGCATCATCAGATGGCGGCGCGGCGGCAAGCTGCTGCCGGCGCTTGTCTTTGCCGCATCCTTGGCCGCGTGCCTCGTTACCTCGGGCCAAAACGCTGCGCGGGCGCAGCTTTTCTCCGATCGTCCGCCGCCAGTGCCGCCAGCCTCGGTGCCCGATCCCGGCGGCGCCGTCAGCCTCGCCCCGCCGTCCGGTCCCGGCGCCGGTCCCCCGAGCCTGCCGCCGACCCTGACCCAGCCGAATACACCGAGCATGCCGCCACCGGCCGTGTCGACGGTGCCGCCGTCCGCGCCGCTCAACGCGGCCGTGCCGGGCCAGGGTGTGCTGTCGCTGACCGCGAGATACGGCAAGGATTCTCCGGCGATCAACGGCGGCCTGGTCTGGCGCGTCTTTTCCGATCGTCCCGACGAGAACGGCACCTTCAGGCTGATCAAGGAGGACCGCAGCGCCACCCCCAGCATCGTGCTGCCGCCCGGCAATTACGTCGTGCACGTCGCCTTCGGCCTCGTCAGCGCGGTGCGCACCGTCAGTCTGAAGGCCGAGACCGACCGCGAGTCCTTCGTGCTGCCGGCCGGGGGCCTGCGCATCGAGGGCCGCGTCGGCACCAGCCGCATTCCGCAGAACCAAATCTCGTTTGCGATCTACAAGGGCAGCCAGTTCGAATCCGGCGAGCGCGCCGCGTTGGTGCCGAACGTCGCCGCCGGCGACGTCGTGCTGATCCCGGAAGGCACCTACTACATCATCTCCAATTACGGCGACGCCAATTCGGTGGTGCGCTCGGACATCCGCGTCCAGACCGGCAAGCTCACCGACGTCACCATCACCCACCGCGCTGCCGTGATCACGCTCAAGCTCGTCAGCGACAAGGGCGGCGAGGCGCTCGCCAACACCGCCTGGTCGGTGCTGACGCCCGGCGGCGACGTCATCAAGGAATCGATCGGCGCCTTCCCGCGCGTCGTGCTCTCCGAAGGCGAATACCGCGCCATCGCCAAGAACGAGGGCAAGGTCTACGAGCGCGGCTTCAACGTCGTCAACGGCGTCGACGGCGAGGTCGAGGTCGTGGCGCGGTAGTTGCGGCCTCCGCAACACCGCGCTTCTCATCCAGCGCATCTCCAGACGCGAGTTGGCCGCTAACATTTGTTGTGAACGTCCGGTGAGCGTCTGCTTACCGCGCGTTTCCACTGTGTTTTGATTTGAATACCGCTGTGAGCGCCGCGCAGCGAAGCGAAGGAAATAAGAAACACCGGCGGCATCGGCTTATTCCAGCCTCACCGCGACGTCGTCACAACCTTTGCAAGATACTCATTTCCGATAATCAATTTCATTCGCTTTCCGTCCTGCTGGGTTATATGTCGGACATCCGTCCAATGGGGACGCCGGCGCGGCCTCTTGCGTGGCCGGCAAGGAGCAGGGGACCAAGCGCGTCGGCATGTTCGAAGTGATCCTCACCAGGCGCAAACGGCTCGGTTGGCGGTGGCAGGTCTGCGATCAGTCCGGCAAGGTTTTTGCCGATGGCTTCGAGCGCACGCGTCCGTCAGCCAAATATCACGGCGAGCGGGCCCTGTTTTTCCTGTTGTCGCAGGCCTATCTGCGCAACCGCTCGGCGGCGTCGAGCGAGGATTAGCGCCAGTTCTGCGGCGCTAGATATCGACCACCAATTTGCCCTTGGCGGCGTGATCCCTGATCAGCGCATAGGCCTCGCCGACGCTCTCCATCGTGAAGCGCCTGGCATCGAGCAACGGCACCAGCTTGCCGGCCTCGGCGAGGCGCGTGGCTTCCGCCATGATCTCCCCGTGATGCGCACGGCCTTCGCCTGACAGCAGCGGCAGCAGCGTGAACACGCCGGAATAGGTCGCGGCGCGGAACGATAGCGGCGCCAACGCATGCGTGCCCCAGCCGAGCGCGCTGACGACGTGGCCGAAGCGGCGCACTGCCGCAAAGGAGGCATCGAGCACCTTGCCCCCGACGGTATCATAGACGATGTCGAAGCCGCGGCCGCCTGTGTGCTCAGAGATGTAGGCCTCAATTGAAGTGTCGCGGTCGATGAATACAGCGCCAAAACCTTCGATGGTCGCGCGCTGCGAGGCCGAGCCGGTCGCGAACACGTCCGCGCCGAATGCGTGTGCGATCTGGATCGCGACATGGCCGACGCCGCCCGCGCCACCATGGATCAACACCTGTTGGCCGGCCTTCAACGCGGCGCGGTCGATCAGGCCTTCCCACGCGGTGATGAAGATCAGGGGCAGGGCGGCGGCCTCGCGCATGCTCAGATTGGCCGGCTTTAGCGCCAGCAAGTCGGCATCGACGGCAGCGAATTCGGCAAGCGATCCCTGCACGCCACCGACGCCGCCTGTCATACCGTAGACCTCGTCGCCAACCTTGAACCGCGAGACCTCGCGTCCGGTCTGCTCCACCACGCCGGCGAGATCGATGCCGGGGATGGCCGGCAGCGGATGGCGCGCATGCGCGGCCGCGCCGGCATGGATCTTGGTGTCGAGCGGATTGACCCCGCTCGCGCTGATACGCACCAGCACCTCGCGCGGGCCTACCTCGGGCATGGAAATGGTTGAGATGCGCAAGGGGACGTTATGGGTCTCCAGTACGCCTGCGCGCATCGTCGATGGCTTGCTCATGATCGTTCTGCTCCGTTGTCGACCTCCAATATGCCCATAATTTTTTGTATGGTAAGTAAGAAGAACTGTACGATGACCGTGCATTTTTGAATGGGCGGGATTCCGATGGAATGGAGCGATCTGCGCATCTTCCTGGCGATTGCGCGCGAAGGCACGCTCGGGGCGGCCGCGCGCAAAATTGGCCAGACCCAGCCGACGATGGGACGGCGGCTGCGTGCGCTCGAAGCGGCACTTGGGCAGACGCTGTTCCAGCGCACGGCCGATGGCTTTGTGCTCACCGACGGCGCGATCAGGCTTTGCAGGGCGGGCAACCGTGAGCGAAACCATCGCGCAAACGACCGGTGTGGTCCGCGTACGGCAAGATCGTGTGGTCCTGGCGCCCGGAGCCTGTGCGCCAAGGCTCGTGGTGATGCGTGTGACCCGACCGGGTCCTTGCATCAGTCATCTGCGAGACGACGGGGGCAATAGTGCATCGCTCCCCGGGGAGATCACGACATAAGCCGTTCCAACCACTGCGCAGGGAAGGCCGGATGTTTCGGCTTCACCTGTATGCCGCTGTGCAGCCTCTTGTAGCGCAACCTATCGCACAGTGGACCGCGGGTGCCGGTCGGGCACCCGGTCTTCCCTGCGCCCTTTCATTGAGGGTGAGGCGATGAAGCAAAGCTCGGGCGAGATCAGCCGCGAGGATGCGATGGTGTGTCTACAATGAAGATGCGGATTGAAGGAGCGACGCCGCCGCCACACACTCCGTCATTGCGAGTGCAGCGAAGCAATCCAGAATCCCTCCGCGGAAAGACTCTGGATTGCTTCGCTGCGCTCGCAATGACGGTATGGAGAGAGTTTCGCACCAAACTTCAACCGCGTGCCCATGGAAGCCGGAAGTTCGGCCAGCGCGCCTCACGGGCGGCTTAGCTCGGGGGGAAAGCTCCCATAGACCAGTTCCTTGAAGGCGGGCGTGATGCGGCCGCGTTCGTTCTGGGTCTGCTGCATCAGGAGGTAGACCATATCGAGCTTGGGATCGACGCCGAAATAGGTGCCGCTGCCCGAGTCCCATTTCAATTCGCCGATCGAGCCCGCCGGCGGCGGCTTGGCGTTGCCGGGGTCGGTTCGGACCGCAAGGCCGTAGCCATAGCCGAAGCCATCGCCGGGGAAATAGAAATAGTCGCGTTCGACGCCGGAGCCGGGCCCGATCTGATCACTCGTCATGGCCCTGAAGGCGGCCGGGCTGAGGTAGCGTCTGCCATCGAGCTCGCCGCTGTTGAGCAGCATCTGCGCGAAGCGTTGATAGTCAGTGATGGTCGAGAGCAGGCCGCCGCCGCCGGATTGCCATTCCGGATGGTCGAGACGTTCGCGCTCGCCATCGAGCAGGATCTGGTCGCTCGGCAGCGGCCGCGCCAACCGCTCGATCTCGTCCGGTGTCGACAGCAGGAATTTGGTGCTGGTCATGCCGAGCGGATCGAAGATGCGCTGCTTCAGCGCATCGTACAGCGTCTGCCCGGTGATGATCTCGATGACGGCCCCGAGCACGTCGGTGGAGTGACCGTAGCGCCACAGCGTCCCCGGTTGGCGCGCCAGCGGGAGCCTGGCGATACGGTCGGCGAATTCCCGGTTGTTGAAGGGGCCTTCGAAGATATGCGCCGTCTTGTAGGCGAGCTCGACCCATCTGCCGCCGATATAATCGTAGGTGATGCCCGAGGTGTGCCGCATCAAATCCCTGATGGTCACCGCATGGACCGGCGGCACCACCTCGAGCGCCATCGAGCCATCGGGCTTGGTGATTTCCATTCCCACCTTCGTGGCAGCGAAGAGCGGGATGTATTTCGACACGGGATCGGTGAGCGCCAGCTTGCCCTCGTCGATCAACATCATCGCCGCCAGGCTGGTGATCGGCTTGGTCATCGAATGGACAGCGAAGATCGTGTCCGGCGTCATCGACAGCCGGGTCCTGACGTCGCGCACGCCGAACATCTTGAAATAGACAGGCTTGCCGTGCTGCTGGATCAGCACGATCGCGCCCGCCAAGCGGCCGCTGGTCACCTCGTTTTCGAAGAATGCGGTGATGCCTCGCAGCCTGTCGGGCGCGGGAGCGGGGACGTCGCCAGCGCGGCTCTGCGCCATCGTGCCGGCCAGCATCGCGGCCCCAACCAGAAATTCACGACGCTTCATCCGGGCTTCCTCCCTCGCCGGAAGCAAAGCCGCAAGACATCAGGGGCGTCAACGAAACTTCGATTAGAAACGGGTCACGATTTCGGAAAGGACCGGGCGCGGGCGATCCTCGCTCGGCTTGGTCGGTTTGCCGATATGCACGAGGCCTGCGAGTTTCTCGTCCGCCTTGAGGCCGAGTCCGTCAAGCACGTCGCGATCGAAGGCGAACCAGCCGGTCAGCCAGGCCGCGCCGTAGCCAAGCGCGGTGGCGGCCGTGACGATGTTCATGGCGCTGGCGCCCGCCGACAGCTCCTGCTCCCACGCCGGCACCTTGGGATGCGGCTTGGTGAAGCTGACGATCCCGATCACCAGCGGCGCATCGGTCAGGCGCTTGCGTTCGGTCTCGATATCGGCTGCGGGGGCGCCGGGATTCTTGCGGGCGAAGACTGTTGCGATCACCTCGCCGGCGCGCTGGCGCGCATCGCCCTCGAAAATGATGAAGCGCCAGGGCGTGAGCTTGCCGTGATCAGGCACGCGCGCGCCGATCGTGAGAATGGTCTCGAGCTCGGCCGGCGAGGGGCCGGGACCGGTCATCTCGCGCGGCTTGACCGAGCGGCGGGTTTTCAGGAGTTCGATGGCATCAGGCATTGCGATGGCCTCTTCGGATGGGCGACGGGCGTGCCATGCCGAGATAGGCATGCACGCCCGCAACCGAAAGCGATTTTAGATCGATTTCAACGATCAGACCGCGCCGCGCGCCCGCCGGACGTCAGGCGGGGTGGCCTCGTCGACGAGGGCGGCGATTGCCTCCTCCGTCGTCATCACCTTCTGGCCGTCGCTGCCAAGCCGGCGGACCGAGACCGAATGCGTCTCGGCCTCCTTCTTGCCGACCACGAGCAGCGCCGGAATCTTGGCCAGCGAATGCTCGCGGACCTTGTAGTTGATCTTTTCGTTGCGCAGGTCGATCTCGACACGCAACCCCGCGCGCCGCGCCTGCTCCAGCACCACCTTGGCGTATTCATCGCCTTCCGAGGTGATGGTGGTGACGACGGCCTGCACCGGCGAGAGCCAGAGCGGGAAGTTGCCGGCATAGTGCTCGATCAGGATGCCGATATAGCGCTCCATCGAGCCGCAGATCGCGCGGTGCACCATGACTGGCGGTTTCTTGGTGCCGTCATGGTCGATGTAGAACGCACCGAACCGTTCCGGCAGGTTGAAGTCGACCTGCGTGGTGCCGCACTGCCAGTCGCGACCGATGGCGTCGCGCAGCACGTACTCGAACTTCGGCCCGTAGAAGGCGCCTTCGCCCGGATTGATCTCGGTCTTGATGTGGTTGTTCTGCGCCTGGATCTCGCGCAGCACCGTCGCCATCACGCGCTCGGCGTGATCCCACATCGCATCCGTGCCGACGCGCTTTTCCGGCCGCGTCGACAGCTTGACCGTGAGATCGCCGGTGAAGCCGAAATCGGCATAGGTCGACAGGATCAGATCGTTGATCTTCAGGCATTCCTCGGCGAGCTGGTCCTCGGTGCAGAAGATGTGCGCATCGTCCTGGGTGAAGCCGCGCACGCGCATCAGCCCGTGCATGGCGCCGGACGGCTCATAGCGATGCACCACGCCGAACTCGGCGAGGCGCAAGGGCAGGTCGCGGTAGCTCTTCAGGCCATGCTTGAAGATCTGGACGTGGCCGGGGCAGTTCATCGGCTTCAGCGCGAACCAGCGCTTGTCCTCGGCCTCGTCGCCGGCCGACTGCGCCGCGAACATGTTCTCGCGGTACCAGCCCCAATGGCCAGAGGTCTCCCACAGCACCTTGTCGAGGATCTGCGGCGCGTTGACCTCGCTGTAATCGCCGGTCAGGCGGCGGCGCATATAGGCGATCAGCTGCTGGAAAATCGTCCAGCCCTTGGGGTGCCAGAACACGACGCCGGGACCTTCCTCCTGGAAATGGAAGAGGTCGAGCTCGCGTCCGAGCTTGCGATGGTCGCGCTTCTCGGCTTCCTCGATCTGCTTGAGGTAAGCGTCGAGGTCCTCCTGCTTGGCGAAGGCCGTGCCGTAGATGCGGGTCAGCATCGGATTTTTGCTGTCGCCGCGCCAATAGGCGCCGGCCACCTTCATCAGCTTGAAGGCGCCTCCGACCTTGCCGGTCGAGGTCATGTGCGGGCCGCGGCAGAGATCGAACCAGTCGCCCTGGTAGTAGATCTTGATCGGCTCGTTGCCGGGAATGGCGTCGACCAGCTCGACCTTGAACGCCTCGCCCTTGTCGCGGAACACCTGCTTGGTTTTCTCGCGATCCCAAACCTCTTTCGTGAAGGGCTTGTCGCGCGCGATGATCTCGCGCATCTTTTTCTCGATCGCGGCAAAGTCTTCCGGCGTGAACGGCTCATTGCGGAAGAAGTCGTAATAGAAGCCGTTCTCGATCACGGGGCCGATGGTCACCTGCGTGCCCGGCCACAGCGTCTGCACGGCTTCAGCGAGCACGTGGGCGCAGTCGTGGCGGATCAGCTCCAGCGCCTCCGGCTCGTCGCGCGAGATCAGCCTGAGCTTGGCATCGGCCTCGATGGGATCGTTGAGGTCGGTGAGCACGCCGTCGAGCATCATCGCCACGGTGCGCTTGGCGAGCGACGGCGAGATGCCCTTGGCGATGTCGAGGCCGGTGATGCTCTTGTCATATTGGCGCTGGGCGCCGTCGGGGAAGGTGAGGGTGACTTTGGCTGCGGGGGACACGGGCTTCAGATTGCTGAGGGAATATTGGAAGCCGGATTCGGATTTGGGCTGGTCGGACATTGCTTTTCTCCTGAGGCTCACTCCTGCGAACGAGCGCAGGTAAGCGGGAACGAGCGATATATCAGGCGATTCGGCCCGTGCAATCCGGCATTTCCAAGAAAGTGGCGCGCAAAAGCGGAGGCGGTGCGTCAACTATTTCGAGCCGCGCCCTTTAACCGGCCGCCAGCCGCTCTACATGCAGCTGCATGGAAAGTCCCCGCGCCGGCCGTTTTACGGCAACCGCCCTGATGCTTGGCAATCTCGTGACCGGCTGCTCGGTGCTGGCTCCTGCGGGGATGCTGCCGGAGATGTCGACCGGGCTCGGCATCAGCATCCACGCCGCCGGGCTGCTCATCACCTTTGGTGCGATCATCCTGTGCATCGGCTCGCCGCTGACGGCGTGGCTGACCAGCCGCATCGAACGGCGGACGCTGCTCACGACCACGCTTGCGGTGCTGGCCCTTGGCAATCTCGCCTCGGCCTTTGCACCCGACTACACGAGCCTCCTCCTCATCCGCCTGGTGATGCTCGCCGTCGGCGCGCTGTACACGCCGCAGGCCGCTGGCACGGCGGCGCTGATCGTGCCGGCGGAGCGGCGTGGCAGCACGATCGCCTATATCTTCCTCGGCTGGTCGCTTGCGGCCGCCGTCGGCCTGCCGCTGATCACCTTCATCGCCAGTCGCTATGGCTGGCGCGCCGCCTATGGCACGATCGGCGCGCTCGGATGTGTGAGCTTCCTGTTGCTGCTGGCGCGGCTGCCGGCCGGCCTGAAGGGTACGCCGGTCGACCTGAAGACGTGGAGCGAGGTTGGCCGCAACAGGTCTATCCTGCTGCTGCTTTTGATCACGATGCTGCAAATGTCCGGACAGTTCGCGGTGTTCACCTTCATGGGCCCGCTGCTCAAGAAGCTGACCGACGCAAGCCCGGACGCGATTGGCCTCGTGTTCGGCATCTACGGTGTGTGCGGCTTCCTCGGCGTCGTGGTGGCGAGCCGCATCGTCGATACCTGGGGCCCTTATCGGACGTCATTGCTGTTCACGTGCCTGTTGCTGGCGGGCATCTCGGGGTGGGCGATTAGCGCGGGCAGCCCGGTGTTGATGGCGACCGGGGTTGCGATCTGGGGGCTGGGCTTTGCCTCGACCAATTCGATGCAGCAGGTGCGGCTGGTCGCAGCCGCTCCGCCGCTTGCGCCCGCAACCGTCGCGCTCAATACATCGGTCCTCTATATCGGCCAGGCTATTGGCTCCGCCGTCGGCGGGCTGTTGTTTGCCCGCGACCTGCTGCACAGCACAGGCTTCGTGGCGGTCGGTCTCGTCGTCCTGGCGCTGGTCCTGGTGGTCCTGAGCCGGCCCCGGCCGGCCGCTGTGGCCTCGGTCTGATGGCTGTGTTTGCCTTGCGCAAGGCGCTTGGCAAACGGCGCGGGAGGGCGCTAGAAGGCCAGAGGTGGGGACCAAAGAGAGTTGACTGAAATGAGGATGATTCTGGCGATTGCCGCGGTGCTCTATTCAGCCTCCGCACTTGCGCAAACCGACAAGCCACCGATGGTGGGGGACAAGCCGCTGGTGCAGGTCAAGCCCAAGGGGACCAAGGCTGGGACCAAGGAGGCGGCTGCCAAGCCGGCCGCTGCTGCGGCAGCGAAGGGCAAGCCGCAATCGGTCGCGGCGCGGCTCCAGGCCTGTCTCGACGTGGATGATGGCACAAAGGACCGGCTCAATTGCTACGACGCCATCATCCCGCCCGCGCCCAAGCCGAAGCCGCCCAAGGCCAAGGGCTACGCCGATTGCAAATTCTTCAAGGAAGAGGACGAGCGGCTGGCCTGCTTCAACGGCTTTGCCGAGAGCATTCCGAAGCTGCCGAAGAGCTGAGCGCCCGGTCGCTCGTGTCCGGGCTAGCGGCTCGGTGCCGATGAGCTGGCAGCCGCAACGCGTGTCAGCGCCAGCGCCGGCGTTGCCGACATCTTCACCAGTACGTCCTTGAGCGGGTATTGCGTCCAAGCGCGGTTGACGTAGTCGCGATGGGTGATGCCCTCGCCGGTTTCGACGAACACGACGCTGCCCGGACGCAAGGGGCCGTCCATGTCCTCGGAGACACCGATACCCTTTTGCTTGAGCATGCTCATCAGCTCGCGGTCGCGCCGTGCCGTGTAGTGGGTGTAGGAGCTGACGAAGAAACCGGAGCGGTGGCTCTCGATCCAGGACGCGAACTTGTCCATCTCGCCATAGACCGCATCGAGCAGCACGACGCCGCGGACGCGATCGCTGATGCCGCCGACCTCAAGGCTCCAGGCGGTCGGCAGGAAGCCGCCGCTATAGCCGACGATCACGATCGGCATGTTGGCGAAGGCGCGCGCGCTGTTGGGATCGCCGGTCAGCTGAGCGAGGTGGCTCGCCGATTCCTCCATGAAGCGTTTGAGGCCGCCGGGCTGCCAGAATTTTCCGGCGCTGGAATCGGCGGCATCGACGGCCATCTGCGGCGCCAGCAGCACGGCGTTGGCGCCGGAATCGGTGATTTGCTGCGGCACCAGCTGGCGGTCGCGCACGTCGCGCTCGAGCGTCGCGCCGTTGCCGTGGAAGAACACCACGATCACGCCAGGCTTGCGTACGTCGAAATGTTCGGGGACGTGCACCAGCACGCGGCTGTCGTTGTAGGTCTCGTCCTGCCAGAACACGCGGCCCGAATAGCTGCGATGGCCGCGACGGTCACCCTTGGAGATGTTGAGAAAGGGCGCGTCGGAGGCAGGGTTGTTGCCGAAATAGGGGAAGGCCGAGGACTTCATGCTGACGAGGGTCGTCAGATCCTGGCGCGGCGGACGCTGAAAGGGGACCTGCGGCGCGAGCGAGGCGACCTTGTAGGGCGCCTGCTCCGGCTGCTGCTGCACGGCGCGCTTGGGTGAGAAGTCCGAGATCTGCCGCTGCAGGAAACTCTCGCTCGCCGAGGGAAAGCGCTCTTTGAACTGCGGGGCAGGGAAGCGATCCTCGAACGTGTCGCCGCTTGCGACCCGCTGATTGGCGGCCTGCGGGTTGGTCTTCGCAACGACCTGGACGTTGGCCTGCGAGCTTGCCGCAAGCGCTGTCGGATTGGGCGACTGACCGCATTGAACCAGCGTGAGCGACAGTGGCACCAAGCCTGAGGTCAGGGCGATCCGAAGCGCGCGACCGCGCGCCCAGGACCCCCAGGTCCGGTCAGCGCGCATGTCTGCCCTCAATTTAGGAACGGCCCCGACCATCCACCCATGACCCCAAGCATGACCCCATCCAAGTCACGAACCATCAGCAATCTTTAAGACCATTGAGCCGACTGGCGTTTAGGCGACGTTAAGCGTCCGGAGAAACTTCCCCACCTCCGGAATGACCGAAAATTGCCACGCAATCGTGTCGCGATTGTGGGAGAGACAGGCGCATCAGCGCGGCGGACTGCGGGTTTGTTGGGCCAAAGCGGGGAGAGAAGGTGGCTAGTTACCGATTTTGGCCGCCTCATTTAACCCTTGTTAACCCTGCTTGAATTGACTGAACCAATCTGCACGATGCCTCCAACGAGGCTCGACGCCTGAGGCTCAAGGACCAGATGACGGCATCAGATGCGGGAACTGCGCCCTGGAGCGGGCGACTGACCGGCGGCTCCGGCGTTTCCGTTCTGGTCGCAACCGCGATCGTGGTTGCGGACATGATCGGGGTGGGCGTCTTCACCAGCCTCGGCTTCCAGGTCAAGGATATCCCCTCGGGTTTCTCCATCCTCGCGCTATGGACGGTCGGCGGCATCGTCGCGCTGTGCGGCGTGTTTTCCTACAGCGAGCTGGGCGCGATGTTTCCGCGCTCGAGCGGCGAGTACAATTTCCTCGGTCGCGCCTATCACCCGGCCTTCGGTTTCCTTGCCGGCTGGGTCTCGGCGACGGTCGGCTTCGCAGCGCCCGTGGCGCTCGCGGCCATGGCGTTTGGCGAATACGCCAAGTCGGTGATGTCAGATCTTCCGCCGATCCCGCTTGCCATCGGCGTCGTCTGGCTGGTCTCGATCGTGCAACTGACCGGCGTGAGGCATTCGTCGACCTTTCAGTTGATCTCGACCATTCTCAAGGTCGTGCTGATCATCGCTTTCCTGATCGCCGGCTTCGTCATCGGTACGCCGCAGCCGATCTCCTTTGCTCCGCACGCTGGCGATCTCGCCCATATCGTGAGCGCGCCTTTCGCGATCGGGCTCGTCTTCGTGATGTACTCGTTCTCCGGCTGGAATGCCGCGACCTACATCATCGGCGAGATGAACACGCCGCAGCAGAGCCTTCCGCGCGCGCTGCTTGCGGGTACGCTGATCGTCTTGGTGCTGTATGTCGCGCTCAATGCGGTGTTCCTTTATGCGACGCCGATCAGCGCGCTGGCGGGCCAGCTCGATGTCGCAAGCGTCGCCGGCAGCGCTATCTTCGGCGCGCTTGGCGGCCGGATCGTCGGGGCAATGATCTGCGTCGGCCTGATCTCCTCGATCAGCGCGATGATGTGGATCGGCCCGCGCGTGATGATGACGATGGGGGAGGACATTCCCGCGCTGCGCGTGTTCTCGAAGCGATCGGTGAGAGGCGCGCCGGCCTACGCCATCCTGTTTCAGCTCGCGGTCGCCAACCTGCTGCTGTTCACGCGCAGCTTCGAGGCTGTGCTCGACTTCATCCAGTTCGCGCTCTTGTTCTGCTCGTTCTTCACGGTGGCCGGCGTCATCAAGCTGCGCATCACCGATCCTGATTTGCCGCGGCCTTACCGCGCCTGGGGATACCCGTTCACGCCGCTCATTTTCCTGCTCGTGACCGCGTTCATGATGTACTACCTCCTGACCGAGCGGCCCGTGCAGTCGCTGTCGGGGATGCTCGTCATGCTCGCGGGCCTGTTGATTTATGCTGTTTTCCGCAGGCGGCCGGTCGCCGCAGCCAATTCACACAATCGCGAATAGACATGTTTCGACCCATGAGATTTGCGGCCGTCGCTCTTACCCTGCTGGCCGCGACCATCTCGTCCGTGCGTGCGGCCGAGGTCACCTATGACGACACCGCGCGCTTCCTCGCGGGCATGCAGCCTTCGGCGGATTCGCCGCTGATGGCGCTGACCAGGGACCCCTCCTGGCAGCATCACGCAAAATTCTTCGACGGCGCCTTCGCCCAGCTCGAGCAGCGGCAGCTATCGAAGATCCGGAGCTGGGCCGACGTCAATCTCGCCGCGCCGCGGCCGACGATGTTCTATTTGTTCAGTGGGCCGGATTTCCTTTACGCCAACGCCTTCTATTCCAAGGCCAGCACCTATGTGCTGGGCGCGCTCGAACCTGTTGGCGCGGTGCCTGATTTGACCAGGCTGTCGCGCGGCTCGGTCGACGCCGCGCTGTACAATGTCGAGCGCTCGCTCGGTTCGATCCTGAGCTTTTCCTTCTTCATCACCAAGCAGATGAAGGTCGACCTGCACACCAATCAGGTCAACGGCACCTTGCCGATCCTCTACGTTTTCCTGGCGCGCTCCGGCAAAACCATCCGCAACGTCGAGATGGTCGCGCTCGACGACAAGGGCGGAGTACACGTCGGCAATGACAATCCTGGGCCGAACGCCACGCGCGGCGTCCGCATCACATTTGCCGGCAGCGACGGTGAGGCGCGCACCCTGTATTATTTCTCGACGGATCTCTCCAATCCTGGGGCACGCGCCGCCGGCTTCCTGAAATTCTGCGAGACGCTCGGCCCGGGCAACAGCCTGATCAAGAGCGCGTCCTATCTGCTGCACTCCGGCAACTTCACCGTTGCGCGCGACTGGCTGCTTGCCAACAGCGCGACCATCATCCAAGACGATTCCGGCATTCCGCTCGCCAACTACAATCCGCGGCAATGGCGCTTTTTCCCGTTCGGCCGCTATCTCGGTCCGATCAACGAATTCCCGGGCCGCTATCAGGACCGTTACGCCGAGTTGTTCACGCGCGCGCAGCCGATCGATTTCGGCGTCGGCTATCGCTGGCGCATGCACGAGTCGAATTTGCTGCTGTCGGTGAAGGTCGCGGGGGGCGATGCGCTGCCTGCCGCGGAGACGTCCTCGTTCGCCGAGCCGCCGCCGAAGCCGCTGCGCCCGAAGCGGCCGCGTCCACCCGAACCGATCCCGCCGCCGGGACGATTCTTCTGGTTCCGTTAGCTACCAGTGCACGCTCTGGCTGGGCTCGATGAATGCCGTCGTGCTTGGCGGCGTTGCAAGGCTTGCGGCCAGATACCACCCGGAACCGATGACCAGCACGAGCAATGCGACGATCGCGATCATGTCGACGGTACGCGGATCGTGATCCCTGGGATTGAAGCTAAGATGCAGACCAGGCCTGAAATGAAAATGACGGCTGATTTTCCAGCGCATTGTTGTTTCCTCCCGCGGGAGCATCACGACAACGCGAGGGGGAAGTTCCAGTTCCGCTCAAGGCAGCGATGCGTGAAGCACCGCAGCATGGTTACGAGGCGTTGACGCCGCGCCAGCGGCCGTAGCGCCACGGCAAATACCAGCGTGCGCTTTGCGGGGCAGCGAGAGGCACGTTGTCGATGCCTGATGTGCCGAAGGGATTGCAGCGCAACAGCCTGGCGATTGTCATCCAACCACCGGCCCAGAGTCCGAAGCGCTCGATGGCTTCGTCGCCGTATACGGAGCAGGTCGGCAGATGTCGGCAGTTATAGCCGACCAGCGGCGACAGCGTATGTCGGTAGAGCCAGATCAGCGCGCGACCGAATCTGCGCGGCAGCCGCAGTGCCTGGGCAACGGGTGCGGAACAATGCTCGCAGGCTGAGTGCTTCATGTGCGATGTGCCGACGTCCTGTGCGCACCAATGCTCGGTTCCAGCGCAGGGAACAGAGAGCTGTTGTACGCGCGCCATATTTTGCCTGCTTTCAGGGAGCAGTGCAGCAAGTACCTATGGACGATCTGTATTCCCCCGGATACCATTTTTGTGACGTCCGTGTGTAGACTCGCGGGAACATCGATACGGGGCTTGCCTGAATCGCCTTGGGGCTTGGGGAAGGAACCAGTTTGAAAGTTCTGAAGTCGTTCAACCTTCGTGGCTGGTTGCTGGTGGGAACCGCCGCTTGTGGCGTCGTGTTGGCGGGGGCCATCGCGACCCTTGGCTCGCCGGCCAGCGCTGGCGCCTCGCTCGAAGAGCGCAAGCTGCCGATGAAGTTTGGCTGGGTTGCCTGCGAGCCCAATTGCCGCGGCTGGGTCAGCGCGGTCGGCATTATCACCCCAGATACTCCGAAGGACTTTGACGATTTCGCCCGCGGCCGGCAGCTCGGCGGCGCTACAGTGGTGCTGGATTCCAGCGGCGGTTCTGTCAACGACGCGATCACGCTGGGCCGGCGCTTCCGCAATCTCGGTCTCCTGACCACCGTTGGGGTCACGCAGCAGAACGGCGGCGGGAAGGCCGCTCGTCCGAGGGTCGCCTCGGAGGCCTATTGCGAATCCATGTGCGTGTTCCTGCTGCTGGCCGGCAAGAAGCGCTACGTGCCTGATGCGGCCCATGTCCGCGTCCATCAGATCTGGATGGGCGATCGCGCCGACGACGCCAAGGCGGCAAGCTACAGCGCGCAGGATTTGATGATCGTGGAACGCGACATCGGCCGGCTCGCCAAATACACCTTCGACATGGGCGGGGCGGGGGATCTGCTGTCGCTCGCTCTGAACGTGCCGCCGTGGGAAGATCTGCATGAGCTCGATGCGTCTGAGCTGAAGCTGACCAATCTCGTCACGACCGATCTGGTGTCCGACGTCCTGCCGCATGTGGACGTCGCTGCGCCTGCAATGGCGGACCTTGCGCCAAAGACGCAGGCAAGGTTCGGCGAGGAATCGGAGCCTGCCAAGTCGACCAAGACGGCGGAAGCGCTGGTCCCGACCGGCGGCGTGGCGACGCCGGCCGCGGCGACGCAGAAGTAAGAGCCTCAGTCTCAGGCTTGCACGGGGGCCGGGTGCTTCGCCTTGGCCTCGATTTGGCCGATCGCATCGACCACGGCATCGAAGGTGAGGAGCGTCGAGGCATGACGCGCCTTGTAGTCGCGGACCGGCTCGAGGAATTTAATCTCTTCCCATTTGCCTTCAGGAGGAGCGCCGTTCTCCTTGAGCATCTTGCGAACGGTTTCGCGTAACTCACGGAGTTCGCTCGCAGTCGAGCCGACCACGTGACTTGCCATGATGGATGAAGAGGCCTGGCCCAGCGCGCACGCCTTCACGTCATGCGCGAAGTCGGTGACGGTGTCGCCCTCCATCTTGAGGTCGATCTTCACTGTCGAGCCGCACAGCTTGGAATGGGCGGTAGCGGTGGCATGGGGGTCCGGCAACCGTCCGAGGCGCGGAATATTACCGGCCAGCTCGATAATCCGCTTATTATAGATGTCGTTCAGCATGTGATGGAGTCCAACACTTACCTGCCGGATCGGCCTTGGCTGGCGCGGTCCAGGGTCCTATATAGGGGCGGAACTGGCGGAAAAACAGTCCGGCGGTGCGTCGGCGGTGATCCATATCCGCTCAGCCGGCGTTGTGCCGAGTGGCCTTTTTCGTCAAAACCGCTCTCTTCAGGCGTCCGGCGGCTTGTCCGCCCCGTCTGCCGGTGACACTCCGGCCGCAAGGCCGTCGAACGGAGTAGACATGGACGCAACGATCAAATCCATCCGCCCGAACAAGCCTTCCGACCGGCAGCCCGAGAGCCGGCCGGCCGAGCTTGACCCCGCTGAATTCCTCGCGGCCGCTGTCCGCGCCGACCAGCCGCGCCCCGCGCGTGCCGAGGCGGAAGCGGCGGTGAAGACGCTGCTCGCCTATATCGGCGAGAACACCGAGCGTGAGGGCCTGCTCGACACGCCGCGCCGCGTGGTCGAGGCTTTCGACGAGCTCTATCAGGGCTATCACCAGTGCCCGGCCGAGGTGCTCGATCGCACCTTCGGCGAGACCGCCGGCTATGACGACTTCGTGCTGGTGCGGGACATCGAGTTCACCTCGCAGTGCGAGCATCACATGATGCCGTTCTACGGCAAGGCGCACATCGCCTATACGCCAGTGGAGCGCGTCGTCGGACTGTCCAAGCTTGCGCGCCTGACCGACATCTTCGCCCGCCGGCTCCAGACCCAGGAACATCTGACGGCGCAGATCGCAGCGGCGATCGACGAGATCCTGAAACCGCGCGGCGTTGCCGTCCTGATCGAGGCCGAGCATACCTGCATGTCGGTGCGCGGCGTCGCCAAGCATGGCGCCTCGACCTTCACCAGCCGCTACACCGGCATGTTCCGCGACAATCCTGCGGAGCAGGCCCGGTTCCTGTCCATGGTGCGAGGCATGACGCGCTGACCTCGCGAACAACTGGCGAGATTTGTCGTGTCAGCTCACTCCCATGAGATCGAGGAAGGCCTGGCTTTCCTGCCCAAGTTCGATGCGAATGGCCTCGTGACCTGCGTGGCGACGGACATCGCCACCGGCGACGTCCTGATGGTCGCGCATATGAATGAGGAGGCCTTGCGCAAGACCATTGCCACCGGTGAAGCCTGGTACTTCAGCCGTTCGCGCAATGCCTTGTGGCGGAAAGGTGAGACCTCGGGTCAGACCCAGCGCGTGGTCGAGATCCGCACCGATTGCGACCAGGACGCGGTCTGGATTCGCGTCGAGCAGATCGGCGCGGCCTGTCACACCGGCCGAAGGTCGTGCTTCTATCGCAAGATCGAGGCCGAAGGCGGGGGCGCAAAGCTGGTGTTCGTCGATGCGGACAGACTGTTCGATCCGAACGCGGTCTACAAGAAATAGGCCCCCGTCATTCCGGGGCGCGCGAAGCGCGGGCCCGGAATCCATTGTACGGCATCACCCGCGATTCGATGGATTCAGGGCTCATCGCTGTGCGATGCCCCGGAATGACGGCGGTCCCGGAATTAACCCCGCATTAACCATACATGTCCCACGGTGGGACGATCGGGCGTCCGAATTGCCGGCGCCGCTCAAACGCCGCGCGGGGCGGGCGCTACATCATGTCGGTCGACAATTCCAGTGCCACGCAGATAGCCGCGAGCGACGGCTTGAAGCGCGTCGCTGGTGCGATCAAACAGGGCTCGAACCAGACCGGCGTCAGCTTCGAATACATGCTGACCACCGCCAAGATGGAATCGGATTTCGATCCATCGGCCGGCGCCACCACGTCATCCGCCCACGGCCTCTATCAGTTCATCGATCAGACCTGGCTCGGCACGGTGAAGGAGGCGGGTCCCCAGCTCGGCTATGGCAACTATGCCGATGCCATTACCAAGACTTCGTCGGGCAGCTACACCGTCGACGATCCCTTCATGAAGCGCTCGATCATGAAGCTGCGTGACGATCCAGAGGCCGCATCCAGCATGGCGGCGGCGCTGACGCAGTCCAACAGCTTCAAGCTCACCGGTCTGCTCGGCCGCAGGCCATCCGACAGCGAGCTCTACATGGCGCATTTCATGGGTGTCGGCGGCGCGGCGAAACTAATCGCCAATGCCGAAGACAATCCGCAAGCGGTCGGTGCGCGGCTGTTTCCCAATGCGGCATCCGCCAACCGCTCGATCTTTTACGCCAGGGACGGCCGCGCGCGCAGCGTCTCTGAAGTCTATTCGGTGCTGAATGCGCGCTACGCCAGCGCTTCGAACGCGAAATCGACGCGCAGCGCGATGGCGATGTATGGCGACACGCCCTCGACCACGCAGGTCGCCGCCGCCAATGGCGTGCAGCCGATGGTCAACAGCGCCGCCTATCTTCAGACCTTTCCGGAGGCGCGCGGCGTGACGCCGGTGAGCGCAACATCGGCAGCCAGCGTCGCCGACAACACGCCGGTCACGCCGGCCTTCCGCTCGATCTATCAGCCCGGCGATGCGACGCAGCCGGTCTCGACGACGGTGCAGAAATTGTGGGGCAACAACGCCTCGCTCACGTCAGTCGCCTCGGCAACACCGGACGTGCGCCCGCCGCAACCGCTCGATCTCTTCAGCGATCGCAGCGGCGCATACTCCAGCTAGCGCGGCCGCGCCCGCTCGGCGACTTTCAGCCCTTAACAAATCATCAATAAAACCAGCGAGTTATGGTGAACGCTTTGTTAAGCGTCGTGGTTTATTTTGTGTTGCAGGTGACATCCAGTCACCGCTTCGTTTTCCGTTGCGTAAGCCGGAAGCAACATGATTGTTCGGCAGTTCATCAATTGGATCAGGACCGCGCCCGCCGGTGAGCGGGCGGAGGCAACGCGGGCGTTGGCCCGGGCCTGGCTCATCTCAGATCTTTCCCATGACGACCGCGTCGCCGCTGAAGGCGCGCTTTTGATGCTGCTCGACGATCCTTCGCCGCTGGTGCGGCAGGCGATGGCCGAGGCTTTTGCGCGCAGCACGGACGCTCCGGCGTCGATCGTGCGGGCATTGTCAGCGGAACAGCCGACCGTGGCGCTCCCCGTGCTCGAACATTCGCCGCTGCTGATCGATGCCGATCTCGTCGACATCGTCGCGACCGGCAATGACGAGGTGCAGTGCGCGGTCGCCCGCCGCATCAACCTGCCGGTCTCGGTCTGCGCCGCCATCGCCGAGGTCGGCTGCGCGGCTGCGGCCCTCGAGCTGATCGAAAATCCCCATGCTGAGCTCGCCCCGTTCTCCTGGACGCGCATCGTCGAGCGCCACGGCCATCTCGCCGCGATCCGCGAGGCGATGCTGGTGCTGGATGATATTCCGGCCGCAACGCGCGCCGCGCTGGTGGCAAAACTCTCCGATACGCTGGCCCAGTTCGTCGTCGCGCGCAACTGGCTGAGCGCCGATCGCGCCGAGCGCATGACGATCGAGGCCCGTGACCGCTCCACCATCAACATCGCGGCGCGCTCGCGCGGCGATGACATGCAGGGCCTGGTGAAGCACCTGCGCGTCACCGGCCAGCTCACCGCGGGCCTGATCCTGCGCGCGCTGCTGTCGAGCAATCTCGACCTGTTTGATGCAGCGCTGGCCGAGCTCGCCGACCTGCCGCTGGCGCGGGTCTCGGCTCTGCTGCACGATCGCGGCGGCAACAGCCTGCATGCGCTGCTCCGTCGTGCCGGGTTGCCGGAAGCAACCTTCGCCGCATTTCAGGTCGCGCTCGATGCCTGCCACGAGCAGGGCTATGTCGATACCGACGACACCGCGGCGCGCTTGCGCCGGCGCATGGTCGAGCGCGTGCTCACCCATTGCGAGAGCGACCGCGGCGCCACCGAGCCGCTGATGGTCCTGCTGCGCCGCTTCGCCACCGAATCAGCGCGCGAAGAGGCCAGGCTGTTCTGTGACGAGCTGGTCGCAGAGGACGCGATTGATCCGATGTATGACGATCTGATCGCGGCTTAGCGAGGTGCCGTAGGGTGGGCAAAGGCGCAAAGCGCCGTGCCCACCATCCATCAATGATAGCGACAGATGATGGGCACGCTACGCTCTTACGATGCCGATCGTGATGAGAGCGTGCTACTCCACCGGCACGATGCTCGGCGCCAGGATCACCTCGAGATGCTCGGGGCGGTCGCGGTTGACGTCTGTGAGATAGTCGTCGGCGACCTTGCGCAGACGGCGGCTGAGTTCGGCGGAGACGCTGATGCTGTCGAGCCTGGTGTTCTGGTGCACGATGGCGAGGATGGCGTTGATGTGGTGCGTGAACAGCTCGGCCGGAACCTTCTCGAGGTCCGGGGCATGCTCGATGATGCGGCACAGGCTCTCGGCAACTCCCGCCGCGGCCGGAAAACCGAACGTCGCCGCGTCGCCCTTGATGTCATGCGCGGCGTGGAACAGTTCGTCGCGTCGTTCCTTGCTGAAGCCGTCGTTACGAATTGCGACGTAGGCGGTCGAGAGACGGTTGACCTCGGTCGTCATCCAGCTCTTGAACTCGCCGGATAAACCGGCCAGCGCCTGCTCGGCGCGGCCGATCGGATCATCCATGTCCTTTTCCTCGACCCGACGCAGGACTTTGCGCAGCGGATTGGGCTGCGTGATCACGTGATGCGTGGCAAAGGCCTTGACCTCGATGTCCTTTGCGCTGTTCTTCGCCATGATGCCTGCCTCGCCTGATGAGACGTTGCGCTAGATGGTGGAGCGGGCCTTGTCGAGCAGTGAGGGCTGCTGGAGCACCTCGTGCTTTTCGCCGACACGGCGCTCCGGACCCATATAGGCGGAATTGGTGTTGCGGCGCCGGTCGGGGCCGAAATAGGTCTTGGTCTTGATGAAGGGCCGGGGGCTGGCGACGACGTTGAGGATGCGCTGGTAGAGGCCCTTGGCCGATATCGGCTTGGCGAGGAATTCGGTGACGCCGGCATCGCGCGCGACCGTGACGCGGCGCTTCTCGGAATGCCCCGTCAGCATGATGATCGGTGCGTAGGGATTGCCCTTGGATTCCGGCTGCCGGATCATCTGTGCCAGCTCGAGCCCGTCGAAGATCGGCATCGCCCAGTCGGTGATGACGATGTCGGGCACGTAGTGGCTGTACATTTCCAGCGCAGTGGCGCCGTCCTCGGCCTCATAGACCTCGCGGGCGCCGAATGAATGCAGCAGCGTCCGCAGGATGCGGCGCATATGCGGATTGTCGTCGCAGACGAGAAAGCGCAGCTTGTTGAAGTCGATGCGGAACATGACGCCCGGGCCAAAGCGGTCAACCTTCGTTAACCATATCGTGGCTCGGGTTAACGAAGCGTTGCCATCGGGCGCCCGGGAGGGGGCCTCAATAGCCGAACTGCTCGCGCAAAATTCGCTCTTCCAGGCTGTGGCCGGGGTCGAACAGCATGCGCATCGAGATGGATTTGTCGGACAGGACTTCGACGCGCCGGACCCTGCGCACCTCCTCATGGTCGGCGACCGCCGCGACCGGGCGCTTGTCGTCTTCCAGCACCTCGATCACGACATAGGCGGTGTTGGGGAGCAGGGCGCCGCGCCAGCGCCGCGGCCGGAAGGCGCTGATCGGCGTCAGTGCCAGCAGCGCCGCGTTGATCGGCAGGATCGGGCCTTGGGCGGAGAGATTGTAGGCCGTCGAGCCCGCCGGCGTTGCGACGATGATGCCGTCGGCGATCAGCTCGGGCATGCGCTCGCGCTCGTCGATCAGGATGCGCAGGCGCGCCGCCTGGGAGGTCTGCCGGAACAGGTAGACCTCGTTGATGGCGTGGTGCAGATGGACCCGGTCGTTGACGTCAGTCGCGCGCATCAGCAGCGGATTGATCTCGGATTCATGCGCCGCCTCAAGCCGGGCGCGCAGATCATGCGTCGAGTACTCGTTCATCAGGAAGCCGACCGTGCCGCGGTGCATGCCGTAGATCGGCTTGCCCGAGCGCATGTGGTGATGCAGCGTCTGAAGCATCAGCCCGTCGCCGCCAAGCGCGACCACGACGTCGGCCTCGTCAGGATCGCAATTGCCGTATTGCGCCGTAAGCTGGTGGAAGGCGGCCGCGGCCTCGCTGCCCGGGCTGGCGACGAAGGCGATCCGTTCGTATCGCGATGGCTTGGTCATGGCTTCCAGGCAGGTGCCGCTGGCTCGAGAAAGGTCCGCCGAGGTCGTCTATACGACCTGGGCCCGTATTGTCGAGGATGACCGGTTGGCAAGGCAAACGCGGGAGGCTGACCGGACGTCCCGTCCGAGGGCAAAAGCCGACTTCATCGGCCCCGGAAAGCCAATCCGGGGTCTCCGATCCCCCAAACCGTCGCAATTGGCGGCTATTTCCGGGATTGAGAAGCACCGAGGGGGCAGGAGAACAAACATGTCGATGAGCTTGCCGATGCAATGCCGTGCGGGGCTGGTGCTTGCTGTCGTTGCTTTCGCGCTCGCGGGCCCGGCGCGGGCGGACGATCCGCCGCAGCCACGCAACGAGGCGTCAACGCCCGCCGGACAGAAGACCGGGCGCGGCGGCAATGCACAAAATGCGGCGCAGGCTTCGCCAGCGGCTTCCGATCGTCGCCTCCCTGATGACTCGACCACCAAACAGACCCTCGATCTGCCGGGCCGAGCCCTCAACTTCGCCGCGACCGCCGGCTCGATCCGGGTCTTCAATGAGAAGCGCGAGCCGCTCGCCGACGTCGCCGTCACCTCTTACGAGCTCGACGGCGCCGACCGCGCCACGCGTCCGGTGACGTTCCTCTTCAACGGCGGGCCCGGCGCATCCTCGGCGTGGCTCCAGTTCGGCGCGGTCGGGCCATGGCGGCTGCCGCTTGATGGCGAGGGGCTGTCGCCGTCGGCCTCGCCCGAGGTGAAACCGAACGCGGAGACCTGGCTCGACTTCACTGATCTCGTCTTCATCGATCCTGTCGGTACCGGCTACAGCCGCGTCATCGCGAGCGATGAGGATGCGCGCAAGCGGTTCTACTCGGTCGACGGGGATGTCAACTCGATCGCGCTCGTCATTCGCCGCTGGCTCGAAAAGCACAACCGGCTGACCTCGCCGAAATATGTCGCGGGCGAAAGCTATGGCGGTATTCGCGGGCCGAAGGTCGTGCGTCAGTTGCAGATTCAGCATGGCGTGGGCGTCAGAGGCTTGATCCTGGTGTCACCGCTGCTCGATTTCCGCGAGTTCACCGGCACCAGCCTGCTGCAATATGTCGCGAGCTTGCCGAGCTACGTGGCGGTGGCGCGCGAAGCCAAGGGACCGGTCAAGCGCGCTGATCTCGCCGACGTGGAGGCCTATGCGCGCGGCGAGTTTCTGGCTGATCTCGTCAAGGGCGAGGCGGACAAGGAAGCCACCAATCGCCTCGCCGACAAGGTTGCCGAACTCACCGGCATCGACCAGGCAGTAAGCCGCAGGCTCGCCGGCCGCTTCGATGTCGGCGAATTCCGTCGCGAGCTCGATCGCAAGAACGGCATGGTGACCGGGCGCTATGACGGCTCGGTGCGTGGTCTCGATCCGTATCCGGATTCGGGCAGCTCGCGCTTTGGCGATCCTTCCGGCGATGCGCTTCAGGCGCCGCTGACGAGCGCCGCGGTCGATGTGCTCACGCAAAGACTCAACTGGCGGCCCGACGGCTCTTATGAAGTCCTCAATGGCTCCGTTGAGCACAACTGGGACTTCGGTGGCGGCATCAACCCACCGCAATCGCTGTCGGAGCTGCGCCAGATTCTCGCCACCGATGCGAAGCTGAACGTGCTGGTCGCGCACGGTCTGTTCGATCTCGCGACGCCCTATTTCGGCACGAAGCGGGCGCTCGACCAATTGCCGGCCTTCGTGACAGCGCGCGTGAAATTCGTCGTCTATCCCGGCGGTCACATGTTCTATTCGCGCGACGGCTCGCGGCAGGCGCTTCGCGGCGAGGTCGAGGCGCTGATCAGGGAGTAGGCCGTCGTTTCCGCGGCGGATAGCGCCGCGCGATCTCGCGCGCCACGACGCTTCCGGGTTTGAGGTTTGCTCCGCCAAGCCAGACGTCGCGGATCTTGCCGCGCTTGTCGCGGGCGCGGCGCACCGGCTCGCCGTGGCTGGAATAGCCGGCTGCCCAGACGAGCTTGCCGGTATCGCGGCCAGTGACCTCGATCTCGCCGGCGTCCATGAAGGGATTGTTGAACTGCGGGTTGGCGACGAGCACGCGGTTGCCGCCCGGCACGAAGTCTGTCGCGCCCCAGATCGTCCACCAGCGGCCGGTCCAGTCGCGCACGCGTCGGTCGGGTGCGCCACGTGTTTTGAAGACGCGCAGGATCTGCATCGCGCCGTCCATCCAGAACGGTGCGGCGCCGTCGATGGAATTGCTGAAAATGCTGATCGCGAGCTCGCATTCGGGAATTGAGCAGGTCCGCGAGATATAGCCCTGGAAGCCACCGCCGTGGCCGAACCAGTCCCATCCGTCGGTCTTGCCGGCGTTGACGCCGAGGCCGTAATAGGCCTCGAAGCTCTGCGGCACGCGCCAATGATGCCGTGTCATCTCGCGGCGGCTCGCGACCGACAGAACGCTTTTCTTCGCGTTGGGGGCAAGCTGGGCAAAGAATCGCGCGGTGTCCGCGGCGGTGGCAACGAAGCCCGCGGCTGACGCCAATGCATGGGCCGGATTGTCGCCCGGGATCACGCAGCGTTCGCCCAGCGGCAGCTTGCGTGTATGGCCGCGCGCGAACAGCGCGCCCCTGGGAAGCGGCGTATTCGGCTCGGTCTCGCGAAGGCCCGCAGGCTCGATGAGCTCGCGCTTGATCCAGGCGGAGTAAGGCTCCTTCGTCACGGCTTCGATGAGGAGGCCCATCAGGGCAAAGCCGTGGTTGGAATATTTGAAACGCGTGCCTGGCTCGATCGCGGTCGGCTGCTTCAGCTCGTCGAGCAGCTCTTTGGCGTTGAGATAGGGGCGGCTGTCGATGAACTGGCCGGAATCGACGCCGTCCCGCGTCAGCCCGGCGCTGTGCGAGAGCACCTGCGCAATCGTCGTCTCGGCGACGCGCGGATGCAAACCGCTGACATACTGGCCGACGGGATCGTCGAGCCGGAGCTTGCGCTGCTCGCGCAGCTTCATGATGCCGGCCGAGGTAAAGCTCTTGGAGTGCGAAGCGATGCGGAAGCGATGGCGCGGGGTGAGCTTCTCGCCGGTATCGAGATTGGCAAGCCCAAATGCATGCTCGGCGACGACCTCGCCGCGATGGACGAAGGCAAGCAGGACGCCTGGCTGCTGGAAGGTCGCCTGTTGGAATTCGATCCAGGAGCCGATGTAGTCGATCGCGGATCGCAGCCACGTGTCCATTGCGCCACCGGTTTGTGAGGGAGGATGGGTGTGTGAAAGCTAGCCGAGAAAGCAGAACGGGCACAACCGGAAGGTTGTGCCCGTTCGCGTCCTCAGAAGATGCGATTTCTCAGTAGACGAGCGTCGCGCCGGTCGGCTTGTCGAGCGCGGCAGCCAGCGAGCGATATTCGGAGCTGTCGGTGCCGGCGAGCGAGGCGATCTTGTTCAGGTGATACTGCGCCTGTTCGCGGTTACCCTGCTCGAGCTGCCAGAGGCCGTAATACTGCCAGGTGCGGACGTGGTTCGGATCGTCCTTCAGCGCGATCTCATAATAGACCTTCGACGACTGGTAGTCGCCGAGCTTGCGATAGGAGTAGCCGATCAGGTTGGCGACGTCGGCGACGTCCTCACGCTTGAGCTGCTTCAGTTGGCCGATCGCATCCGTATAGTCGTGCTTGTCGTAGATCGTGGTGTACGCGGTCCGGTACGCCGCGAGGAATTTCGGATCGCTGACGGAAGAGCTCTTCTTCTTGCCCTTCTTGGTCGACGTATCGGATTTCGGCGGCGAGGAGGGCTCGTCACTGCCGGCGGCATAGGCGCTGGTCAGAGCCGGTCCGGCCGCCAAGCTCATGGCGACAAGTCCCGGCACAAGAAGCGTTGCGAGTCTGCGCATCTAAGTTCTCCCGAATGGAACGTGGCGATCCTACACGATTGCCTAAAGACCGGAACACCCGGGCGGCAAAAACATTCCCTGCCGCCTCTGGGCGGTTCGGCGGCCGCAAGATGACAAACTTGTCATCCAGATGAACGGAAGCCTGCTACGCGCTTCAGAACGGGTTCAGCGCGCGCCGTCTAGGCTCTCCCCCATGATCGAAGAGTTGGCGAGAGGCCGCCTCAAGATCCTTCCAAGAGGAGACCACCATGTTGAAGACCATTTCCGCAGCCTTGCTCGCAGCTTCCGTCATCGCCGCTCCGGCCTTCGCCAAGGATGCAGCGAAGGATGCCGCCAAGACCACCGCGACTGCCCCGGTGATCAAGGCGGACCAGACCCAGAGCAAGGTCTCGACCCCCGCTGCCAAGCCCGACGCCGGCGTCAAGGCCGATGCCAAGACGGCTGACAAGACTGCCGACATCAAGTCGCCTGCCAAGGTCGATACCAAGACCAAGGCGATGAACGCCAACGCCGCGGTCACGCCGGACGAGCACAAGGCCGTGCGGACGCATCGTCATCACCACAAGCATCTGTCGGTCAAGAAGTCGCTGAAGACGCAGTCGGGCCTCACCAAGCCGGTGACGACCGAGAAGCGCAGCTAACAACTGACCCCAGCGAGGCGGCGTCCCTGGCATTGCCCCGTCGTCTCGCGCGGAGTTCAGGCCCGGCCCGTTCGTCATGCTTCGCGTCATAGCGCGAGGTGCTGACGGCGGGTCGGTGCGCCGTTTGCGGAAGCGAATTCCCTTTGTGCAACCTTGGGGCTAGAACGTCTGCCGAACCGACTGACTGGAGAACTTGATCCCTTGGGGCAATTGGCGAAACGCGCGATGGTCCTGTTGCTGCCTCTGGCGCTCGCGGCCTGTTTTGGCGATGGTGACCGTCCGTCCCTGATGGAAGGGGCCCAGGCCGGCGGCCCGCAGCCGTTTCCCGACAATTTTCGCGGCGACGCACTGGCTCTGATTCACGCCTATCTCAACAATCCGGTCGGCGTGCGCGACGCCAGCATGGCGGATCCGGTGCTGCGTGAGATCGGTGGACGGCAATTCTACATCAGCTGCCTGCACTTCACGCCGCGGGAGACTGACGGCAGCTACAAGGCCATGCGCGAGCGCGCCGTCGTCTATGTCAATGGCAGGGCCGACCGTGTCGTCGATCGCGCCAGCGAGCTCTGCGCCGGCGCGGTTTACGCACCCTTTCCAGAACTGGAAAAGATGACGCGGTAGCGCAAAGCCCGCCTTCATCGCGGACTGCTAGATCAAGAGCAGCCGGAGCTGCTGGATCACATTTTGGCGAGCTTTGAACGAGGCGAGTTTCCCTTGCGACAAATCGTTACGGCAAGTTTT
This sequence comes from Bradyrhizobium sp. CCBAU 45384, assembly GCF_028128665.1. Taxonomy (NCBI): domain Bacteria; kingdom Pseudomonadati; phylum Pseudomonadota; class Alphaproteobacteria; order Hyphomicrobiales; family Nitrobacteraceae; genus Bradyrhizobium; species Bradyrhizobium sp. CCBAU 45384. Next base: position 76,721 of record NZ_LBIZ01000104.1, read on the forward strand.
GCGCGAACGAAAATCGGTCGCGGCAAGCGGACGTGACGGAACAAAATCGCGATGTTGCCGCCGCGTCACAGTAACGAACGATCAACGTTCCGGCATCGCCGCGAAGCAACCAAATTCAAGCCACGTTGTTTCCCGAGGGTCGAATTTGAAAGAACGGGGATGATCATGAAGAGGTTTTTGCTGGGCGCAGCAGCTCTGCTGGCGCTAGCCGCACCGGCGGCCGCGGCAGACATGCAGCCGCGCCCCTACACCAAGGCTCCGGCCTACACGCCGCCGCAGGTGATCTACAACTGGACCGGCTTCTATATTGGAGGCCATGTCGGCGGCGCCTTCGCAGGCGACACCACCTTCCAGTCGAGCGACGCCCGCTTCCTGGGTGGCGTGCAGGGCGGCTTCGACTACCAGTTTGCGCCCAATTGGGTGGTGGGTATCGAGGCCCAATATTCCTGGCTGCCGACCAACAACAAGGGCGTCACGTTCCCGCTCGGGACGCAGGTGACATCGAACACGGACCAGATCGGGTCGGTGACCGGCCGCCTCGGCTACACCTGGGGCCCGGCCCTGCTTTATGCCAAGGGCGGCTACGCCTGGCGCAATGGCGGCCTCGGCGTCAACGTCGCCGGCGTGCCGCAGCCCTTCACCGCCAGCGGCAACAGCAAGGACGGCTACACCGTCGGCACCGGCCTCGAATACATGTTCGCGCCGAACTGGTCGGCCAAGGCCGAGTACCAGTATTACAATTTCGGTAGCACGACGATCGCCTCAGGTCCGGCCGACGTCGTCGGCGTCCGCGGCCGGGACGACGAGCATACCGTCAAGGTCGGTGTGAACTACCGCTTCGGCTGGGGTGGCCCGGCCTCGCGCTACTGAGCCGCCCGGAGCGACCACGATCCGACAAAGGCCGGCTTTCCGCCGGCCTTTTGTTTGTCGGCGCCTGTTGTTTTCATTGTGTGAACCATCTGGCGCGTCATTTGCAAGCCAACGGTCTTGCGGGCGCATTCTCTCGCGTGTCACGGGCATCGGGTAAAGCAAAAATAATTTTTGCGACTTACGGAACTCGTGCTCCGGTACGCGGATTATGGCAATAACCGGGCTGGTGGGATGACGAACATGCGTATCTTGGCGTCGGTGGTGGTCGTCGCGTGCTTCGCCGCGCTCCCCTGCGCTGCCCAAACAATCCTCAAATCCGAGCCTCTGATGTTGGCACCTTACGAGGTCGCCTTCGTGAAAGACGCCTCCTGTCCCTCCGGCAAGGTGCTGAAGGTTACCGGAGCAATCCGCGGGCTGCATCGCCGCAAGGCTTGCGTGTCGCTCGCCGGTGAGCAGGCATCGCTGGCGATCGCGACACCCTGAAGTGCGCTTTGCACCGAAGCACGTCTTAGCCGGAGCTCACGAACTGAGCTGAAGCTCCATCCTGGATTCCCGCTCGGCGTCCGCCTTGTTCTTGGCGGGATCCTCGCCTTGGGCGGCCCGGCAGGATTTGATCTCGTAGTCGTTGTCGAGCACCCGGCGCGGACCGTGCCGCTCGTCGTCGGTCCCGACGTCCACGACCAGCCCGCTCCGTTGCGCGAGCTTCCAGACGTCGGCTTCATCAGGATAGGCCTTGCTGATCTGGCTGTCGTTGCAGAACAGGGCGTACGGCATGCTTCCCGCTCCCGGAAAACGCGTTAACGGCTTACGGGCGCGGCCGGTTCCTGAGCGATCACGGGCCCGTGATCGGCTATGGGTACTTGGATGCAAGGCGGGACCTGAGTCCTTAACGAGTCCTGAATCCTCCAAAAAAGAAACCTTGGGACTCGTTTGGCGGAATCAGCGGATGTTTCCGGCCATGACGACCGACCTCAAAACCTGCTGTGGGCACCTGCTCCTGCCACTGACGCTGGCACTGATCGGCGCCTGTGCAGCCAATCTTTGGCTGGTGTGGTCCTGGTTGTAGGGGACGGTCCGATCCTACTTGCGAGCCGTCGGGGGCGCGTCGGTATCGCGGATGGCGGCGCGGAGCTTGGTCAGTGTCGCCACACAATATTCCTCGCGTTCGCGCTCGAACCGCTCCTGATGCTTCCTGAAATCGGCGATGCGGGTCTGCATCTCGCTGCGGAAGTCGCTACCCATTCGCGGTGCGGGGGTGAGAAGGGGCTGGGGCGCCGGGTTGATCGGCGGGGGCGGATCGGCCTGCGCCTGTTCAAGCGTCACGGTCGTGGCCCGGACGGAGACGATCTCCGTTGCCAGGACCGGAGCAGCTGCAGCGGTATCCGGCTGACGGAAATCGTCCTTCTTGCCAGCAACCGATTGCACGAAGGCCAGCGTCTGCGCGATCAGAGCGTCGCGCTCCCTGATCCACTTCATGATCCACCACCCTGTTTGACCCATTCCACCAAAGCCGGGGCACCGAATCAAGAAGGTTGACCGGGGGTTGCATATTTTTCCCAGTCGCCTGACATTAGTCGGATGGATTCCAGCGCCGACCCGTCGGGCGAAGTGCAGGGCTTGCGCCTTGTGCGCGCCTTCCTGTCGCTGCCGCCCGAGAAGCGGGCGCAGGTGATTGCGTTCGTCGAGGATCTCGTGCGTGCCCATGTCCGACCAGATGACTGCCGGGAGGCCTCCCCGGATCACTAGCGCTGGCGCGGATGCCCGTTCGCTAGCCCGCGGAACGCCTTGAAAGGAGGCTCAAGCTTACGCAGGGCTTACGGTCAGGCTCGATTGGGTATTTTTCCGTAACCTCATTCACGACGCTTATTATCAAATGTTAATTTCCTCCGGTTCCAATGCGGCCGCTGGGACAGTTCCGGCGTAGGAACCGGGTATTTGAAGGCGGCTGCGAATGAGCTTTTTGAATAATTTGAAGATCGTGTTGAAGGTTGCGCTGATCGTGACCGTGATGGGCTGTGCCCTGGTTGCGGTTGCGGCCTTTGGCATTCGCGAGTTGTCGGCGACGGTCGACGGCTTCAGCGAAGTCACAGCGATGCAGTCGGCTGCCCTCAACCTCGTACGCGCCCAGCGCCGCGTCGAGACCTATCACGCTGCGCTCTATGCGGTACTCACCGAGACGACCGAGGCGGGCAACGCCAATCGCCTCAGAATCGCGAACCAGAACCGCAATGAAGTCGGCCAATATATGACCGCTGCGGAACGGGATGACCCCGCACGTGCGGCCGAAACGCGGAGCGTCGGCGAGCAGCTGAAGGCCGCCTTTGCGGGCTGCGATCCGGTGCTCCAGGCTGGCGCGGCGGCAAGCACCCCTGAGGACAATGTCAAGGCCGCGGATCGTGCCCACAAGGAGTGTGACCCGCTGATCGATGCGGCCCTCGAGCGCGTGGCCAAGTTCACGTACACGACCAAGGCCGTGAACCAGCGCAAGGAAGCCATTGAGGCCGACGCCAAATCCGCGACCTGGACTGTGATGAGTGTCAGCGCCGGCGGCCTGATCATTGGCATTGCGATTGCGCTCTTCATCGGCCTCGTGGCGATGTCGAAGCCGATTGCCCGTCTCAAGGCCGCCATGGAGGGCTTGGCGCGCAACGACCTCCAGACGGAAGTGCCCGACAAGGACCGCCGCGACGAGATCGGCGAGATGGCCAAGACCGTCGAGGTGTTCAAGACCAACGCGATCGAGGTCGAGCGCCTCAAGGCCGCGCAGGTGGAAGCCGAGCAACAGGCCGCCGAGCAGCGCCGCCGTGACATGTTCAACCTCGCCGATGGCTTCGAACGCGCGGTCGGCGAGATCATCGATACCGTCGGATCCGCTTCCACCGAGCTCGAAGCCTCGTCCTCGACACTCGCTACGACGGCGAAGCGCGCCCAGGAGCTGACCTCGGTGGTCGCAGTCGCCTCGGGCGAGGCCACGGGCAACGTTCAATCGGTTGCGACCGCCGCGGAAGAGTTGTCGTCCTCGGTCAACGAGATCAGCCGGCAGGTGCAGGAATCCGCGCGGATGGCGAGCGAAGCTGTCAACCAGGCGCGCACCACCACCGAACGCGTCAGCGAGCTCTCGATCGCAGCCACGCGCATCGGCGACGTCGTCGAGCTGATCAACACCATTGCCGGCCAGACTAACCTGTTGGCGCTGAACGCCACCATCGAGGCGGCACGGGCAGGCGAGGCCGGCCGCGGCTTTGCCGTCGTCGCCTCCGAGGTGAAAACGCTCGCCGAGCAGACCGCGAAGGCGACCGGCGAGATCAGCCAGCAGATCTCCGGCATCCAGACCGCCACCCAGGACTCGGTGATGGCGATCCGCGATATCTCCGCAACCATCGAGCGGCTGTCTGAAGTGTCCTCGACCATTGCCGCCGCCGTCGAGGAGCAGGGCGCCGCGACCCAGGAGATCTCGCGCAACGTTCAGCAGGCCGCTCACGGCACCCAGCAGGTCTCGGCCAACATCACCGACGTGCAGCGCGGCGCCGCTGAGACCGGTTCGGCCTCCTCGCAGGTGCTCTCGACCGCGAAGATGCTGGCGACCGACAGCACCCGCTTGAAGGACGAAGTCGGCAAATTCCTGCGGACGGTGCGCGCGGCCTGATCCCGCGCGAGGACGGCCCGGCGGCCCCGCCGCCGGCGCGCCGCAGCTCCTATTGCGGCAGCAGGAACGCCATCGCGATCGCGAAAAGGAAGAGCGTTGCGACGACGGCCGTGACGGCTCCGGCGATGCTCTTGGCGCTCTCTCGGCTGGTGTAGGAAGGCATGCAAGCGCATGCTACCTCATTCAGACTGTTGATCCAATCTGTGGTGGCTCGCCTTCCCCGCGCTTTTCCTGCGAAGAACATCCACATCATGGGTAGCTGAAGCCGCCCTGAAGCGGTCAGGTGGCGAGCCGTGCCTGGAAGAATTTCGTGACCCGATCGATCGCATCCTGAGTCATCGGGTCTGTGTCCGAGAAATCAAAGCCGTGGGCTCTGCCGGGATAGGGCACGAATTCGGCGTCGGCGCCGGCCAACTTGCCGAGCGCAACCAGCCGCCGGCCTTCCTCGATCGGGATGTTCTTGTCGGCCTCGCCGTGCAGTACGATCAGCGGCGGCAGGTGCTTGATCTTCGTGGCCATGGCGTGAGGCATGCCGCCATAGAGCACAGCGAGGGCTGCGATGCGCCTGTCACGCGCGGCCGCTTCGGCGGCGATGTAGCTGCCGAGCGAGAAGCCGAGGAGGCCGATGCGTCCCGAACTGTCGGGTCGGCCGAGGACATCAGTCACGGTGGCGGCGACCGTGTCGGCCCAGCCCTCGAACCGTTTCGTTTCATAGGCCTCACGTGTCTCGTGTGAGGTCGATGTCAACGCAACCATGTCGGCTGGCGCCATGTAGCTGAGAAAATAGGTGTCGATGCCCTGCGCCGTCAGCGCATCGGCGTAACGCTCGTAAGCGCGCGGTTTGATCTCGACCCCGTGGGCGCCGTGCAGCGCGATTACGGCAGGACGTCTCTCTGATCCGGCCGCCGCATAGCGCGACACGGAGAGGCTGTCCCCGCCGGAGGCGATCTTAAACTCTTGGCTGGGAGCGCCATGCGCGGGGATCGGCAACAGAAGGGTGGCAAGGCCGGTCAGGGCCGTTCGTCGGGTGATCATCAGCGAACTTGCTCGCGGGAGATTTTGGTTTGATATCTCGCCCCTATAGTATGCTTGCGACGGAATCTTGACGCGAGTCCCATCCGATGATCTCCCATCGTCCCGCTGTGCTCGCCCATGAGCGGTTCGTTGCCGACCGTGACAATTTTGCAGGTCTCGACCTCGCCGCGCGTTTTGAGAGGATCGAGCGGACCAATTTGTGGGGAGCTGCGACGTCGGTCTCGGGCTTGGGATCGGAAGATCCTGCCACCGCGGCGATCCGCGAGGCGCTGCCCGGCCTGCTGCATCGGCTGGGCGCCCGTTCACTGCTCGATGCGCCTTGCGGCGATGCCGGCTGGATCGGCAGCATGCAGCTCGATGTCGACTATATCGGCATCGACATCGTGCCGTCGCTGATCGCAGCCAACGGCGCCCGCGTCGCGCGAGGCGAGTTGCGGGGCCGCTTTGCCGTCGCCGACATCACGCGAGATTCCCTGCCGCGCTGCGAGGTGATCCTGTGCCGCGACTGTCTCGTGCATCTGAGCTTTCAGAACATCGCGCGCGCTATATCCTGCTTTCGCGCCAGCGGCGCGCAATTCCTGCTGGTCACGACCTTTCCGGAATGGGACGACAACAGCGATTGCGAGGACGGCGATTGGCGGGCACTCAACATGACGAAGCCGCCGTTCGGCTGGCCGGCCCCGCGCGAATTGATCAACGAGCGCTGCGAGGAGGGCGGTGGCGGCTGGCGCGACAAGAGCCTCGGGCTCTGGCGGCTGGACGAGTTGCCCGCCAGCTGAGCGCGCCTGACGCCCGGCCATCATCGCCGCGGCTTAAGCGGACATCGAAGCAATGAATGCAAGGAGTGGAGTCTATGATCGACGCCAGATGCAGCTGCGGCGCGCTTGCGCTGTCGCTTCCGGGACCGACCAACCTGGTCGCGGCCTGTCACTGTCTCGAATGCCAGCGGAGGACCGGCGCGCCGTTCGGTGTTGGTGCTTTCTATCCGGTCGATGCGGTCAAGATCTCAGGAGCGCCGAAGGAATATGTTCGCGCCGGCGAGAGCGGCGGCAGGGTCCGGTGCTATTTTTGTTCCGATTGCGGCTCGACGGTCTTTTGGAAGCCGGACAAATTACCGTCGATGATAGGCGTTGCCGTTGGTGCAATCGCTGACCCCAATTTCCCGGCGCCGATCAAATCGGTATTCGAGCGGTCGAAGCATGCATGGGTCAATATCGACGGCACGGACGTCGAGCATCTGCAGCACGGCAGCCTAACGAAGACTTCGAGCTGAGGGATGCGCATCGCGCGCTGGTGCCGGCTGAGGGGATTGCTAAATCGATTTAAGTCATTGTAATTTATTGCGAAATTTATGTTATGATTGACGCCTTACCAACGTAGATACCAACAATTCGCAAACGCTGGCGGAAGTTTTGACGGGGAAAACGACGACGGGAGAATGCCCGGCGGCGCAACCCAGTGTATTACGACAATGTTGTCTTTGGGGAGGGCAAGGGGGATGCCGGGCGGAACTACTCTGTGCCCCGTGTGCAATGGGAAATGTGTGTGCATCGTTTGCGACGGGCGGATGGAATATTTCCCTGAACCGAACCCGAAGGGCGAGTGGATGCCCTGTCCGGTCTGCTGCGGCGATCCAAACAAGAACGACCGACTTCGCGGCGTCTGCCAAAATTGCGAAGGCGTCGGCACCGTCGACAAACCGCAAACATACTGATGCAGCGCGCACCGATGAAGGCTGATCGCTTCCCCTATGAAGCGTCGCGATGGTCGCCGGCACAGCCGGACGAAGCCAGACGCTGGTTCGAAGAACTGGAAAAGCAAAGTCCCCTGAACGTCCGCAACCGGCTGACGAAAACCGACGCCGGCCCTGCCGGCGCGGTTACGATCGGGACGACGCAAATGACGATCGGCTTCGCCGAAGACTGGCTGGCTTGGCACGATCGCAGGCGTGAGGCATCGGAAGGCAAGCCAAAGAAGCACTGGCTTGATTGGGCTGGTTGGGCAGTTGCGGTGATATCCCTGTGCATTACCGGGTTCACGGCCTACCGCACGCTGCTAATCCAACGCGACGACATCCGCGTCGTTGTCGACGGCGCGCTGGCGGTGCGGCCCGACAAAGGCGATTTGCTGCTGGATCAGGATCAGCAGTTCACGTTCATCAATTCGGGAAACCGCGCGGCGGTCATCACCGAAATCTATGGAGAATTGGTGCTGGTCACCGATCCTAAGACTGGATGCGATGGCCGCTTCGCCAAATCGATCACCTTCAATCCGACCCAGATTGTCGTAAAGCCGGGAGACATTTTGCCTGTGCACGCGAACGTGGCGCAGCGTTATCCTTGGGTGAAGGACGGCAACGCACTCCGGTTTCGGAGGAGCAAGGAAGAACAGAACGACAGCTACATCGTCTGCCTACAGCTGTACGTGACGACGCCGGACAGTACATCGATCCGGTGGGTGCAAAAGCTCTATTCGGTCCCGGCGAAGGACGGCCAATCCCCAGACGCCCCTGATAGGGGCCCGCCGCCGTTGAACGTGATCCAACAGACGAACTGGGGCTTTGGCTGATGGAAATCGAACGATATTTCGAGCTGATCGTCGAGCCGACGATCGCCGACTTCGAAGCGAACCCGACGTCGGTCCGGCACGCCTTCTTGGCGGCGCTCGCGGTGTTCCACTCGATCGACTACCTGAATGCAAAGCGCGATCGAAAGAACTTTCGAGATGCGAGTGCCGACTTTGCGTTGGTCGATCGCATTGCGCACGCTTTCAAGCACGTTCATACCGGGCATCCAGCCGACCCAAACCTTCAGCCGCTCTCGAGCGCAGGCGTCATCGCGCGGCCGCCCATGTACTACACTGTATCTGGAGCCTACGGCTTATCGCGCTACAACGACGCGGTCGGCGGCGTCACTCTGGAGGGCGATCGAGCCGTAGACGTTCTGTCAGCGATTAAGGCCGCTGCTCACTTCGTCCGCCAGCAGTGCGAGAGCCAGCCTGATGCGAAAACCTAAACCACCGCGCCGCTTCCGCGGCCCGCGGCTGCCCGCCGATCCTGTCAACCTGACGCTGACGGAAGCCGCGAGCCGACAGATTGACGCTGCCATTGGTGCTTTGGAAAGGGGCAAGTTTGACGTCGCCCTGACGCTCGCCGGTGCTGCCGAAGGAATGATCAAGCGCGACGGCTATCACCTGCTTGCCGGCTTGCGCGATAACCCGCGCGCCAAAAAGAGATTTGCGGAAAAGAAGGATTGGATCGCGCAGCTTAATCGAGAGCGCGATTGGCTGAAGCACGGCGGAGCCGCTGAAATGCAAATCGAGTGCTTCGATGCCGCCATGATGATTGCGCGAGCGGCATCCAAGTTGGAGATCTGGACCGCGACGATAGAAGACTTTCGAACTTGGTTCATGGCCAATCTGGATAGCTTTTGATCAGTCTTGCGAGACCGCCCCGATGTTTCCGTCCGTTGCTTGTACCAAAGCCGCTGCGATTGGTGCCGCGCTCCAAATACTCTGCTGTCCTCCTCTGGCACTGTAGGGGCAAGGATTGTTGAGTTCAGCAGCGCCACAAGACCGGGTCATCTCTCTGGGAGCAGGACTTGCGTCAATCCCTGAGAGACTGCTGCTCGCACACGCTCGCGGAGAAGTGCTGTTTATCTGCGGCGCAGGCATATCTCGGCCAGCTGGGCTGCCCGACTTCAGAGAGTTGGTCTTGAACGTGTACGAGGCTTTGGACCCGGGTGTTCACACCGTTCTAACCAAATTGCCTCGTGGGATATGTAATCAGTGGGACGCGGACTGTAGCAGCCTGACGGAACGCCAATCCGCGGAGGTTAAACGCTTCATTGGGGGTGACTACGACGTCGTACTCGGAATGCTTGAGCGTCGCTTAGACGAAAAGACCAGAGGCGATAGTCAAGTCAGACGTGAAGTAGCCCGTCGGCTGCGGCTTGACGGAGTTGGGCCGGCCGCAGTTCATCGGGCGCTAATGCGGCTTGCCGACCGCGGCGGCGCCACCACCGTAGTGACGACAAATTTCGATCTGCTGCTTGAAGGGGGCACGAAACGGGGCTCTCGCGTTGATACGTACGCCTTGGGCTCAATACCGCGACCAACACGACAAGCCGACTTCGCGGGTGTCTTGCACATCCACGGCGCTCTTGACCCGGATCAAAGTCGATTTTCAGAGCTCGTTTTGTCGGACCAAGATTTCGGTGAGTTCTATCTGCGGCGGCGCGTTGTGCCTGACTTCATCTATGATGCCGCGCGTCTTTTCCACCTCGTACTTGTCGGCTACAGCGCGAACGATCCTCCTATGCGATATCTTTTGAACGCGGTCGCCGCGGACGGCTCGCGCTTTGACGATCTAAGGGAACGCTTTACGTTCTTCGGGACCCGCAGCCCCGATCCAGTCGCACTGGAAGATTGGAAGGCGCGGGGCATCACCCCTATACACTATGACGCGGCAGACGATCACAAGGCTCTCCAACTGACCCTAGAACGTTGGGCCGAATACTCGGCCATAAACGGCAAGCCAAATCGAATTAATGCTGAGATCCGCCGGATCGTAAAGAGCACAAGAGCAGCCGCCTCAGAGACCGATAAGGACCTGTTTGACCATCTAATCAGGCGCAGCAACACAAGCGAACGAATTCGGCTGGCGGCTGTGGCATCCAAGGCCAAGGCTGACCTCGGCTGGTTGGACGCGATTTCCAAAATTGGCGCCGAAAAAGAACGGACGCTTCGTCCATGAACCCGATCTATCTGGACGAACAAGATCGCGGCGTGTTTCGGGTCGTCCACACGTTCCTGAACGATCGGCTCCAAGAGAGAAGCACGGTTGAATGGGCTGCGCAATTGGGGGACGAAAATCGAATTGAACGGCTAGCAATCGAGAATTTGCTAAGTGGTCCCGGCGCTCGGCAACTCGAAGAGCCATGGGCGACGACATGGCGGTTGATTGAGGAGAGTTGGTCCGAAAAACCGATCGAGAAAGGCCCCTCGACCGCCATCTATTTCATACAACGTCGGTTGCGTGCTGGAGATCGCTCAGGATCGGTCATTTCAGCTATCGTGGATCTAGTAGCTCCGCGGCTGAAAGTAGGCACTATCAGCTCGTCATTTAGACACTTCACAAAAGTTCCCCGTCGTCCCAAGTCATTTCGTCATTTGATTTCTGCAAAGCTGTCGAGCGGCGACCTTGTAGACCTAAACGTCATCCAACTCGACCAGATTGATGACTTGGCGTTATTGGAAGGCACAGCTGGCGCACTGGAGGGCGCTGTAAATCGTGGCCTAGACATCGCTCGCCGCTTAGGTTGGGACGGGAAGGGGCAGCTGTGGCTACTTGGGGAGTTGTACCGGGTCATCTACGTCGTGCCCGGCCGCAGAACGGCCGAAGGGATCGAGGACCCCGACGCGTATCATCGCGGTATCGCGCCATCCGTGAAATTGCTATTTGCCGTGGTATCCCGCATCGCATCGCTGGACCGCGACTTGGCTCGACCGTTTGTGGCGCGGTGGCGCTCCGGCGCATCGGTGATCCATGTCCGTCTTTGGGCTGCTGCCGCCAAGAGCTTCGACTTTGTGTCGGTCCAAGACGTGGCAGAATTTCTCAATGAATTGGACGATCGAGAGTTTTGGGATCTCCATACCTTACCCGAAATTGCAGAACTTCGAGCGACCCGCTTTCACGAATTGGACGCAAAAACTCAACAGCGGATCGCCGACCGGCTAAGTAAAGGGCCCCCACGCAATCTGTGGGTTCGCAAAGGTGAGCCTGAAAGAGTTAAACAGGCCCGCTTGTATTCGACCATTCGCGAGTTGAACCGCATTCAAATCGCCGGCGGCGCTTTGAACTCCCGTGCCCGCAGCCTTTTGGCAGCCAATATCGCCAGTTTTCCCGAATTGCGAACAATGCCTGCGAACGAAGGCTTCCCGGACGGACCTGTCGTTAGAGATGTTTTCCCCGAACCGGACGATCGTTTTGAAGCCCTTGAGGGGGTAGCACGCCTCCGAGCGCTGGAAGCCGCGCTGGGAAGCAGTCGTGGCAGCTGGAATGACGATCCAGCTGGGCGCGCCGATGATTGGCTGAGGCAGCCGGACAAGACCAAGCTTGTCCTTCGTGACCTAGAGGCCGCAGACCGCGGAGGCGACGAGTTTCCGAAAGTGTGGGAGTGCTTTGGCTGGGCCCATTCACCGAATTCGCCTCAACAAGACGGTACAGGAAACCACGAAATCCAGCGGGAAGCGCGTCGTGTTCTTGCGCTCCTAGCGCAATTATCAGAGACAACGTTGCGTGCAGCGATCGACGGCGTCAGCAATTGGCTTGATCATTGGCGCGCTCAGGTAGTCTCGTCTCCGGCATGGCATGCAGTATGGTTCAGAGCGTGGCCCTTGGCAGTGATCGTTACTAACGAGGCTGGCAAGGGAGATAACACCGCCGATCTGAGCGCAAGTGCGGCTATCAATAACGACCGTCGTGAAACGATGGATTTGGATACGCTGAACACGCCGGCAGGAAAGCTCGTCGGTGTATTCCTCGCCGGATGCCCATCGCTCAATACGGTGCAACACCCGTTTGAAACTGACGAAGACCTTCGCCGCGTGCGTGACGCGCTAGTTGGAGTTGACGGTCGCAGTGGTTTGATCGCTCGGCACCGCTTGATCGAATTTCTGTCATACTTCTTGCGTGCGGACCACACATGGACCGAGCGGCAACTTATTCGGCCGCTGCTGAACGATGATGCTGCGTCGCTGGCTTTGTGGAGAGCCATAGCCCGACGCACGCACTTCGCTGATACCCTGGCCATTATTGGTGGAGCGATGGCTCAGAGGGCGTGCGACAAAAGGCTAGGCCGCGAGACGCGCGGTCGCTTGGCGTTTAGCGTGGTAGTCGAAAGCCTCCACGCATTTCGCAAGCAACGTCCTCCGGCGGTCCCGAACGGAAGGATCACGCAAATGTTGCGCACACTCGAAGACGAAGTTCGCGCAGCTGCCGCAAATGCAATACAGCAGTTCATCAGGGATGTATCGGAAAATCAGAACGATGACGGCGAAGGTTCGGCGGCTGATCTATTTCGATCTGCCGCGAGCCCTTTTATTCGGACAGTATGGCCGCAGGAGCGCTCGCTAACGACGCCGGGCGTGAGCAAGGCCTTCGCTGACCTTCCAGCAACTTCGAGATCAGCTTTTGCGGAAGCTGTTGGGGTAATCGAACGATTTCTCGTTCCATTTGAGTGTTGGTCGATGCTCGACTATGGGCTCTATGGCGACGAAGGCGGAGATCGAAAGCTTGCGATGATCGATGATGCGGCAAAGGGGGAAGCGTTACTCCGGTTGCTTGACCTAACAGTCGGAGCCTCGGAGGGCGCAGTTATCCCTTACGATCTGACCGATGCGTTAGATCAAATATCGAACGTTGCGCCCCAACTGGCCGAACGCCCGGCCTTCCGGCGGCTTTCAACCGCCGCGCGCCGAAATTAGATTGCTCAATTCCCACCCGATCGCGAATTGGATGGTCTCAAATGGGCCTGCTCTCGATTGGTCAAAGTTACTCCAATGGCCAATACGCCGCGGCGCAACGGCCAGCAGAGGGCGCCAGCGCCGGCCTGTGGGCCGGCAGCTTCGTCGAGCCTTGGCGATATCGAGCATGTACCCCGAATGGTGGAAGATCGTTAGATTGTTCCCACGGAACGCTCAACCGCTAATGAACGGCAGAGTAGAGTTTGCCACCAGCAGCGTGCCGGATAGAACAGTAACTTAAAGAGAAGAAATCGTGCCAAAGGGCTTCGTTTACATTCTCGTTTCTCCGAATAGTGACTTTATAAAGATTGGCCGCACCGAGCGGCCAATAAGCGAGAGGCTTCGCGGGATAAATGGCGGCGAGGCTTACGCTCCTCACGGTCCTTGGGAATTATCTGACTTCGTTCATGTGACGGACTGCGCCATAGTAGAGAGCGCGGTCCATCGTCACTTTCGAACGCGAAACGTGGACGTCGACGGGACGCGGGAGTTGTTCAGCGTCGCTCCGCACGAGGCCAGAGAACAATTGCGCTCGATCAGCGAACCACTTCGGGTCGATCCCGAGAGAACTGATCAGCTTTTCCGCAATCCCGATGTTAGCTTATTTCTCTTTCGCTTATTCCAGTTGTCGGGATTGTACGGCAATCTCGACATCCAAGGCGCATGGGCCTTGAGCGTTCTCCCGCAGACCAACGGAGGCCGTTGGTTCACGCTCAACATCGGGTCTCACGAAGTTGCGTTTAGCACGCGAGCGCCGATGGACGGGAAGTTCTCACATTACGTTGTGCTCGATCGCCTCATTTTGGAGTACCCAAAATCAATCATGTGGCTCGGTCAACATGGTGGGAACGTTCTAGACGCCGATTACAAGGCTGCTGAACGGGCGGTATGCGTGAGTTTCGACGAAGAGTTTGCAAAAGCCGAACGTTTCTTCGCCCTAGACGGGGTTCGTCGCGCAATGGTCGCTTATTGGGCCGATGCTCTGGCCGATCTTCGCGAGAGGAATGCAAAGAGCGTCTACGCAAGGTACCACTCGTACGATGCGGTGTCTCAGTTGCTCGAATACAAGCGAGCAAGAGACAAGGTGGTCGTGGGGCCTGGCGAGTTATGACACGATCGTTCAGGAAGGGGACGGTCTATGCTTGGCGCATCACATGCCGAGCCCTAGTTGCGCTTTTTCTGGGGACAGTTCGAATGGCGGCGGCCGGTGAGCACTCGGCCGAGACACCTGAATGCAAGGAAATAACAGCGAGGATCATCACGCAAACGAATACGAATTTCGATCACTTCTCGCCATCCGGCGGGAGCGTCTTCTTTAGAAGACCCGACATGGTCCTGATCTGCGACCCCAAGTTCGTGACCTATGTTTCCCTGAACTGGGATGCGAGCGGCTTTCCGCCGAACGAATGGTTCGCGCTGGCCGCAACGGCGGGAAACGCCGTTACGAGCGTCGACCGAACGAAGCTGGAGGTTGCTGCGCACCGATGCCATCGGGCAGCGCTGAAGGATCAAAGTGAACTAGCAACAATCGAACTTCATGGTGCCGCAGTCGAGTGTCAAGCGTTCACCCGGGACGGCGGCGGCGTGGTCGTGAATTTCGCCAAGCGTTGAAAAAAGGATTAGAGAGATGTGTGTCAGCAGGCTTATCATCGTTGCCCTTTTTGCAGTGGCTCATTCGAGCTTGGCGAGGTGCGAGCCAATAGCTGCGGACCAAGTACACGTCGTCGATGGCGATACCATTCGAATATATCACGAGACCCCCGACGTTCGACTTGTTGGCTTCAACGCGCCGGAGACGCGTCGCGCCCAATGCGCGCAAGAGCGCGAGCTTGGCGACCGAGCAACCCGGCGCCTGCGTGATATCGTTCGGTCTCAGCCCCTAGACTTCGATTTCGTTGACTGCTCGTGCCCACCGGGAACGGAGGGCACGTTCTCTTGCAACTATGGCCGATCTTGCGGTGTCCTCAAGGCGAACGGAACGGATATCGGCCAGACGTTGATCTCTGAAGGTCTCGCCGTGCCCTTTCCGTGCGGACCAACGCGCTGCCCTAAAACGCCGCGCCCGTGGTGCAATCGGCCGCATAGTTGAAGTGATCGTAGAAAAGTTGGAATGCTGGGGGGCAAAATGACACTTATCGCAGCAGCTGGAAACGCGAAATGTACTGTAATCGCGGCCGACACTCGTATTTCGTGGAACGGCGCGCCGCGCGATGATCAGACAGTGAAGGTAAGCCACTATAAGTTCTTCGACGGCGAGCTTATCGGTGCATTCACTGGTCTTGCGTACTGGAACGATTTCAATTCGAAGCGCTGGTGGTTAGGTCGTCTTCAGGAGATTGCCCAACCATGGGTCAGCACACGAGAGGCCTTAAGCTTTCTGAGGCGAGATATCTCCGCAGAGTTCCTCAGCAATCCAGAACTCAAAAGCCTCCTACCAGAACAGAAGAAGTTGAGCATTATATTCGGTGGATTGATCGACGGACTTCCGTTCAGCGCTCTCATTTCAAATTTTGAGGATTATGATGGCGAGTTCGATAGCGTTCGACCGGAATTCATCCTGACAAAGTGCGATGCGATCGACACCACAGCGGCGTGGTGTGGTTTTTTTGGTGCCCGCAAGCATGTTACGGATGCTGACAGGCAAGAGTTGTATAGGTTGGCTGATACTCAGGCCCCGACCACCGCCATCAAAGGCAAGTGCCACTCAATTGTTCTTAAGGCTTCGAGTGACCCGCGGACGCGTGCGACCGTTGGGCCGAATGTTTTGACGGCCACTCTCGAAGGAGGGATCGTTTCGTCCTGGCATTCAAATGAAGAGGAAGGCGACAAGATCATCGGGGTCGATGCCTTCAGTTCGTCTGCTGCCGGTGGTGAACCGATGATGATACGAGACATCGAAATCGTCGGCAGCAAGATTGCTCCTGCGCGCAGCAATAGAAGGGGCAAGCGCGGCAAACACAAGCCCTGACCGCCGCGGGACGCAGAGCGGAAAAATGTGGAAACGGGAGATACCCGGCATGTTGAGCAGACGCAAATGTTTAGTCAACTTAGCCGCAACGGCAGCCGCTCTGCCCGGAGCGCCTTCGACGGATACAGGCGCGCCCTACAGAGTTGCCGGCGGCACGCTCGTCATCATGGTGCCCACTAAGGACGGGCTCGTAATTGCTGAGACAGTCGGCTGACCATATTGGAAGCGGGTATAGCTTGCGATACTGAATACAAAGGTACTTCCATTCCCGGCATCTATCGTGACAGAGGTTGGCAAAAGACCGCCGGGGCTGTGACTTCCCTAAGGGAGGCTTCGTTCCCGACGTTAAGCGGAAGGCCCCCGACCTTGGGTTCCAAGCCTCGCAAAATAGCCCGCAACGGCCTATTTACGATCCATGCGCATGGCTTACGAACTCTGCCTAGCAATGGCCGGCAAACAGGTCCCATCGGGCCCGGACTGGCTTCATGAAGTGAAGCATGATGGCTACCGGATGCTTGTCATCCGAGAGAATGCGGGAGTGCGCCTGCTGTCTCGCAACGGCACCGACTGGACCAAGCGCTATCCGTGGATCGCCGAAGCCGCGCTGAAGAACCGGCAAAAGCACTTCGTCATCGACGGTGAAGCCGTGATCCTAGGCGTCGACGGCATCTCCGACTTCAACGCGCTACATTCGCGGAAACACGATCATGAAGTCCAGCTCTGTGCCTTCGACGTCCTAGCCATCGGCGGCGATGACTTGCGCGACCTACCCCTCCATCATCGGAAGACCAACCTTGCGCGGCTGCTGGCGCGCCGTCCGGACGGTATCACCGTTGCGCCGTTTGAGCGCGGCGAGATAGGCCCTGAGCTTTTTCGAGCCGCCTGTCGCATGGGCCTTGAGGGGCTGGTTTCAAAGCATCGCGATCGGCCATACCGGGGTGGCCGCCAGAAGCACTGGATCAAGGTGAAGAACCGCAGCCACCCGGCAATGGATCGCGAACTGTAGAGGTTCATGGAACCGACAAAAGCAGAGCCACGTTGATTGCCATGGCCCTGAAGGAAGTCCGAGGCTGGTTGACCAATATCGGCGTGCTGGCTGCGCGGCCAGCCGCGTTCGTCGTGTTTCTCGTTTATGCCGCGCTTTGGATGGTCTTCGGCAATGGCCTAGAGTGGCATTCGTTTGCTACTCTCGCGACCTGGGGAATGACCCTCGTGATCCAGCGCGCCGAGCACCGCGACACGCAAGCCATTCATGCCAAGCTAGACGAACTCCTGAAGGTTCATGGGGAGGCCAGAAACTCGCTTATGAATATCGATGACAAGGACGCTGAGGAAGTCGAGCGGGAACGAGCAGAGGTCCGTGCATCGTGAGCCGCGGTCTAAACAACTGGGTCGCGGTTGAATGTTCACCCTCGCGGTTCCAGAATTAACCCGCCACCGCGACATCAAGCTTAATTCCAGACTTTGATTGCAGCGACGCTGCGGAGCGTTAGCTTCTCACGGCCGGACATTGCCCTGTGGTCCGGGTCCCCAATGCGAAGCCGTTGCGCCATTATATTCGACGCGGCGGCTTCGTTTGGACTGTAGGGCTCTCGCGCGAGTTTCATTTGAAAAGGCAGTCAGACCGCGAAACTCTCGATCTCATGGCGATGCGTCGGCAACTCACGGCCCTGCGCTCGCAATACTCGGACAACCTTGCAATTGCTTCGCTCTTGAACCGTTTCCTCGTAAAGGTCGCATTCCTCTCGGAGCCGAAAGACCGCGACCACGAACAATATCTCCGATCCGAATTTGCAGAGACGCTGAAGAAGGTGGAGGCGATCACCTCCCGCAAACCAGCAGCGAAGCGGTCGGCTCCCACTAAGCCATCCAAGTAACATTAACGATCGTATCTCATTGCGCTTGCCGCAGCGGCGCCGATGCTAGACACAGTCGCGAAGAGCGTCCTTGTTTGGCGTACTGACGTCCTTCGCGGCGAGGGGCCGCCGCGTTCGTCGGCGGCCCCGTCCATGAGCAAGTCTCAGTAGGCCCGGCGCACCAGCAGAGGCAACCGCCCGACTTTTCGGAAAAACGCTGACCGATCATTGATTGCATTGCGGCCGGCGAGAACGCCGTTCAGGGAGGATTGCGGCAAAAGCGGCTGTACGCAGCCGAGGACGCCGTCTAAATTCCTAGGTAATTGACCGGTGGAAACACGATGGCCAAATTGACCGGAATAATTGTGGCCTTGACTGCATTTCTCGCGGCTTTTGCGGGATTGATCGATGTATGCGGCCGCTTGATTAGCAGGACCGAACCGGTGACCTGCAAGCTCAGTTTCCAAATCGGGCTTCCGTTACCCTGGTGCGGCCCCCGTAGCAAGAACTACAACCTGACAGTTAAGGCCAAAGCTTCGTCGAGCGGAAATGACAGCTTGAAAACGACCAAAGCGTGAGAAGCGCCACCTGATGGCTGGCGCTTCGTCGCTGGAAGTTTCCGTGGAATTCCATCACCGGGCAATTCAGAGAGCGCGGAAGGTGGTTTTGGAGATGGGAAGCCGGGCTATGTGGCAGACGTAAAACCTGAACGGGTTTGCTTTGATGTCTGGGCCAATACGCACGATGCTCGCGTGACAAGAAGCTTTGAAGGAAGCGGGTCAGTAATTGTCGAAAGATACTAGCGCCAAGCTTGCATCGCGTGCGGTCGGCGCCCGTTTGGCCCGACCGCCGCGACCGCCGCGACCGGCGCAGCGCGCGAAAAAAATGAGGTTCTTAACTTTCGCGAGACACCCGCGAAACCGACGGGCGATAGACCGTCCATCCATTCTGAATAAAGGAGATTGATGGATGTCTATCCCGGTTGAATTAGTGCGCGGCTTCAACAACTTCGGGATCAAGGTGCTTGTCCCGGGGCGTTCGGCCGACGATCTTATCGAGGTATGGGTCAGCTGGCCGATCGGCGAAAAGAGGACGGACGTGCTGATCTGTAACGGCTTCGACGAAGTTGCGTCCGTATCGCTCGACCATTAAGGCCGCTGTGATCGGCGCGGCCTTCGTCGCCGCGCCAATTCGCCTACATTCTGTTATCCAGCAGCGGAATGCGATCGTACCGAAGCAGCGCGTCCCATTTGCCCCGCCGTGCGTGGGGCGTGACGTCCCGGCGGATCACGACGGCTTGCGCGTACGCTTCTTCCATGGTGCGCCTAAGTCGGCAGGCTGATGCGGCGCCAGCACTCGGGTGCGGTGAATGCCGTACCGCAATCAAAAAGGTGCGGACAGCGTGCGTATATCGCCCGCCCATCAGACCGTCGATTTGAGGAAGCCGCGGCTTTTGGGCAGAGTAAGGACGGCGCACCAAAGGGCCGTATTTGCCGCGCTCTAAAGGGGCCTTGCTCAGCGATCGTCTGCTCTTCGATGGCCGCACGCATAACACCGCACTGCGCACATGTTGAACGACCGCTTTCGCGTCTGACACGGCCGCCAAGAGCGGCAAGCCCCTACGATCGATCCAACGCGACGCGACCCGCGCCACGGCGTTAGGCCCGATCTGGCCCGCATCGCTGCGAAGTCACTGGACAAGGGCGTTTGGGACGCGCTGACACGGCCGCGCAAGGCGTTAAGGAAATCGTCTCGCCTTGTCACCCACGAAGAGGCCGGGTTGTTAAGCGGCCTCAGTAATACTAATGCACGAAGATCCTTGCACCGGCCGACACGATGCGGATGATGGACGTAGCCGCGAAGCCCATCATCGTCTCGCCTACCGACGTTCTTCGCGGCGAGGGGTCGCCGTCCCTTTTGGTCGACGACCACCCCTTCTGATGCTGCAAATCTTGAGGTCTCGGAAAGTGTCTCTCGCATGAACCGGTGTTGAGCGGCGACGCGTCACACGCAAGGCGCTCGAACAAACTGTGATGCTTTCCCTACCAGGCAAACCGACGATCACGCCCTGCAAGATGCTGAACCTCTCCGTCCTCGGGGCCTGACGAATTTCGGACGTCGTTCGATTGTCGCTTGGTGTGGCGACAGGAAGACCGCGCTAGCATGTCGTTCGTTTTTTAAAGTCGCACTCAATCGATGCGAACCCCGTCCAGAGGGCGCGATCTTGGGGGTCTTGCCGGGCGCGGGCAGCCTCTGCTGATCAGAAGGTGCGGCCGAAGCCCACGACACCGCCCATGCTCCCTGGCTGATGCGGGGTAGGTGAGGTAGAGGCGTTCTGACCAAACCCGTAATTGTTGGTGCCCGGCACAGGTATCGAAATCTGCGAATTGCCGTTCAACGCTGTGCCAGTCGTTGTGCCGCTCGGAAGGAACGAGGAATTCACGTTGTTCGTCGTTCCGAGTTGGTATTGCGGCGCGTTCGGTGCGTTCTGAGGCTGTGCCGCACCCGAAAGGAAGCAAAGAACGATCGCGGCAATCGTCGCACGATCCATCATCTGAGTTCTCCTTGACTTTGTTAGAGCATCGCCGGGTTGTGCAGCGCACGGCGATGCAGATCGTCCATGTCACTGTTGAACTTGAGCACCTTGCGGGCTTCATCCGGAGGCAGCTTCGCAATGAGCTCATTGCACGCCGATTGCTGGTCGATCGCTTTGAGGTAAGCCGGCATGTTTTCGGCGGCCAGCGCGGCGCCGGCCGCGATCAGCGCTCGTGTCTTGCAGTCGCCGTATTCGCTCGCATTGGCTGACGGCGAGCCAGCAATGATCACCAAGAAGAGCAAAGCAGATTTACGCATAACTACTCTCCGCTCATGTAGCCCCACCCCAGATCAACACCGCCCCAGTGAACCGAAAATGAATAGAGTGCGGCGAACAAATGGCGGGAGGGGAGCGGGTACTGCGGCTGCGGCGCGCCTTACGTGCCGGCAGCAGAGCGCGCCGCAGCAGCCATTGCCGCGAACCCGGACAAGTCTGACCGGGCGATTACCGCGGAACTTGGCGTCGCCGACAGGACCGTTAACCGCGCGCGCAAAAGGGCAACTTCGACATGTGTCGCAGTTGAGCAGCGCGTCGCCAAAGACGGGAAAGTTCGCAAGATGCCGAAACCTGATCCGCCGCGACCTTAGGCCGGCGCAACGGAGGAAGCTGATCGCGAAGCGGAAGGGCGGGGGCGCGGAAGGCGTGGTTCGCCGCCTCAGCGCCGCAAAAGGCCACAGTCGCGCCATCGCGCGGCTGTGGCCTAGCCCGAGCCACCGGGTGCGCTACGCACAACGAGCAATCTGAGCCGACAGGGGGTTCAGCACCACGGTGATGTGAACTTTGTCGTCGGTCACCGCATTGGCCTCCGCGAGCGCGCGAATGTACTCGTGGCGGGCCTTCGTCAGTCGCTCAGTGACGGTCGCCTGCCCCGAGGCGGCGGTCGACTGCCCCGAAGTGGTGGTCGACGGATTGGCATTGGTCGCAGTCGGGGCCGCCACGCCTTCGAGAATGAACTCCACACTCGTGTCATACAGTTTCGCGAGCGCGCGGATGTTCTTCAGTTCCGGGTTGACGTCGTCACGCATCTCGTAGGCGTGGAGGGTGTTGTAGTGGATCTTGGCTTGTTCGGCTGCCTCTTTCCGGCTCAAACCCTTAGCCTCCCGGAGAGTAATCAATCGCTCGCCCCGGGGCGTCTTCGCTTCAGTGACCATAGCTGGCCTCCATTAAATGTGGATTTTATGCCGCGCTTCAGCCCGGCCCGGTTCGTATCCCACATTTATTCAGCGCGCGCAAGGTTTATTGTGAAAAAAGTGGTCGAGAGGGCCGATGGTAATGAAGTACCAGCCGGCCACTTGGCCGACCGTTTCCCTTTCTCGTCGGCGCACACTGAAGCTACCCGATCTTTCGGCGGCGGATGGCCAAGATGAAGCTTTCCCACCAATTCGCGAACTCGGGATCGGACATGCTGCCCTTGGCGTTGTTCGCAAACTTCGCAACCCATCGGACGTTTCGCTTGCAATATCCGCGGGCACCAACGATCCGATCAATCGTCGCGCTCTGTGGCCCGCTCTTAGTGAGCGGAACGCCTGTCAACGCACAGCGGAAATTTTGACGTCGAAGCAATTTCAAAAGATATTCGGCTGTTACGTCGATCTGAGGCAAGTGCGGCCGACTTCTTGATCGCCATCTCGCGAAGTAAAGGCAATCCGCGACCTTCCGGCTGACGTCCACCGCCGACAACGTTTCCAGAGTGATCATCTTCTTCCGCCCAACCGGAGTAATGCCGTCGCAAGCGGCCGGTCTCTCAGGGTTCGCATGCAGTTAATCCGCAATCTAGTAGGTATTGAAAGGTGCCGTCATAGTGATGGGCGGGCCGTGTAGGATCAGCTGGGTCACCCCCCTCGGGTAGATAGATAACCATCCCTTGGCGGGCGCGCGTAAGTAGGACCCGGTAGGCATTCTCGAGGTACATCTGGTCCGTCTCGCTGTTCACGTTTTGCCAGCTCGTTCCTCGAAATCTTTGATGCGCCCATCGGCCGCCTGCGCGGCGCAGGTCGCCCTCCCAGCAAACACCGACCCAGTCCAGTTCAAGCCCTTGAACGTCAAATTCGGTGGCGGGGTCTTCTAAATAGTAAGATGACCGAACGTCCTGTTTTCCGTTCAGAAACCAAGAAGGTGCATCTAACTGCTGGGAAACGTTCAGTCCGTCCGGTTTAAGCCGGTGCGCGCCGGAGGATGCAACCAATCCGAAGCGCTCCGACCCACGCGCGCGGTTTCGAAGCCACGCCTTTGCCGATTGAAGGTCGCGGGTCAACGCGATCGGATAGGCTGATTTGATCTTCGCATAATGTTCGCGGGCCAACTTAATATCGCCGGCGATAAGCGCGCTCACGAATTCCGAAAGCATCTCTGCACGAAATGACCGAACAGAAACTGCCAAATGCAACGCCGGCTTCATGTGGAATTCAAGACCTTCCAGCATTGCGGTAAGGTCTTCCCCACGATGGTAATCGCGGTGTTTCAGTTGGGGCGAGGTATAAATCAGCCAGCCCGGAAATCTTCGGCGCAAGGCGTCGAACCACTCCTTCAACCCAGCTTCGCCCGCATTGATTTCCTGTCCACCACCCACCAGACATACAACGGTGCACCATTCGCGGTGCCGATCCATGATGCTGATTAGGAACTCCGGCTCTGACATCGCGAAGTCACTTATGCCTCGCTTTTGAGCCATAAACTTCGCTGTCTGCTGCGCATTCCAAGCGCGTTGGGCTTCGTCGAACACGGTCACGTGTTCGACCGGTGCATCCGCTGAAAGTAGGCTGGCGTCTCGGAAGTGATGAATGTTTTGTATGAAAGCTTTCACCTTGCGCGTCGCGTCACCCTTCTTCAAGGGAAGACCCAAGTCTTTGGCTTGGGCCAGTTCGTCGCGAGCGAGAGCTTCTCGCAAGACGTCGACTAGCGGTCCGTTACCCGAGAGGAATACTGCATGTTCTTCTTCTCGAATTCTGGCGCGATGGGTCACGAGGTTGAGGCCGGCCAGTGTTTTACCGGCGCCAGGTACGCCCGTTACGAAGCAGATCGCCTTTCGTTTGGCCGCCTTGGCTGCATCGATGATTTCTTCAAGACAGGCTGTCGTCTCACCTAGGTTTTTTGCACCGGCATCAGACCGGCTTATTTCCTCAACCCTATGCCCCCGGTAAAGCGCTTGGGCGGCTTCCACGATAGTCGGGGTCGGCCGATAGCCACTGGCAAGCCAGGTGTCTGGGTGGATCGGATGATTTGCCGGGGCACTCCGCAGGACCTCCGATAGCATCGCTCCCAAGTCACTGCCGTTCGACAACAAGGGGGCCGCAACCCAGTCCGAAGACCATCGGACGTCTTTTCGGGTGCCAATCGCCTTCGTAGCGATGACGACGGGAACAATACACTTCTCGTGGCTACCGGCGTGGAAATTTTTCAGGTCCAGCGCGTAATCCGTGACTTGGTCAATCGCAGATGCGTCGAAATTTGTAGATCCAACCTTGAACTCAATCACAAAAACTGTGGCGCCTTCAATCAGGATTGCATCTACCCGGCGGCCCATGCGGGGAATTGAAAATTCAAGGGCAAGCCACGCCCCCTTCATAGGGCGAAGTTCACGCTGAAGTAGCGCTAATTGGTCCAGCCAAGCGTTTTTTTGTTGGATGGTGAGTTCGTGCCGGTGACTTTGGGTGAGGATACCCAAAATCTGAGAAACTGGCGAACAAAGAAATTCGGTTACTCGTGAACTGTAGTACGCTTGCCGCATTTGTCAGGTCATCTGCGGATCAAGCATTCAAACCAGACCCGGGCGTCCGCCAATGAAAGTTCTAAGTTGGCGGCAGACAATCGCAAGTTCACTATCCGATCAAGAACGACGTTCGAACAATGTGGATAGTTGCCTAACAGAATGAAGCAACGCCTCGGCGGGCTTCGCCAGAATGGGGAGGCCGCGGGCCTCGCGGCCCGCGGCCATTGACGCGCCTGCCGATGCAAGGAGGCGCGGCACCACGACGCTCTGCTGGCAAGCAAAGACCAACAGAGCGCCGAATAAAATCACGCGGCGGCGTTCCGGTCGGCTTCACCGGGCAGGGCGGCTTTCGGCGGCCAGGGGCGATCAGCCGGAATGAGTTCGACCTGCGTCGGCCGCGGCGGCCTCTTCCGCGGCGCGGTCGCTGCGGCGACGTCGAGAGTGGCGACGGTTTCCGGCGTCATAAGCGCACCGTCGAATGCGAGACCCGGGCCGTCGAGACGCGGAAGGCGGATCAAGCTGAAAAAATCGCCGGGCCAATCGGGAAGCGTCCGGGGGTGGAATTCGACCTCCCTGAATTTCCTCCGCACGCAGCGCCAACGGATGCTTGCGCCGGCGACGTGGAGGCTACCGGTCACACCGTCGTTGGTAGCGACCGCCGCCTGATCGCCAACTATCCGCCCGTCGTCGGCGACGACCCAGAGTTCCGTCGTCCGCGAACGCAAGTCCTTGCGATCCTCTGGACCAAGGTCCCGGGCCAGAATGTCGGCGGCCGGGATCGGCGCTTCACCGTCGGGCAGGGTTTCGTTCAGCCGCTTGGCATCAAGGGCCTGTTGCGCGGCTTCCTTCGCCAGTTGCAACAATTCGGCGGCGATCCGTTGCCCGTCCGTCCTGATGCGCGCCGCCAGATCGTTTGCGGCTTTTCGGGCTGCTGCAATTTCTCGGCGGACCGCTGCGTCCGCTTCGGCCCTCCGCGCAGCGTCCGCTTCTGTTTCGTGGGTCTCAAACAAACCAGCCCGACGATCGACTTCAAGGGCGGCCGCGTTGCGCTCGGTGCTCCACTTCGCAAAGGCGACGCTGTCAACCCGCGCGGCCGCTTTGCCGGCATCGATTTCGGCCAGTTTGGCGCGGGCGGCCTCAAGGTCCGCCCGCAAAGCGGCGGTGCGCTTATCAGCTTCGGATGGTTTCCGGAATGGATTTCGCATCAGTGCCCCCTTAGCCGACTTGCATCCCGCGCGACTTCAGGGACGCGTCCCACAGAGCAGAACTGTCCGTCGCCGTGTTCGCTTTCTGCATAGGAAAGCCGCGAGCCGACAGAGCCTGATCCCACAGCGCCGCAGTGTCATCCGCGCTCGCTGCGGTGACGCTGGATGTAGGCGGCAGCGCGGCGGCGTCCGCGGCCGGCGCGGCAGCAAGCGCCGCCTTGACTTGCTCGACCGACATATCGGTCGTGGTCGCCAGCGTCCGCGCCAGACTTTCGCGGCCTGCTGCTTCCGGCGCGGCCAAGATTGCTCCGATCCGGGCGCGGTCTCTTTTCAGCGCGACGGACACCGCCGTCCGAAGGTCAGAATTGGTGAAGGTTCGTGTTTCGCTCATTGCGGTCCTCTCAAATTTCTTCGGAGGATCGCTGAGAGCGCCGATCGCGGCAACGCACCGCGCGCGCGTCGGCGCGCGTTTCGCTACCTCATTCGCGCATCCGCGCGCGATTTACGCTGTTGACACGACGCAATGCGGATACGGGCAGGGTGTCGACGAAGGGGGCGATCACGACTTCCCAGCGGGCGCCGTTCTTGAAACCGTAGCCGCCGGGTTCGATCCCAAACCGGTTATCCTCGCAACGTTTGCGCATCTGCGCTTCGCTAACCCCGGCAACATACGCGGCATCCTTCAGCCGCATCCGGCGCATCGCGCCCAACGGCGCTTCTTCCAGCTGATCGGCGACCGCGCGCAGCGCCTGAACAGTGGCTGCGATGCTGGCAGTGTCAATCACCGGGAGTGCTCCCGCAATTGTCGTGGCGACGGCGCCCCGTAAGGAAACCGGGAAATTGACCGCCGGGAATATGCTCGAAAACCGGGGCCGCTTGGGCCGCATCTGATCGACCCTCGGTGTACGTTCCTTTGATGAGGGGGAGGGGGGTAGGCTCGGCAGCCGCGGCCGTCAGTGCGTTCGCAGAAGCAGACATCGGCAATGTGCGGTCGATCGGCGCGCGCATCAGCGAGGCTACCAGCGGCTTTGCGGCGCTACTCGGCTTCATGCCGCTGATCCCGGTTGTCCGCGACGTCGTCGTTTGTCTGGATCGGTGTCGACGGGATCGCCGGCTGCGGCGCGCCACGGAGTGACGGTGCGATCGGCGCGGGTTGCGGCCATTCGTCGGTGTCCCAATCCATTTGATCGTCCTTCATCATTCACCTTTTAATGTTTCCAAAAGGTCGGCCGGCAGGTCGTCCATGCCGTCGTCACCGCCTTCGTCGAAGTCGCCTTGGTCAAGATCACCGTGATCTGCCGGTCGCGCCGTCAGGCGCGCCGGCGCCAACGTGCAGCCGCTTCGGTCTTGTGAGGGGTTGTGCAGAGTGACAATCCAGACATCGCGGCGGTTTCGATCGCGAGTGACGCTGACTAATGCGTCGCCAAGTGAGCCGAAGAAGGCGGCGTCCCCGTCTGAGGTCTTTCGCTGGTAGAGCCGAAACAGTTCGACGCCGCCGGTCATGTCAGCCCCGGCTTTCCGGGAGACTGCCCGTCGCCGACGCGCCCGAAGGCGCGTCCGGCGCTTGGCGCGATGTCAGAGGCCGAAGCCCAACAGCGTTTCTATTGGGCATCGAAAGGCCCAATGACCCCAACAGGCCCAATGAAGCCCAATACAACCCCAACAGCGTCATGGTTGGGCCCAATGACTGTCCCCCAACAAATCCTCTCTCTTAAGAGAGGATTGGGCCGTTGGGGTTGGGGACGGCTCTGGTTGGGTCCAGACCTCCTTAGAGGTGAAATCCAACCGTGCTTGCCGCTTCAGTTCCACTAAGCAACGTCGAAGCATTTCGGAACTGGAAGATGGATTGAGAGGCGTGACGATCTCTTGCTCTCGCGCTTCAGTGAGAAGGGTCGCCCGATCGATCCGACCGCCAGCCGCGATCGATTGGAAGAGTGCGAACACTCTTTCCGCCCGCTGCAAGTCGGCCTTCGATGTAGCGGCGTGCGCGCCCTTCGGCGCGTCGCCGCGCTCCGCACCGCCTTCCTCATAGATAGGCTCGATGAAGACCGAGAACTCCGCATCCGCATCTTCGGTCGCCGGCGTGACTTCGACTACAGGCATTCGAAATCTAAATGTTTGGCCGTCGGGAGCGTCGTTCGCGAGAGTGACTTCTGCCGTCCGAACTTCATCCGCCTCTTTCTGGATGGAGATGACGACGTCGGCACTGGCGGTGATCGTAGTGCTACCTCGTGCCTTTCCCCGACCTTCAGTGTTGTGATGAAGAACCAGCACCGCAACTTGAGCTTCCTCCGCGATGCGGGTCAGTTCATTCATCATGGCGCCCATCGGGCCGGCGGCGTTTTCGTCGATGCCGCCCGCACAGCGGTTCAACGTGTCGATCACGATTAGGCTGCCGCCTCCGGCCTTAGATGAAATCTCGCGCATCGTCGCGATCACTGCACTCGCGTCCTTTGCGAGGGTCAGGTTGACCGGCGTTGTCGATACGGCAATCGGAGGCCGAATGTTGCCTTGTAGTTTCTGCGAGGCCCGAAACCGCTTCTTCGTAATGCGACCTTTTTCGAGGGCGAGGTAAAGCACTGCGCCTTGACGGACCTTCCGTCGAAAAAAATCGGTTCCGGTTGCTACGCAGAGGCTGAGGTGTGTGGCGAACTGTGTTTTGCCGATCTTCGTTTCGGCATGGATTACGACGACCTCTCCGATGCCGCAGAGGCCGGGAACGACCCACTCCTTGCGCTGGACAATCGAGGGGTCGCCCAAGAATTCGTAATCGACCGTTGATGCCCTCTTTAATCCGCTGTTCTGAGATTGCATCACAGCGTCGGATACTTCTTTGACCTGGGGGCGCGGCATCATTTCGAACCGTCAATCGGGATACGAAAATCGGGCCCGTGCAGTTCGCGGCCGATGGCGCTGGCGAAGTCCATGAACACGTCGTCGGCGTCGCAGCAGGAGATGCCGAGTTTCTCCACGTCTTCACAGACCCGCTCCAAGACGTTGGCAAGATAGTCGCTTGCCTCGGCGGGCGTCATCGCGCGCATCGCGCGCGCGTGACGTTCAACTAGATGGCGTTGCCGGCTGTATGGGAAAGGCAGAACCTCGGAAGCCCCTGCCTTAGGCCGCGCGTCGGGCGATCGAAGAACCAATGGAAAGACGATGACGTCAGGCATTGTCGATGCACCTCGGTTGAACATGGTAGACCTGCGCCATAGGGCAGACCTCGAACTCAAGGAAAGGGTTTGGCGGCGCGCCGCGAGGGATCACAGCGCGCCGCCGGTGCTGCCGCGGTACGTCCGCGCGACAGCAGGGCGCCGGCGGCGTGCTAACGCCGGCGCAAAGACGGCTAATCGGCGGCCTGATCGCCGCGGCAATAGCGGAACAAGTCTTCTACCGGCGTGACCGTGGACCGACCTGCCTTGCGAGCGCGGATCACCCCTTCTGCAATCAGTCTGTAGTACTTCGTTGTGCCGATACCTGCGATTTCGCAGAAGCGACCGGGAGACACGTTCGCTGGCGCATTGTAAATTTTCACGAAGTCTGGAAATTTCATATCGTCTTCGCGAGATCGTTGAGACGTTGGCAGGTGGGGAGGCAGTTTGCGGCTCATCGCGTGACCCTTCTCCTTCGGTCTTTTAGGTTCGTCGATGGCCGCAACAATTCGCCGTGCCGATGGCGTTCGTCAAATGTCTTCGGGTTTCCGGTAACTTTCCCGGTTTCGGGTTTTCTGGATCACTGGTCTAATGGGGCTATTTGAAGCAACCCGATGAACTGATTGAGGTACGGGCGGATGTCGGGATG
The DNA here is from genome assembly GCF_028128665.1 of Bradyrhizobium sp. CCBAU 45384. Lineage (NCBI taxonomy): Bacteria > Pseudomonadati > Pseudomonadota > Alphaproteobacteria > Hyphomicrobiales > Nitrobacteraceae > Bradyrhizobium > Bradyrhizobium sp. CCBAU 45384. Next base: position 105,928 of record NZ_LBIZ01000104.1, read on the forward strand.
TGGAGATCGGGCCTAATCCGATCGGACAACCCGAAACCGGGAAAGCGCCCGGCACTTGTCCCGAAATCTTTGCAAGAAGAAGATCGAAGTTATCCACAGCAAAGCCGCGGAAGTCTGTGAGTTCGTCTTCGAAGACACGGACGCCTTCGGGACCTCAAGTGCGGATGTCTCTGCTTCAGGTGCTGGCCACGCGCGACCGACGCGCGCCGGCGATCGATAAGACGGCGCCAGACCTGCGCAGGTCGTCCAAATAATCGGCCCACCACTGAGACAGTCGGCGCCGCTGTTCGTGATACGCCGCATCGTTGTACGTGCCTCGGACAGCATCCTCATCCATGTGGTTCAACGCGGTTTCGATCACATCCGCTCGCGCGGCATGGGCTTCGTTCGCCAATGTCGAGAACGCGCTGCGGAAGCCGTGACCCACATGGTCACTGTTCGCGTAGTCGAGCCGGCGCAGAGCCGAATTCATCGCGCTCTCCGATAGCGTGCGGTACCGCGACCGCTTGACCGGCTGCCCGTCCTTTCCGACCGTGCGGCGCGGTTGCTGGCAGGGGAAAAGGAAATCAGCGCCGGCAGCAATACGTTCGCCGTTTTCCGCCGTCCACCCGGTCAGTTGGCGAAGCTCTTGCAGCAACGTCACCGCTTGCCGGCTGAGATAGACGGTGTGGCTCTTGCGCATTTTGATGATTGCGGCGGGCAGGGTGATGGTGTCGCCGTCAATCCATGTCCAGCGCAGGCGCCGCAGTTCGCCCGGCCGCAGCGCAGTCAGTGCGAGCAATTCGAGCGCAAGGCGAGTTTCGGTAGCGCCATGGTAGCCGCGCACATCACGGAGAAGCTTGCCAAACCGCCGCGCCGCGTCCCCGTCGCGGTCACCTTCGCGCGCATCCGTAACGCTGGCATGGTGCTGCACAGCCTTCGCACCCTTAATCGCAATGTCGCCGTTTTTGGTGCCGCCAAGGGGGTTGACCGGGATAGCGCCGCGATTGGCTGCACGGGCAAGCGCACGGCTGACGATCGCGCGGCAGCGGTGGGCAGTGTCACGTTGACCCCGGGCGCCTATGCGGTCGAGCGCGCCGATGATCTGCACCGTCGTCAACGACCGCGCATCCAGCTTCCCGAGTTGGGGCCTTACCAGCGACAGCAGCCAGCTTTGTTTTTCGATTGTCTCCGGGGACCGCTTGCGCTGGTCTTTGGGCGCGTCCAGCCCGCCGCTCAGACTGCGTTGATAGTCGAGCCAATCGTCAGCAATGCGGTCGAACGTCGTCAGATGCGCCACGGCTGCGGCCTGCTTTTCCGCCTTGCGTTTTTCAGACGGATCAATTCCTGCCGCCAGTAACCGCTTGTTTGCGTCGCGCGCATCGCGCGCGGCCGCAAGGCTGACGTCCGGATATCGTCCAAGCGAAAGCATCTTCTGCCGACCATTGACCCGATACGCGTGCCTCCATAGTCGCGATCCATTGGTTTCGACCAGCAAGTGAAGGCCGCCGGCGTCGGACAGCTTGTAGGCTTTGCCCTTGGGTTTTGCGCTGCGAACGGTTAGGTCGGTCAACGGCATGGAACAATTCCCCTAAGCATTTTCCGAACAGCTGTTGGTAGCGTCCTAGGCGTCGAAAGGTCCTACCAACAGTCCTACCAACAGAGTTTTGCGGCTGCCGAAGAACGTTGACGAAAATGCGCGAAAAGAAAAAGCTTCATATCTCAGTGATTTCCGGGAGAACGCCCGGGCTTCGGCTGCTAAAACGAACACTAGCGAAGGTGAGGGAATAGTCAAACGGTGCCGGCTGAGGGGATTGAACCCCCGACCTTCGGTTTACAAAACCGCTGCTCTACCGCTGAGCTAAGCCGGCGACGCCTCGAGAAAGGCAGGCGGGGGGCCGGCATGCGCCGGGCTGCGCGCCCGCGCGTGGCAATACCAGACTTGATCCGAAAGTGCCAGAACCGAGCGCGGTCCCGCGGGCACGAAACAGGCGGCTCTGGGCCGCCTGTCCGCTGCCTGAACGGCTTGGCTTACTGGCAGATATGCCGGCGGCCGTCGTCACCCTTGAACCAGGTGCCGGGCGTGCAGACGAACCCGTTGCGCTGGGCATAGGTGCGGGTGTCCCAGCCGCGATTGTCGAAAGAATTATCGTAGGCGTAGGAGTTGTCCATGGCGCGGAACGGGGCGGTCGCAATCGCGCCGGCGGTCCCGATCGCGGCGCCCGCGACATCGCCCGCAACGTCGGTCGGCCAGAAGCCGGTGTGAGTCCTGTTCCAGTCGCCATTGCTCTGTCGATAGCTCACCCGCTGATGGCGATATCCGTGGCGTCCGAGATTCTGGCAGGAGGGATCAGTGGATTGCACCGAGCAGCGCTCGGGATTGGTGACGACCGATTGCGCCATCGCGGAGCCGGTCACCATGGTTGCTGCAATCGCCGTCGCGCCGAGGAGTTTCGTGATCGTCATTAGTTGTCTCCCTTCGAATTGACGGGGAGCTAAATGTCGTGCCGCGGCGGTCGTTCCGACGCAGCAGGCTGATTTTCCGCAAACGTCGGTCAAACGCACGTGAGTGAATGGAACAAGGTCTGCCGCCGTTAACACTTCGCTAGTGCGCGTCGCAGCATTTGAGCAGCGCGAGATCCTTACGCGTTAGGCTTACCTGAATTTGGTCAACTGTCCTTAACCCTCTCTGCGTCGCGATCGGATAGTTTGCGGGCCGGATAACCGGGGCTCTTCCATGCGCGCATCTGCGCTCGCAATCTTTCTGATCGGACTGCCCGCGACGGCCTTTGCCGGCGGCGGCTTCGATCTCGTCGTGCCGGGCCGTCCCGGCGTGCCCATCATCATCAACAACATCGATGCGTCCTACGCCGTGGTCGAAGGCGTCTGGGGCCTTGGCAAGAACGTCCAGGTGCAGCCCACGATCTATGGCGGGGTGTACGTCCCGGAACGGCAGCCCTCCGATGTCGGCCATTATTATCCGAGCTTAGGCTTGCAGCCCGGCTACGGCCGCCTCGAGGTCGAGCCGCCGGCGAATCGCAAATTGCCGAAGCCGGCGGAGAGCTACCACCAGAGCTGGGGCGCATCGTCCGCGCCGCTGCCGCCGCAAATGGATGTGCCGGTCAACCCACCGCCGGTGATCCTGGCGCCCGAGATCAACGACTATCCGCGACCACCACGGCCACGGCCGCGTACAGGAATGCCCGGCAGGCCGCCGGGCTAAAGAAACGTCGGAATCCAACAAGACGGAAATCAACAGGAGAGAGTAATGCGTCAGATGATTTCGGGACTGGTCGCGGCGGCTGCCGTGATGTTTGCGGGCGCTGCGCCCGCGATGGCCTGCGGCTTCAGCCCGTGCCAGCCGGTTGCGCCGGTCTATTCCGGCTGCAACACCGGTTGCGGTGGTTATGGCTACGGCGCTGCCTACGGTTATGGCTATGACCGCCTCGCCGCGCCGACCTCGCAGTACTACTACGTCAACCAGGGTCCGACCTACACCGGTCCGGGCGCCTTCGCGCCGTATCCGACCTACCAGGAAGACGCGGTCGTCGCCCCCGCCAATTATGGCTACGGCTATGGCTATCGCGCGGCTGCCGTCGAAGCGCCGGCTGCCTATCCCTATCGCCGCCCGTACTACCGTCCGTATCGCTACGGCTACGGCCCGCGCTACGGCTATCTGCCGCGCCCGCATTACGGCTATGGCCCGCGCTATGGCTACGCCCATCGCTATCAGCCGTACTATGGCGGCCATCGCGTGCTGCGGCGCTACTACTGATCTCTGACCGGCTGAGCCAAACAAGCGCCCGTTCGCTCAATGCGGACGGGCGCTTTGCTTTGTCTCCAAAACAACCCCATGCACAGTAGCCGGGGACAGCGAAATCAAACACTTGAAACGCAACGAACTCGCGACGCGCGATCATCGCCCATGGGCGCGCTGCTCGAGCTCGATCTTTCAGAAAATCCGAAATAAACTTGTCCCGTCGGGCAAAACAGATGTATTATGGCATCGTCGGGATGTGCGCCTGGCGCTTCATCAAGCCAAGCCTGACAGCACCGACATAGAGCGAGAGCACCGCGGCATTCGAGACGTTGAGGCTCTTGATCTCCCCGGGCATGTCGAGCCGCGCCACCACGCTGCAGGTCTCGCGCGTCAATTGCCTGAGGCCCTTGCCTTCGGCGCCGAGCACCAGGGCCAGCGGCTCGCGCAACGTCACGTCCGAGAGATCCTCGCTGCCCTCGCTGTCGAGACCGACGGTCTGGAAGCCGCGCTCGTTCAGGGCGGTCAGCGCGCGCGCGAGGTTTTGCACTGTGACCATGGGCACCAGCTCCAGCGCGCCGGAGGCGGCCTTGGCCAGCACGCCGGTTGCTTCCGGACTGTGACGCGCGGTGGTCACGATCGCCTTCACCGCGAACGCCGCGGCCGAGCGCAGGATGGCGCCGACATTGTGCGGATCGGTGATCTGGTCGAGCACCAGCACCATGCCTTCCTGCTTCAAGGTCTCGATGTCGGGCGAGGGCAGGGGATCGGCCTCGGCGAGCAGCCCTTGATGCACGGCGTCGGGCGAGAGCAGGCGGTCGATCTCCTGGGGACGGACGATCTCGGGCGTGATCGGGCTCGCGATGTTTTCATCGGCCAGGCGCCGCGCGGCGTTCTCGGTCAGCGTCAGCTTGCGGATCCGCCGTTGCGGGTTGGCGAGCGCCATGGTGACGGTGTGCCAGCCATAGAGGATGACGGGGCCGTCGGGGTGCGAATCGCGTTCGCGCCAGGCCGGCCGGCCAGCCGATTTTCCTGTTCTGTTGAAGGGCTTAGCCCCGCCGCGGGGCCCCCTCGGAGCAAATTTTTTGTCCTTCATGGGCTCGCTTGTGTCACGGGCGCCGGAATATGGCAATTTGGGTGGCTCCAAGGGCGATTTTAGCTGTTCGCCTCGGTTGACTTTGCCCCACCGCTTCGCCCATAAACGCGCCCGGTCGCGCCCCCATCCGGGCTGTCGCGGCCTTCACGTTCCATGGCCGTCTTCGGTCCGCCGGCAAGGTCCGGCCCGATTGTGCTGCCGTCGAGCGGGGGAGTGTCCCGAGTGGCAAAGGGAGCTGACTGTAAATCAGCCGCCTCATGGCTTCGCAGGTTCGAGTCCTGCCTCCCCCACCAGCCTTCGCTCGCTTCGCGAGCTACGGCTGGGCAGGCCAGCACAAGTGCTCGTGGCGCGAAGCGAGCGAAGGCTGCCCCGCCGTAGCCCGACAGGGCGCAGGCGGGCTGTCTTGAACAGCTAGACTACCCCCTCATCTCCCTGACCATCGGCACCACCTTCCGCCCGTAGAGCTCGATGCTCTTCATCAGCTCTCGTGCGGCAGCGGTGCCGCCGAGTATTCAATTGAAACCGCGCAAGGCCGAATGTCTTGGCCGGCTTGTGGTGCTGTCGCGCAGCAGACTCTCGATCCACTCCCGGCAGAGCCGGCGATCGCCTCGATGATTTTCTCACGACTACCTAAGGTAGCGATAATGGCAGTCTGCACGCATGTTGATCACCGGCTGCAGCCCGACATTCATTACACTGGAAATAGTGGGCCATGTGTGAGCTAGCCGACACGCACTGATGTCCGGCGCTCCTAACATTCCGGACGGTCAACACGCGGAGTGACGATACGAGAGAGGTTATCAGTCATGCCAACCAGAGAGCAGCTCGCCCACATTAGCCCCGTCGATGGCGACGGCGCATCTATCGTTCAGAACGACGACGGCTCGGTCACGACATCCTGGCCTGACGGTACCGTCCGCGTCGACGAATCCGACGGAAGGGCAATGGTCACCTTCCCTGACTTCGCGGTTCTCAATATCGAGACCGACGGAACCATGACCCTCAACGACGTCAATGGCAATCCGCTGGACGTTACTACGGGAGAGCCGCTGTCCGGCTCATCCGACGATCCTCCCACACCACCGCCGACGACAGTCGAAGAGCTCAGCGAAGTCCTCGAGGGGGTGAGTGCAATTCGCGACCTGGCAGCAGCCAAAGGCATCCTGCGCGCATTCGGGGTCGCCGCCGTGGTCGACAAGCAATATGGCGCGCTGTTCGAGCTTGCGTCCGCTTTCGGCGAGTCGCTCAAGGGCGAACTGTCGCCAACCAGCTGGTTCATCCAGCCGGTGAAGATGCTGCTCGCGGTGATCAAAGCCCTCCAGACGGAAGAGCGCGGAGCGGCCATGCGGTCATGGTGCTACACCGTGGCCTATGACGCGATGGCCATGGGGGTCCCTCCGGAGCCGAATTTTTCCGGCAGCCTCCAGGGCGCTGACCAGGACGCGTTGGACAAGCAGTGGTGGGATGACGCCCGCAAGCAGGCCCAGGACCAGCTCGCTGACGGGAAGGCCGGGACCGCCCTTCGCAACCGGGTGACGCTGCTGATTGCCAAATGCAGCGGAGATCCAGCGACCGCGGTCACCGAATTGTGGGCAGCAGCGTGCAAGCAATCGGGTGACGACGGTAACGCCGGACTGCTCGCCGCTTATCCCAATCTGTCCTGGCCGCAACCGACCGGCGCCTGACCGGATTGCCGTGCAGTAAATGCCGAGCCGTCACGCACGCACTTATTTTCGTCGACTCATATTTCATAGGAGCTTGATATGGCCGATTTTATTTCCGGCGTCGGACCGCTGTTTGGCCCCGATTTCGTTGTGGTCACGGTCAACGATGAGACAGGAACGAGATTTGATGTGCAGGTCTATCCTGATGCGCACAATCCCGAGCTGAGGCAAGCCGGGTTGCCCACCCAGTACTACTTCCAGCCCGCCCAGGTCTTCCTGGCGCGCAAGCAGAGCTCGCCGCAAGACTTTGATTTCGAGATGACTCTGTTCAAAGGTCTGGGTTCGGAGGAAGCCAACATAACCCCCGAGGAGCTCGCCGGCGCCTCAACCGAGATGGGCGGTGGCTTTTGCACGTTCTCTACCACCTTCGCGATCCCGCCGAGCGTGATCGAAGGTGTCATCGCCAAACTCAAGACCCGCGAGCACCCCGCGCCGATCCCGCGGTTGGGTCGCTTTTTCAATCATCAATCGGGTGACCCCGACCCCGGGCTGGGCATCGTGCCCATCACCAACAGCACCGTGGTGTGCGCGGTGCAAGACCCCAGCGTCACCGGCGGCAAGATCCTGATGACCGCTCAGTACAGCCAGAAGGGCAGCATCGAGCAACACGGCATAAGCACGTTTCTCATCTCCTGCAATCTGTTCGCCGCGGGTGAGATCGCCTCAGCGCTCAAGGCAGGCGCCTCGCCGCCATTCACCGTCACCAACGTCCTCAAGGAGGCGTTCTATGTCAACGCCGTGACGGTCGAGGTCAATGTCGACGTCGACAAGGTCTATGACTCGTTCTCCTTCGCGGTCCAGGCGGGCGGCTTCCTCGGCATCGACGAAATTTCCGCCAGCGCGGCCTGGTCCTCGTGTCTCACCTCAGGAGGTGTCACAACGCACATTACCCAGAACGGATCCGTTCTCGATGCCTCCACGGCAAAGTGGGTCAACGAGAATGTCGACGCCATGAAGAAGACCGCGATGGATCTGGTCAAGCAGGAGATCTTCGACTGGGACCCGTCCAAGGCCGACTCCAAGGCCACGACGTCGGGGCGCGGCTGGTTCAGCGAAGTCTTCGGCGGTGCTGCGGTGTCACTGAAGTCTGATCATGAGCGACGCGGTGTGCATTTCCAACAGACGCTGATCCTCGACGAGACCATCTCGGTCGAAACCGCAGTGACGGGAGACCTCAACGACCTGCTGCCGGCGGTGCGCGCCAACCTCAACAAGTACCTGTTCGTCATTGATATCGGCGAATTCTTCAAGAAAGTTCAGGTGGTCGGCACCTGCGCGGTGAACTTTGGCGAAAAGCTGCCGGATGGTACCGACCTGCGGGACCCGCTCGTCGCTGTTGAGCTCGAGGCCGGTTATCCCGACTTTTCCAGTCCGGTCGAGAACGGGCAACCCAATCTGCGGATGCTGAACCAGGGCCAGCACTATGTTCAGGGACAAAGCGTCCCCAAAGGGCCTGTTTCGCCGGCGATCTGGAAGGCCGAGAACAGCAGCGATTTCGTGAACTATTCTTTCCTGCGTCTGGACAACCCGGTGCAAGGTTGGCCGAAGGACCAAGTCAAACTGCGTCGCAAACTTGTCTTCGATGGACTTGACCCCCGGGTGAACCTTTCCCCGGCGATCGCCCCGCACGATCCCGCCATAGCCGAGATCGAAGAGCTCACCACCGATCATGGACCGATTCTCACCGCTGCGGCAGTCGGATATGTGTTCGTGCGGTTTGCGGTTACGCCGCTCAAGCTTCCGCCGAACGTAAGCGTCACGATCACGCCGAAGATCGGCAACGATACCTACCCGGAGATCGTGGTGACGAAGGCGAACGTGACCAACGCCATCTGGGAGGTGTTCTCGGACAAATACGTCCAGGAGACCAAATTTACGTACACGATGACGGTCGAGGTCGATGGTCCCAATTTCACCGATGACCCGGTGATCTACTCGACGCCCGAGCCTGTTTCGGTTGCGATCCCACAAGGACACATCAAGTACTTCCCGCAGCTGAAGACGCCGTTGCCGAGCGCGCCCGCTGACAAGAAGGCCCTTATCGACGCCTATGTGAAAGCGGCCCAAACCGCACCTGCGTGACGGGTTCTGCCCCGTGCATGGCGCGTCGTGCCTGCGCTGTCGTCAGCTTGGGAGGATGCCGTGGAAGAAGAGATCAACATAGCCTTCGACATGTTCCTGGCCGCACGGCAGGCGCCATGGATCGTAAGGCGCAACGGCATCGCACTAGCTGATGCGGGCGGCATAAAATTGCCGGCGGGGGCATTGGATCTGCCGCGGCTGGACGAGGTGTTTCCGGCTAATCTGCTGTCGGCGGACAGGCAGAGAGGCTGGTTCTTGCCGGATTTCAAGCTGGTCGACGCGGACCCGGCGTTTCGCTTTGATGTGGTTCAGCAAGCAGGCGAAGTCACCCCCGACGGCAAGCCGGTCAATCAGGCGACGCTGGCACTTTCGTTCCGGACCGAAATTCCCGCCAACGTCAAACATGTGCTGACGACTCCGGACGCCCCGGCGAGCGTGACGATCGTGCCCGACCCGCATCCCATCGCAACTCTGTCGGTGCCGGTCACGGCTCAGGATGGCTCGGTGCACCCGCTGATAACGCAAGGCGCGGTGACGCCTCAATCCGACGGCACCTACCTGGCGACATTTGCTCTGTCACAGGGCGCCGTAGAGGCGGCCTACGAGCGGCTGACCGATCTCGGCGGCGCGACGCTCGAACTGTCAATGAACTACAGCGCCTGGCAAACGGTGTTCGCCTTCATTCCCGACGTCGGGTTTCCGCATCCGACCCCATTGTTCCATGGCTGGCACTTCCAGGCATTCGGCGACGGAACCTCGCCAGTGCTCGAGCAGCTCAATGTCTTCCCCGGCGGCTATCATTTTTTTCCGGTGACGGCGAGCTATCCTCCATCCCCGCCAACGCGGTCACTGCCGCTGGGTCTGTCCTTCGCTACCGATGCCTATCGCGCACGGTTCAGGATCACGACGCGAGACGGCCACGCCCGGCCCATCATCGATGCTGGCGATCTCAGCGAATTCGCCACCGTCCGTTCGGAATATCGCGAGCTCACCTCGCTGGGAGATGTTCAGGCCCAATATCCGTCGCTTCGGCGGCTCTATTTTGGCCAGGTCAGCGGCACCGTCGTCGCGCTGCCGATGAACTACGGTATCGTGCACGGAGCCACGGGCCTTGCCGCCAAATGCGATTCCATCATCGATCCATCCAGCAATCTCACCGGCAGCCGCTTCCACTTCACCTTCACCGTTGCTCCGGTGGTGGACCCAATTGATTGGGCGAGGCTCGCGGCCGCGCTGCCGGGTGCGCCCGAGGCTGCAGGGCGCGGCTTGCGGTTGACCTTGCCGGATGGACTGGACCCGCGCCATCCGGCAATGCTCAATGGATTTCCTTCGGCGACAGCAGCGTTCGCGGACGGAATCACGCCGCACACCCTTAGAGTCTCGGTCGACATCGCCGATGACCATGCCACGCCTGCACTCACGAATGTCAGCCTCTTCCTGGCTGAACTCGAAACGGTCGGGGAGGCACCCCTGTTCGCGAACATGGCCGTACGTCTCGATGACGTTTTCGGCCAGCCGGTTCAGACCCAGGCGACGCTGAACCTGCACCAGACTGCCGGGTCCGACGATCTCAGCTCCGTTATCATGCCCGGATCGCCGCCCACTGCAGTGGTCACCAACAAGGGTCCGTTCGATCTAACCCTGCAGCGATTTGCGCTGTTACCCCAGCTTGGTATCACCGCACTCAACGACAAGGTCCTTGCGGCGGGCCTGTCGACCACGTTGAGCGCAGACGCAACTGGCGCCACCTCCGTCGCTGTCGTCCGCTCCCTCGTCGTGCCTAATCCGATTTCCAGGGAGGTGATGCTCGAGTTCGTCTCGTTCAATACTCAAACCGTGCAGCAGGTCCAGCATCCCCTCACTGTTCACGCTGCGATCAACTTCGCCGCAGCCGGGATCACCGCCATCGACGTGGCGTTCAGCCTTGCCGAAGCGCCTGCTCTGCCTGTGCCCCGGCTGACCCTGACTGCCTCGCATACGATAGACTTCGTCAACGTACTGATCCCTGTCGACTCCGCAATCACCGGCCTCGGGACGACAGTCACGCTGGATATCACCACGTCCAGCGGCCAACGCACCGTCACCGTCACCCACGATTTCGTCGACGAGCCCACCCTGACCATCACCAACACTACGATCGCGTGAGGCGATCCCGACTGTGTTGCGCCAAACCCGGCGTGCTCGAGATAAAGGAGGAAGATCATGGCGGACGACGTTCTTCCGGCTGGCCCAATTTTCGGTCCCGACTTCGTTGCGATCAGCCTCGACGATGGCAGTGGAACCAGACTCGATGTTCCGATCTATCCAGACGCCAACAATGTTCAGCTGAGGGACGCGGGCCTTGCCGCCATATTCTATTTTCAGCCTGCAAGGGTCTTCCTGGCCACTCGACCGAGCTCGGGTCGTCCTGACTTCTCCATGAGAGCCATGGTCAAGCGCGGCGGCGGTGCCGGTGCTCCCCAGGTCGAATTCGTTGGTGGATCATGCACTTTCAGCACCACTTTCGCGCTCGGTGAGGCGATGCTCAATTCGATTCTGGCAGAGCTCATGGCGCATCGTCACGTGCCGCCGCCCGACAGGATTGCTGCGCTATTCAACCATGAGAGCGCCGACCCCGCTCCGGAGCTGCGCATGGTCCCGATTTTGCACAACACCGTCTCATGCACGGTCCCGCGGCCTGCGCCCGGTCCGGCCTTCCTGACTGTTCAACCCAGCCAGATCGGAAGTATCGAAATGCACGCGCGCACCACCTTTCTCGTGTCTTGCAACGCGGCTGCCGCGGAAGAAATTGTCGGCAATCTCAGGAACGGATCTTCGCCACCGTTTGTCGTGACCAACACTCTCACCCAACAGTTCAGCACAGGCGGAGCAGCGCTGGCAGTCGAGATCGTTCTTGATGTCGCAAAGCTTTATGATGCGTTCGCGTCTGCTCTGCCACAGGGCGATTCGCGGGCGATCGCGGGGGCGATCACGAATCTGGCTTACAGCATGGGCCTTGGCAATGGTGCGGTCGTCACTCACATCACCGAAGGCGCCAGCCGAAGCATGGATCCGAGCTTGAAAGCCTGGATCGAATTGAGCAACCCCGTCAAGAGCGCTGCGATCGCCGCAGCAAAGGAGCAACTGTTCGAGGTCGGCCCCGAGGTGTCGGCTCCAGCCGATTCTGGTTGGTGGAGCGACGTGTTCGGAGGGGCTACCGCCTCGTTGAAGCCAACGCGTCCCGCGGCGGGAACGACCATCGCACAGACCGTTGCGCTCAGTGGTCCCATTTCCACCGAACAGACAGTTGTGGGCCAATTCGACTCGCTGGCCGCCGCGGCGAAGACCAGCATCGATACCTATCTCACGGTCATCGATATGGGCGAGTTCGCGTGACACATTGGTTCGGGCTGACCTATCGCAAAAGACTACCCCATCATCTCCCTGACCATCGGCACTACCTTCCGCCCGTAGAGCTCGATGCTCTTCATCAGCTTCTCGTGCGGCAGCGGTCCCGCTGAATATTTCAGCTGAAACCGCGCGAGGCGGAGTGTCTTGGCCGTCTTGGCGATCTTGCGCGCCACGGTTTCGGGCGAGCCGACATAGAGCGAGCCGTGCTCGGCTTCGCTGACGAACTCGTCGCGGCCCATCGGCGGCCAGCCGCGCTCGCGGCCGATGCGGTCGCGCATGGCCTTGTAGTCGGACCAGAGCTCCTCACGCGCCTGCTCGTCGGTTTCGGCGACATAGCCGGGCGAATGCACGCCGATCGGCTGCGCCGGGCGGCCGAATTCTTTGAAGGCACGGTGGTAGAGATCGACATAGGGCACGAAGCGCTCGGGATCGCCGCCGATGATGGCGAGCATCAGGGGCAGATCGTAATGCGCGGCGCGGACCACCGATTTCGGACTGCCGCCGACGCCGATCCAGGTTTTAAGCTGGCCGTTCTCGACCGGCGGATAGACCAGTTGGTCCTTCAGCGGCGGACGCAGCTTGCCCTGCCATGTCACCGGCTGCTGCGACAGCAGGGCTGCGAACAGATCGAGCTTCTCCTCGAACAGCTCTTCGTATTCGCGCAGGTCGAAGCCGAACAGTGGGAAGGATTCGGTGAACGAGCCGCGACCCAGGATGACCTCGGCGCGTCCGCTCGAAAGTGCATCGAGCGTCGCAAAGCGCTGGAACACGCGGATGGGATCGTCCGAGCTCAGCACCGTCACCGCCGAGCCGAGATGAATGCGCCTGGTGCGCGAGGCGATCGCGGCCAGCACGGTCTCGGGCGATGAGATCGCAAAGTCAGACCGGTGGTGCTCGCCGAGCCCGATGAAGTCGAGGCCGAGCTCGTCGGCCAGCACCGCCTCGTCGACGACATTGCGGATCACCTGCGCGTGGGGAAGCATTGCGCCGGAGGCATCCTTGGTGACGTCGCCAAAGGTATCCAGTCCGAATTTGAGCGGTGTGGTCATCGATCAGGTCTCTGGGGGAATGCCGCACACTTAAGCGTTGGGCGTCGTACCACAAGCGCGCTTTCGGAAATGCTCGGTTTCCGTTTGGTCGGCCTACCGCCACATGCCCCGCATCCGTGCGCCGATGTCGATCTTCGGTCCTTGCGGTGCAGCGTGCGGGCCGGCCGCGGCGGCCTTCGGCCAGGCGGCGCGCTCGAACAGATAGACCAGCTGCTCCGGGATGAAGCGGGTGCGCGAGGCATAGACGTGGCGGTCGCCCTTGGCGGCCTGGCCGTGCACGAAGAAGCGCTGCGGCACCACGAGATGCAGATCGTCCTTGGCGCGCGTCATCGCGACATAGAGCAGGCGGCGCTCCTCCTCCAGCTCGGCCGAGGTGCCGGCGCCGAGATCGGAGGGCATGCAGCCGTCGACGACGTTGAGCACGAACACGGACTTCCACTCCTGGCCCTTCGCCGAGTGGATCGTGGAGAGGATCAGATAATCCTCATCGCGCAGGGGCGGCCCGGATTTGTCGCTGGTCGCATCCGGCGGATCGAGCGTGAGCTCGGTCAGAAACTTCTCGCGCGAGGAATAGCCGCTCGCGATCTGCTCGAGCTGCATCAGATCGGCGCGGCGCGTCTCGGAATCCTCATGGATGCGATCGAGATGCGGCTCGTACCAGAGACGCACGCGCTCGAGATCCACAGGCCATTCCGAGTAGCGCAAATTCTCGACCGTGCGGACGAAGCTGGTCCAGTCATCGCCGGTGCGCGCCGGCACCGGGAGATGGGCGAGCGCGTGCAGCGGGTCCATACTCTCTGCCATCTGGTCGAGCACGCGCTGCGCGGTAGCGGGGCCGATTCCAGGCAATAGATGCAGGATGCGGAAACCCGCGACGCGATCGCGCGGGTTCTCGGCAAAGCGCAGCAAGGCCAGCACGTCCTTGACATGCGCGGCGTCGAGGAATTTCAGCCCGCCGAACTTCACAAACGGAATGTTGCGGCGGGTCAGCTCGATCTCCAGCGGACCCGAATGCGAGGAGGTGCGGAACAGCACCGCCTGGTGCTTGAGCAGCGCGCCTTGCTCGCGGTTCGCCAGCACCTGCTCGACGATGTAGCGCGCCTGGTCGGCCTCGTCATGCACGGTGACGAGCTGCGGCTTCTGTGTGGAGGTGCGATCGGTCCAGAGGTTCTTGGTGAAGCGCTCGCGGGCGAGGCCAATGACGCCGTTGGCCGCCGCCAGCACCGCTTGCGTCGAGCGGTAATTGCGGTCGAGCGTGATCGTCTCGGCGCGCGGCGAGAAGCTCTGCGGAAAATCCAGGATATTGCGCACAGTGGCGGCGCGGAATGAATAGATCGACTGCGCATCGTCGCCGACGACGGTGAGCCCGCGTCCATCAGGCTTCAGGGCCAAAAGGATCGAGGACTGCAGGCGATTGGTGTCCTGATATTCGTCGACCAGCACATGATCGAAGCGGCCGCCGATCTCTTCCGCAATGAGCGCATCGCTCATCATCTGCGACCAGTAGAGCAGGAGGTCGTCGTAATCGAGCACGTGCTGGGCCTGCTTGGCCTCGACGTAAGCCGCAAACAGCCCCTTCAGCTCGGCGGCCCAGCCCGTGCACCAGGGATAGTGCTGACCGAGCACCTTCTCGATCTCCATCTCGGCATTGACGCAGCGCGAGTAGATCGACAGGCAGGTGCCCTTGGCCGGAAAGCGGCTCTCGGTCTTCGACAGCCCGCGCTCGTGCCGGACCAGATTCATCAGGTCGGCGGAATCCTCGCGGTCGTGGATGGTGAAGGCGGGATCGACGCCGATGCGCTCGGCATATTCGCGCAGGAGACGCGCGCCGATGCCGTGGAAGGTGCCGGCCCAGGTCAGCGCATCGCGCATGATCGCGGCATTGTTCTCACCCAGAACCTTGCGCGCGATGCGCTCGACGCGGCCGGCCATCTCGGCGGCGGCGCGGCGGGAGAACGTCATCAGCAGGATGCGGCGCGGATCGGCGCCGGCGACGATCAGATGCGCGACGCGGTGGGCGAGCGTATTGGTCTTGCCGGAACCGGCGCCGGCAATGACGAGCAGCGGCGCGCCCACGGTCGTGCCGTCGGCCACACCATGCTCCACGGCGCGGCGCTGCTCCGCATTGAGCGTGTCCAGATATGACGTCACGAATCGCCCCGATGAAGCGGTCAGAATCAACGATCCCCGCGCGAATCGCAATGCGGCTGGACGTGAGTGTCGTGAGGATTTAGGGGAGAGGGCAGCTCAAGTTCCAATCCGAGGGATTGCAGACATGGCCGAATCCCGGCCCCCGCATGGATACGCCGACGCCGGCAAGTCGTGACGGCGCTCCTGTCCATCATCCCCCAGTTGCTGTCGCGCCGAACCCATCGGCCGGCACGTAAAGCTTGACAGGCCGGATCTCGTAAACCGCACTCGGATTGACCTCACGCAGCTTCCGTGCAGCCGCGATCGCCTCTTCATCCGTGTCGTAGTTGACGAGGTGGAAGCCCAGAAGCTGCTCCTTGGTCTCGGCAAACGGGCCGTCCAGCACGATGCCGGCACCGGGGCCGCGCAAGGTGCGGGCCTTTTTGGTGTCATCGAGACGAGCGGCCGGCCCGAGATGTCCGCTGGCCCGCAAGGGCGCCTGAACCTCGATGACCTTGGCCACGACGGCGGCGTCCTGCTGCGGCGTCCAGGACAACATCTCATCTTCCACGTGATAGGCCAGGATCGCGTAAAGCATTGTTACCTCGCTCGTTCTTGGGGGCGCCGCCGGAAGGATGTAGCACCGCCGCCGATGCCGGCAATAGCGGTGCGCCAATATTGCGTCGCGGCGATGCTGACGAAACCATTCTGAAACCCGATTGCCGGCCGGTGGCGTGAACGCCGGCCAAAGGCGGGGCGACTGATGGCCACCAAGAGCAATCGAAGGGCTATCGGAGGCGGCAATGTCGGGTCAGACCATCAAGATCATCTGCGACGCGCGGCGGGCGGGGAAGTCGGAGCCGGCTGATCTGCACGACCAGGCAGGCCATCACCGCTATTACGGAAGCTCGGTCGAGAATGGCGGCGAGCGCATCGTCGAGAGCCGCCGCGGCAAACGCCCGTCCGTGCTCGCCATCTTCGGCTTCTGAATCGCGCTTTCAGCCGGCATTGTTAGGGAGCGCTCAGCACCTGCTTGACGAGGGCTTCGCGCAGCGCCGCCAACTCGCCGCTCGCCTCCATCTGCGCAATCACCTGTCCAACCTTCGGCACCAGGTCGCGGTGGCGTTCGTGCAGGTAATGGAAGATGCGGACACGCTCGAGCGGCGGCGAGAGCGGATAGATTCTTGCTTGCAGATTGAGCTTGCGGATCGCGGCCAGCCCGCTGAAGAGGTCGGTGACCACCACGTCGAAACGATCGGCATCGAGCATCGTGATCATGTTCTCGAGGCCAGCTGTTGCCGTGACACGGTCCATGCCGCGCGTGCCGGCTTCCGACGAGCCGACGCCGCGGACGATGCCGATGCGGTAGTCCCGGATCGAATTCCAACCGTCCACGACGAAATGGAGTTTGGTCGTGAACACGGACGGCTCGATGTAGTTGATCGCGGGCGTCACCTGCAGCAGCGTCGGATAGTCGCGCGACAGCGTTCCGATGCGCTGGATTTCGCCGTCGACCTCGCCGGCGCTCGACAGCGCGAGCGCCCGCTTGCCGGGGACGTCGACGAATTCGAGCTTGATGTTCAGCTTGGCGTAGACGGAGCGAAGCATTTCGCCGCCGACATATTGATCCGGGATGTCGGCGATCCGGGCCAGCCGGATCACCGACTGCGCCTGGGCCGAGCCGGCTGCAAACAGCGACAGGCAGACGAAGATGATCCGCCACATGAGTGCCTCTCGGCCGTTTCTTGCTACCCTTGAGTTCTGATACGAGCGTGATCTACCGGAGATGGCGGTTGCGCGAAGGCATAACGCTCACCGCTCGCCCGCCATGGGCGCGAATCCGGGATATCACCGATGACATTCTAGCACGCGAAGTGGTAGTTTGCGCTGGCATCCTGCTGCTGGGCGCAAGATATGACCCCGCCGACCTCAGATCGCCCAAGGGCCGACAGGATTGCTGCGCGCACCGCGTGCTGAGGCACCGCGTGCTGAGGGAGATCAAAATCGTAAAATCGCGTGCGGCTGCGATCGGCAGGCCGAAGAGGAGTGTCGCCATTTTCCGGGACGGGGTGCATGGGCAACGCAGGTAAAGAGAGTCCGGATCGCAGCCGCGCTGTCGCGCCGGCGGCGGCGAAGCAGGATTTGAGCGGCATCGGAGCTGCGTTCGCGTCCCCAATGCTCGCGACTTTGTCGTCGCGGGCATTCAACTGGTCGCGCAGCGGTATCGGGCCACGCCTGCTTGCGGCCGTGCTGCTGTTCTCATCGCTCGTGACGCTGACCCTGACTGCGCTCCAGCTCTATCTGGACTACGATCGCGAAGTCGGCATGATCGAGACAAGGCTCGGGGAGATCGGTCGCAGCACCACCGGCAGCCTCGGTGAGAGTCTGTGGAGTCTCGACCAGAACCAGCTCAAGCTTCAGCTCGAAGGAATCCTGCGGCTGCCTGGTCTGCGCGCCGCCGAGGTCCGCGAGATCGCCGATCGGCCCAATCCTATCAGTGTCGCCGTCGGCGAACGAGGTCGCCGTTCGGTCGTCACGCGCGACTATCCTCTGACTTACATGGTTCAAGGGACCGCGCGCCCGATCGGCGTGCTCCATGTCGAGGCGACGCTCAGTGACGTCTATCAGCAATTGCTGAACCGGGCCCTCGTCATCCTGGCAAGTCAGGCGGCAAAGACGTTCCTCGTCTCGCTGTTCATCATCTATATGTTCCACATTCTGGTGACGCGGCACCTGGTCGCCATCGCCGAGTTCGTCAGCAAATACAATCTGGCGCGGCCGCCTCCGCCGTTGCATCTGGAGCGCCGGCCGCCTTCCGACCCCGACGAGCTGGACAAGGTGGTCGACGCATTCAATGCCATGTGCAGCAACCTCGGGCATGCCTATGACGAGCTGCGCGAGGCCAATGCGAATCTCGATCGTGACCTGAAGATCCGCCAGCGCGCCGAAGAGGATGCGCGCGCGAGCGAGCAGCGCTTTCGCGACTATGCCGAGACCGCCTCCGACTGGTTCTGGGAAACCGGACCGGATCACGTCTTCACCTACATCTCGGACCGGGCCGGTGCTTTCGGAATGGATCGCCAGGCCGTGATCGGCAAGCGACGTCCGGATGCCGCCTTCGAGCAGAGCGCCGACGTGCAGAAATGGCGCGACCACATGGCGACGCTGGATCGTCACGAGCCGTTCCGGAAATTCGAATATCGCGGCCGCGATGCGGCCGGGCGTCCGCACTATTTCAGCGTCAACGGCCAGCCTGTGTTTGGCGACGACGGACGTTTCATGGGCTATCGCGGCTCGGCCACCGATCTCACCGCACAGCGCGAGGCCGAGGAGCGGCTTCGCCAGTCCCAGAAGATGGATGCGATCGGTCAGCTGACGGGCGGCGTCGCGCACGACTTCAACAACGTGCTGACGGTCATCACCGGGACCATCGAGATCATCCAGGAAGGGCTGGCGGACAAGCCCGAGCTCGCTGCGGTCGCCCAGCTCATCGACGACGCGGCCGCGCGCGGTGCCGAGATCACCTCGCAGCTCCTGACCTTCGCGCGGCGCCAGCCGCTGGAGCCGCGAGAGATCGATATCAACGCTCTCGTCGCCGAGACGGCGAAGCTGCTGCGGCCGACCCTCGGCGAGCATGTCGAGATCGTGATGCGTCTCGACGACGATGCGTGGCCGGCCATGGCCGATCCGTCGCAGCTTTCGTCGGCGATCGTCAATCTCGCCGTCAACGCGCGCGATGCGATGCCGGATGGCGGCAGGCTCACGCTCGAGACCGCAAACCGGGAATTCAACGGCACCGACAATGATGACGGTGAAGCCGGCGCTTACGTCATGATCGCGGTGGCCGACACCGGGCACGGCATTCCTGCCGAGATTCGCGAGCGCGTGTTCGAGCCGTTCTTCACCACCAAGGGCGTCGGTCGCGGCACCGGACTTGGGCTGAGCATGGTCTACGGCTTCGCCAAGCAGACCGGTGGCACCGTCACGATCGAGAGCGAGGAGGGGCGCGGCACGGTGATGAGGCTGTTCCTGCCGCGATCGGCGGGCGATGCAACGGCGAGGACGGGGCCGGCGCCGATGCCGGCGCCGACGCGTGGACACGAGACCATTCTCGTGGTCGAGGATGATCCGCTGGTGCAAGGCTACGTCATCGCCCAGCTCGGCAGCCTCGGCTATCGCACGCTGACGGCCAACGATGGCGCAACCGCGCTGGCGTTGATCGACCGCGGCGCGAGCTTCGATCTTCTGTTTACGGACATCATCATGCCCGGCGGCATGAACGGGCGGGAATTGGCAGATGCCATCCAGCTCCGCCGCCCGAACGTGCGGGTGCTCTACACCTCCGGCTATACCGACAACGCGATCGTCCACGGGGGGCAGCTCGATGCCGGCGTGGCGCTGCTGCGCAAGCCGTATCGAAAGGCCGACCTGTCGCGGAAGATCCGGGAGGTGCTCGGGGGCGAGCGCTCTGAGAAGGGCGCGGCATCCGCGAAAATGGCCTGAGCCAAGACCTGACCCAAGAAAAGGCGCGGCGGGGAGATCCCCGTCGCGCCCGATTCTTGCTCGCTGGTCCAGGGCTGAGAGCGCCCCGATGCCAAGCCCAACCTAGAACTTAGCGGGCGATCCCAGCGAGGTGACAGCGCTCGGTAAAAGACACTGGATCACCTCCTTTCGTTGATTGCGGGAGCCCTCAATATAGGCTGGACGACCGTACCTGTTAAGGGGCGGCCGCGGTTGCGGAACCGGCCCCCGTGCGCAAGGGCGGAAAGCCGCCGAAAGCGATCCCGGGGCAGTTGAGACCGCCGCCCGGCCGTGTTAGGGAGCGACTTACGCGGGTGTAGCTCAATGGTAGAGCAGCAGCCTTCCAAGCTGAATACGAGGGTTCGATTCCCTTCACCCGCTCCAACGCTTAGCCGGATTATGGCCTAGAGTTTTACAGCCGGTTTTACAGTTTTTGTTCCGGCCTCGTTCATTTGCTCAATCAGCGCCTTGGTCAAGGCCGTGCGGTTGACGTACCGCCGAATGATTTTTTCAACGCTCTCTTCGTCCCAAGCCATGATCTCGGCGATCGATCGAATTGGGATGCCGGCGACATCAAGCAGGCCACGCATGGTTCGGATGACCATCCCCTGAAGATCGGAGACATCGAAAGCCGAGCGGAGGCGAGCTATTCTACTTTTCTGATTTTCTTTTCGAGGTGCCCGTTTTTTTGGTCGTGAACCAGCTGGCTTAGCGATGTCTCATTGAGATGATGGAGCACTTCAGCCAACTTTGCTGTCTCCGGGTGGCCGGCGGCAAAGGTGTTGCCGTAAATCTTGCGCAGTGTGCGAATGAGGGTGTTGCCGTGCTTCTTGCTGATCTCACCGTTCTTGTCACGGTGGCGGTCGTCGATGGACATCGCGCCCTCCCTTATGTTTTGTGCTTGCTCGGGCAGCCTAACGTCATTAGGTCGGCGGCATCAACCCTAATGGTCCCGCAGACGAGTCGCAGAGTTACGGCAAAGAAATTGCCGTAGTCTCGCTCCTCTCAACCAAGGGTCGAGCGTTAGGGCGTTCAGTTCCTCGGTGCGGCGCGCCAGCCGTATTCCTGATGCGGAATCGTGGAGGTAATGTCAGCGTCTCTGCTAGCCGACAGGCGCCAGGCTGCCACCCCGAAGCACAAAGTCAGGGTCAGGGCGACGGCAAGCAGAAGCATCGAGACGAACTGGCTCACGCGCGTGAGGCCCGCAAATTTGAGCTACTGGGAGCGAGCACGGCGGATCGATTCGAACAACACAGACAAGCTGACCTAATCGCGGGATTTCCCCAGCGCAATGAGGCGGCGCGTCCGTTAGGTCTAGGATAAGGAGGCCCGGCCCGCGGCAGTAATGCTGTACTCGACTTCACCTGAAGCTAGCGGGTTGGCCTCGACGAGACCAAGCTCCACCAGTCGAGCGACGATCTCATGATCGAACAGCGGAGTGCTGATCCACGGCTCAGCGGACAATTGCTTCAGGAAAGCGCGCTCGACCTCAGTCAGATCCATAGTTGCCTTTCTGGAGACAACTCGCGGCATCTCGCTGTCATTCCGCTCCCGAAGTAGCCCGAGCCCTGTCAGGAAGGACCGAAAGCGCTTATCAGCCCAATCGCGATGGGGACCAGGCCAACGACAGTCCACAGGGCAGGCGAACTGGAGCCGACGCCAACAACTAAAATCCAGACGCCGAAGCCTACGATGACTGCCGAAATGACGTAGGCGAGAGCTTTTTCCATTGTTCGATCCACAAGCAACAACGGACCGATTGCACTTCTAGGACTCGGCGCGAGCCGAAACGTTCCAACGCGCGCCGAGGGACAAGTCTGAGGGTTGGCGCCAAAACTACTTCACCCGCCGGCTTCGCTTGGCGAGCCTCACCCCGGCACCCCCACCGTTCTCTGGGCTGAACTAACCGGCTGCACAAGGAACGGTAGAGGCTGAACTGAGCGGCCGTTGATGGGGCGCGGCCCGCCGGTTCACGCTCGCGGATATGTGCACTCATTTGTGAACTGCTTCACAGCATCCCAGCGTTGGAGGGATTGCAGTGCTCCTTTCGGTCTGCGGAGCCGAGGTCTCGATCTACACGGGAGGAGTTATGAAGCTCATTCTTTCAATCTTCATCATCCTTCCGACGAGCGCTTTCGCCAACGATTGTCCCGGATTTTTGAACTACCTGAAGGCCAATTCGCAGCTGAAGCAAGTCAGTAACAGCCAGATTCAGTGCTTTGTGACCAAGCCGCCCAAGCAGCACATTAAGGTATTCACTTTTACATCCGGCAACGTGACCGTCGCTTGCACAAGGTCGGGATCTTATCCTTACCGACAATTGTCCTGCTCCGACGGCGGCCGAACCTTCGGAAGGTTCCTCAACAACTGAGAATGGCAATCGGTCAACCGCGCCGACGTGTCCGAATTATCGAACCCTAAGGCGCCAGGAAGGCGCGTGAGGTACTGCGCGTCGTGGGATGTAATTCGGCGTCAGACAGCTCGCCGCTCCCTTTAGTCCAACTGGCGCTTCAGGATTGCGATCGTCGCCAGAAGGTTGTCCCGCCGATTCCGCAGGTTTCGGGCAAGGATAGAGTATGTCGGCTCAGCGACGTCATGGACCCGGGTCCGCGCTTCTTCATGGGCGATGTCGGTTTCCAGCAGTTCGATCCGCCTTTGAAGGTCGGCAACCAACACTTTCATTTTGAGAGCGGTCTTGTCGGTGTGAGTCTCGAAACGGGATGACATCTCCATCTGTCTGCTCCGGTTTGGCACGGACTGACGATCGCCGCGCGGCCCTGAGCCGTAACTGGCAACATGCGGGCCAACGGCTTCCCATCAAGACGCGAAGATCGTCCTAACTAACCCTTGACGAGCGCGCGGCGGCGGGAGTCCTGGGCGGCATCAGCACGACGTCGAAAGGTCGCGCGCAAAGTAGCGCATCTAGGACGGATCGAAGGAGCTCACTGCGGCCCTTCGCAGCCACTCAGTGCAGCGTAGTTTGAACTGGTGCGTTAGGAAGCCGCAACCGCGCCTTGCAGGAGGAAGCGCAGCGACGTTATCCAGCGCCTCGATCAATTCCGGCAACCAAGCAGCGCTCGTGAGGGCGGTGCTCGAAGGTGCGCTGCTGGTCGGTCCCTGGGCCTTCATGCCGGTAACCGAGGCTGAAATGACCTCGCCGTAGATCGCGTCCAAAAGCATGCTCAACATTGAACACCGTACCCGTTATTGATTGGCAATCCGCCGAATCCTTGCGAAACCTGCCATCTTCGCGAAGCGCCACCAGAAGGTGAGCGCCTGTGGTATTCATTATCGCTGGGTGCAGCGCTGCCCGCTGGGAAAAATGGCAAAGTTGAGGCCGTCAAGGATACATCGGATTAGAATGCCGATTATCCCCGTTATACACTGAATCCCGTTTGGGGTTCTGGGCGCTTATTTGGAGGGTCAATCATGGCGAGTGTTCAACCATTGCACAGACGGGAAGGTGTCAATCTAGTTCAACTTGAGGCGGACATTAGTTCGATACGCTCGGGAAGCTCTGTCGCTTCCATCGCTCTGCCTGATTATGTCGAGCACACCGCGGGGGTGACGCGCGTTGGCGCGCTCAGCGCGGAGGCGGTCATTCGCGACTATGAGTCCGCCGCAAAGGAGATCGAGGCTATGGGCACCGAGTTGATCGACGCCGCACAAAAATGCGAGGCGCTGACGGCGCAGGTCCATGATGCGATAGCCTTCATGCGCGAAACGGCGGCCGGGTATCGTGAAGAAGGACGGAAGATCTTCAAGCGCATCGAAGAATGCGCGTTGTTCACCGAAGACGTTCGCAAGACATGCGAACAGGTCAAGCGCAGAATGGCAGAAGTCTCCGTCGGCGAGTCTCCGAGGCCGGAGTTTGCGGAGCTGGAGCCCGAGACGGAAGGCGCATAGCGCGCAGAGGCGTAGGGCGGGTTACGCCGCGCGGATTCCTCTTCGCGCAATCCGCAGGGCTAACCCGCCCAGGCTCGCGACGACGGCTCGCCGCGGACCGGCGGATTACGGACAGCGAGCATTAGGTTTCCAAGGTTACGTGGCGAAGGTCTTTTCTTCCTCAGTCGGCTAGAACTGATCCTCGTTGCGTCCCGTCCGAGTGATAGATGTGCGTCCCCCGCGCAACGAGGTGCCCATAAGCAGCGCGAGCCGCTCGCGCCATGCGCGACCGGCGCGGGCCCCAAAGTCCTCAAGCACCAGATAGATGTCGCGGTCCAGTCTATCGAGCGGCACGATCGAGGGCGAGGCACGCATACGCGTACTCCAACTGACTGCGGAGAGACGGCCCCGGCTGGCAGGGGCAGGGGGTAAGGCCGGGGCCGCCTTGCCAGCCCGGCGGCGGGCTGGCAAGGCTCAGAAGCGCACACCGCGGCCGTCGTTTTTTCGTGCCGCCGTTGGGGTCATATTTGCCCCAGCAGGGTTCCCAAGTTCAATATTGAACCAAGCGGTCTGTGGTAGTTTACGACCATCACTTGGCCGAGGCTCTGCCCGTAGGCGTCGGTGGCTGAGAGACCGAGAGCGCTCCCGCCTGCATAACAGGGAGCGCCGCCATGCCGGTCTTTCGACCCATTCCCATTGACGCCGATCAGGCAGAGCATATGCGCCAGGTCGCGCAGAAGTCGCGCGAACTTCTGAGCGAGCCCGCTCCGGACACATTCTTGGGCCGCAAGGCGCAGGAGCCGTTTCCGGATGAAGATCCAATGGAACGCGCCGATGTTCAGAACCTGATCCACAGCGAATTACAGCCGCCGCAAGAGTAAGGCCGCCTCAGTTGACGGCCAAAGCCAACAAATGTTGGGTCTCGTAGGTTCGCCTGCATCATCGCCCGGATCGTGGCTTTTATCGGTGACTGAGAGACCAATAGCGCTCCCGCTCTACTCTAACAGGGAGCGCGGTCATGCCCTTAGACCGTTTCCTTTCAGATATTGACGTCACGCCAGAGCAGCGCCACGTTATCGAGCTGGCGTTCAAAAGCACGCTACGCAACCTCAACCTGATTGATCGTAGCGATCCCGTTTGCGAGATCGTGGCGCGCAAGGTGATTGAGATCGGCACGAACGGCGTCAGCAACGCAGTCGCGATGAGCGAGATCGCCTACAAGCAACTTAATCCGCGCGAGTAAGGCCGCCTCGGTTGGCGGCCTCTTCGGCCCACCGGTTCACGTTGGGGGCCTATCTCTTCGATCACGTCGTATTCGAAAGCGACGCCTTCCGGATCGTTCTGCTCGAACCACATTTCCGCGGCATTCACAGTAGCGAAAACCTTGATGTGATTCTTGTCGCCGACCTGCTTGGCGGTGTTGACGTATATGAAGACGGTCATTCGTCCCTCTGCAGATTGGTCGCCAGAGATCTCGGTCGCACGGTCTGGCATCACAGCGTTATCCCACTGAATTGAACAATGGTGAAACCACCAGCACTTGGGGATGATTGACGTCCGAACCACATGTCTGGCTCGGAACGCTCGATTGGAAACAGCGATGATGCGGTCGGTTTTGGCCCTGGGCCTATTGCTTAATTTGAGTGTTGCGGGGAATGCTGCCACGGTGCATCGCTCGACACCACCATTGCGCGCGCGCCCGCAAGTGTTCGTTCCCCACAGTCAACTCGTTCCTCCCGGTCAAGGCGTGGCGACCCCCGGCTTCGCCGTCCCCGGTTGGACCGACGAGGCCACCCGGCGATGGCTGGACAGCCCCACGGCCTGCTTAGGCTGTGGCGGATAGCCCGCCACGCTGTGGCCTCTTGTCTGCCGAGTAGTCGGCGGCGAAGGATAGAACGAGGCGGAGGCCGCTCGCGCTGGGACGGCATATCCAAACGCAACTACCCTGCTGTGGCGCTAGTTTTAAAACGCACTGGCGCAGTACTTTCTTAACCGCCTCAGCCGGGGTAGTTTATTCTGCCTTGAAGGGCTCTGTTGGCGACGCTGATTGCCGCCAGCATCGAGCCGAAATCTATTGTCGTTCCTCGAATTTGCTGCAGCGAGGATCGCCTCGCTTCACCCGGCGAAGCTCCTGGAACGACAGCCCGTCACACTGGAGCAGTGTGTATTCTTTGTATGATGGGGGCGGCACGCGCCAGCAAAGCGCCTCACCAGCGGGCACTGTGTACGTATCCCCCACGCCGGTAATATAGTTGCAGCCCGACGCAGGCCTTTTGACCTTCTCTTGATCTTGTGCGTGAGCCTGAGCTAGCGAAGCCACTGCGAAGAACGCTACCGACAAAACGCGCATTATTCTCTCCTCTCGCGACAGCAAACATTCAGGGGTCCGAAGCATCGATTGGCTTGGGCGCAGGGAAGAGATCAGTCGGGGACGTAAGAAATTCCCGGATTCGGCGGCGGTCTCAAAGCGGAGCGAGAATCTGCCAGATGACCAGAAGCACCACGATCATCAGCATGGCATAAACCCGATCCGCGCGAACATCGTCGGGCCGCGCTCCAGCGGGGGCCGCATCGCCTAACGGTTATCAACGGCATGTGGGCGGACTGGATTCCTGTCTAGCTTGGTGGGTTTTGAGAGGCTATCGGCGTTGCATGCACGCATGCACGTAATCCTTCATGCCGGAATCTAGCGCGCTCCGGCTGAGGCCCATGGACATGGCCTCCTCTTTGCACCTTTCTCTCTTTGCTTCGAGCTGCGGATGGATTGCTTCGGCGCACTGAAGGCGGAAGGGGCCGGGGGGGATATTGTCGGCAGTTTTGCGCCTGAGCGCTGGTGCTGCTTAGAACCATTGAGAAGGCAATCAGCGCGCGGACCACGTCAAAAAGGACGTCTTTCGCCATTTCACTTCTCCTTTCCCCCGATCGAAGCCGTGGTCGATTTCTTGTTGCGAGCGCCCGAGACCATGAAGCACCGGCGCTGAGTCTCACCGCACGCGCGACCGGCAGCGGCTCATGACCCATCGCCGGCGGTTGAGGCGGTAAGCTACGACGCGACCCGCCGGCTGCCACGTCGGCGGGTCTCTAACCGATTATCCAAAAAACGTCATGGCCGTGAGAGCCAAATCGGCGCCGAAATCTGATGCAAACGTCAGAAGAAGCCCGAGGGCGATACAGGCAGCGAAAATTGCGACAGCAACCTTAGACATAGTCATTTTTGCAATCCCTCTAAAAACGTTGGGAAGTGCAATTCCGAACATTGACTTAGCAAGGGCTATGCCGGCGATGTGTGAGGCAGTTCACACCAGACTGCTCGAACAAGCGAAAGTGACCCGCGCAGGGTGGCGCTGGGCAGCACCAATTTCTCGGAAAGCTTCCTGTCTCAGAGCTAGGGCCGAAAGAGCGGCAAGTTTTACACCACGCCGCTAACCCATTGATGCGACTTGATGCGGATAACAGCGGTTTTACAGCGTAACCGTCCGGTGAGGGCCGCGGGATGATCGCGTGGCGCGGTGGCCCGATCAGGCCGCAGACTGAACGGGGGTTCTGTTCCAATCCCAAGGCAGCAGCTCATTGAGCTGACCTTGAGGGGTGCTGGCGATGCGGGCCAAGACGTCCGCCAGCCAGGCTTGCGGATCGACGTCATTGAGCTTTGCCGTCATGATTAGCGTCGCCATGGTGGCGGCGCGGTCGGCACCACGTTCGGAGCCGGCGAAGAGCCATGACTTGCGGCCGAGGGCAAAGCCGCGCAGCGCGCGCTCCGCCGCATTGTTTGTCAGGCAGATCCGCCCATCATCGATGAAGCGAGCAAACCGGTCCCAGCGGCGCAGCATGTAGTCGATTGGCTTGGCGACCGCGGACGAGTTTGACAGCCGGGCACGCTGCTCGCGGAGCCATGCTTCCAATGCCGTCAAAGGCGGAGCGCTTTGCTCCTTGCGCATGCGCAGACGCTCTTCGGCGCTTTGGCCGTTGATGCTGCGCTCAATATCGAACAGTGCATCGAAGCGCTTGACCGCCTCCAGGGCAATCGGCGAGATCGCTGCGGCATTCTTGTCGCGCCTCGCATTGGCCGCGATGTCCGCCAGCTCGAAGAACTGGCGCCTGGCGTGGGCCCAACAGAGTGCGGACGTGATCGGCCCCTGCGCGCGCGAGGCGTCATACAGCTCGTTGTAGCCGCTATAGGCGTCGGCCTGCAGGATGCCGGAGAAGCTTTGGAGATGCCGTGTGGGATGCTCCTGCCGCCGGTCGCGCGAGGCGTAATAGAGCGCGGCCGGCGGCGCCCGTCCGCCAAACGGCCGATCGTCGCGAACGTAGGTCCAGATATGTCCCTTGACCGTCTGGCCCTTGGCCAGGATCGGCACCGTGGTGTCATCGCCATGCAGTCGCTCGGCGGAGAGGACGTGACGCTCGATCAGCCGATAAAGCGGCTGCAGGGCCACCGCACAGGCGCCGACCTGGTCAGCCAGTGTCGACAGACTCAGATCGATGCCCTCCCGGGCGTAGCGCTCGCTCTGCCGATTCAAGGGCTGATGCTGGCCGAACTTCTCGAACAGGATCATGGCCAGCAGGTTCGGCCCGGCAAAGCCGCGCGGCGTCACGTGGAAGGGGGCTGGCGGCTGGGTGATCGTCTCGCAGTCCCGGCACGAGAACTTCTCGCGCACCGTCTGGATCACCTTCCACTGCCGGGGAACGACCTCCAGCGTCTCGGTAATGTCTTCGCCCAGCTTTGATAGCTTCGATGAGCCACAGCAAGGGCAGCTCTGCGGTGCGGCGATCACGACCCGCTCGCGCGGTAAATGTTCGGAGAACGGTTTGCGCGACGGACGCTTGCGCTGGAAGGATTGTACCGTCTGTGTCTTGGCCGCCGCCCTCTCGGCCGCCAGCTCGTCTTCGGTTGCGGTTGCTTCCAACTCTTCGAGCTCGAGCTCCATCTGCTCCAAGAGCCGTGCCTTGCGCTCCGAGCGGCTGCCGTAAATCTGGCGACGCAGCTTCTCGATCTCGAGCTTGAGGTAACTGATCAGGGCCTCGGCCGCCTTCGCGTCGGCAGCTTCTGCTTTGGCGCTCGCCGCAACCGCTTCCGCTTCCAGGCGCGCGGCGCGCTCCGCGAGGATCATCGCATGCGCGGCGGCAAGATCGGTGGGGAGCGATTCAGATGTGGTCACGATGTTGATGGAATCACATCCATCACGATCCGCAAGCTCAAAGCCTCATCCGACCGACGTCGGTCGCCACGTCTCCTGTGGGTGCCGCCAGTCGATTCCGGACAAGAGATAACCGAGCTGCGCCGACGAGATCGTCACCACACCCTCGGCCGGGCTCGGCCAGATGAAGCGGCCGCGCTCAAGGCGTTTTGTGAACAGGCAGGCGCCCTGGCCGTCATGCCAGATCACCTTCAGCAGGTTGCCGCGGCGACCGCGAAAGCAAAACAGGTGGCCGCCCAGCGGGTCGCGATGCAAGATCTCCTGAACCTGCAACGCCAGCGACGGAAAGCCCTTCCGCATGTCGGAATGGCCGGTCGCAAGCCATACCCGCACGCCGGCCGGCAACGGGATCATCGCGGCCGTCCATCAGTCAGCGCCGCCACGACTGCGCTTAGTGTCGCCGCGTCAACCGCACCGGTGATCCGCATCCGAGCGCCGGCAGCGAACTCAATCTCGATCGCACCGCAGCTTCCGGAGGGCGCCGTCAACGGTTGCCGGTCTGGCGCCATGGAGACTGCCGCAAAACGGACCTTATCGTCCTGCCGCTGCATCGGCTCGGGCCCGCAAGCGAGGACGCCGGTCCGCGCCTGCCGCCGCCAGGCCGTAACCAAATTGCGGTGAACGTCATGTCGTCGAGCAACTTCGACAACACTTGCCCCAGGAGCCAGACTCTCCTCCACGATCCGGAGCTTCTCGGCACTCGTCCACCGCCGTCGCCGCTCAGGACCGGACAGAACCGTAACCGTCGTCACGTTTGCTCATTTGCTTGCGAATTAATGCGCAAACCATCTCACGCCCGTACCCGATCCGGGAAGGCGGCCTCCACCGGAGGCGTACTTTACAGCTAAGTCTCTCGCGCCCATGAATAAGCCACAGCCTTCCAAGCTGAATCGAGGGTTCGATTCCCTTCACCCGCTCCAGCTTTTTCAGAGCCTCGGCAATAGGCTTGGCAATAGACTTGGCGAGCGGTCAGATTTCACCGTGACCACTGGGCTGCTTGACGCGTTCCGACGCGTCTTTCCGATCGCTTTCCGCAGGCGATCAGCGTCCGGCCCAGTGGACGAAGCGGCGCTCGATGACGAGGAAGATCAGGTTGAGCGAATAGCCCAGCGCGCCTGCGGCGAAGATGGCGGCATACATCGCGGGCATGTCGAACAGCTGCTGGGCCTCGAACACGCGCTGGCCGAGGCCGTCGGTCGAGCCGATGAACATCTCGGCGACGACGATGATGACCAGCGCCAGCGACACGCCGTTGCGCAATCCGACGAAGGTCTGTGGCAGCGATTCCCTGAGCATGACGTCGAACAGGACGCGCGCACGCGACGCGCCCATCACCTTGGCTGCCAACAGCCGCGTCTTGCGCGCGTTCATGACGCCATAGGCGACGTTGAACAGGATCACCAGGGCCGCGCCGAACGCCGCCACCGAGATCTTGGTGCGGTCGCCGACGCCGAACAGCACCAGGAACAGCGGGAACATCGCCGAGGCCGGCGTCGAACGGAAGAAGTCGATCAGGAATTCGACCGAGCGGTAGACCTTTTCGGATGAGCCGAGCACGATGCCGAGCGGGATGGCGATGACGGCGGCAATCGCCGTCGAGGTGATGGTCCGCACCACCGTCCGGACGAAGTCCACTCCGAGCTTGCCGGACTGCATGCCCTCCCAGAGCGTGCGGAAAGTCGCAAGCGGCGAGGGCAACAGCACCGGATCGACCAGCTTGAGGAAGCTGACCAGCGACCAGATCGCCAGCAGGATGGCGATGCCGACGAGCGGCAGCAGGGCATTGGCGCGTTTCATCCGCGATGCACCTCGCGCTGGAATAGTTTCAGGCAATGCGCCTTGGTGGCGACAAAGCCGGGGTCGGACATGGTGCGATCGGTTCGTGGCCGGGGGGCGTCGAACGGAACGAATTCGACAACACGGGCCGGATGCCGCGACAGCAGCAGAACATGGTCGGACAGATAGACGGCCTCCTCGAGGTCGTGCGACACCAGCACCATGGTCGTCGCCGTCTCCATGAACACGCGCTGCAGCTGCTCGCGCATGAACAGCGTCATTTCATAGTCGAGCGCGGAGAACGGCTCGTCCAGGAACAGGATTTCCGGCTCGACGATCAGCGCGCGCATGATCGAGACCAGCTGCTGCTGGCCGCCGGACAAATGATAGGGATAGAGCGACAGATCGACCTTGACGCCGAGATGCGCGACCAGGCGCTCGACGCGCCGGTCGCGCTCGCGCTTGGCAATGCCCATCAGCTTGAGCGGGTAGGCGATGTTGTCGAAGGCGCGCAGCCAGGGGAACAGCGCTTCGCGATAGTTCTGGAAGACATAGCCGAACTTGACCTTGCTGACCGGCCGGCCGTCGAACAGCACTTCGCCCGCGTCCATCGGCACCAGGCCGGCGATCATGTTGATCAGCGTGCTCTTGCCGCATCCGTTCGGCCCGAACACCGAAATCAGCTTGCCGCGAGGAATGTCGAAATCGAAATTGTCGTAGATGACGGCATCGGTGTAACCCTTGCAAAGTCCGCGGATAGTGACGTGAGGCGCGGTCCTGTGCGACTCGTCGTGGGTGCCGGTCGGCCGGCTCGGGACGGCGCTGCTCACGCGGGGCTCAAAACTTCTGCAGGAACTTGGTGGCGTCGACCTTTTCGGGGATGACGCCGATCGACGCGCCGAAATCCGCCAGCGTTTGCAGGTCGGCGATCTGCTCCTTGCTCATGTCCGATGCCATCACGTAACCGAGCATCGGCACCATGTCGACGACGTTATCGGGCGTGAAGGTGTTCTTGGCGAGATGCTTGCGGGCCTCGTCCGGATTGGCGTTGATGAATGCGATCGCCTTGGCCCAGGCCGCAGCGAAGCGCTTGGCGACATCCGGCCGCTTCTGGACGAAGTCGCTGGTCACCGCGCAGCCGGCCGCGTAGGCATTGGCGCTTTCGCTGCCCAGGATGTATTTCGAGATCACGCCCGCCTCGAGCGAGCGGGCGACGCCGGCCTTGATCATCATGGATGCATTCGGCTCGAGCGTGTATCCGCCGTCGAAGCTGCCCGAGGTCATCGCATTGACGTGCTGGCCCATGTCGAGCTGATCGATGGTGTAGTCACCGTCCTTCAGTCCATTCTTGGCAAGGATGGCCTTGGCGGTGTTCAGGTTGGCAGGTCCCGGCGCCGACATCAGCTTGGCGCCCTTGAGGTCGGCGATCGAGTTCGCGGGAAAGCCGTTGCGAACGACGAATTGCTCCATCTTCCAGGTCTTGGTCTGGCTGTTGAGCGCGATGTACATCGCAACGCCCGGCTTCTTGACGTTGGCGTTCAGCCCCTCGATCGTGACGAGGACGGCGGACACCTCAATCTGATTGGTCATGAGCGCCGCGACATTGGCCGGCCCGCCCATCAGCTTGGTCATCTCCGGCTCGATGTTTTGCTCCCTGAAGAACCCGCGCTCGAGCGCGACAAAATAGGGCAGGGACGAGCTGAGCGGGAAGACGCCGACCGAAACCTTGTCCTGCGCTCGCGCGGGATCTGCGAGCCCGGCCATGCTCGCAAGCAGGAGCAGTGCCGCGAGCGTCTTCGTCGTCCAGTTCATGGGGATGTCCGTCCGGAGGGTTCGATTGAATGAGCGGTCGCGAAATGAAGGGAGGACGGGACGCGGTGCGGCCGTCCTCCCCCCGGGTCACTTCTTCATCGCTTCGATGACGGCGAAGCTGTAGGCGCCTTCGGGCTTCTTGGTGATGACGGGATCGGAACCGCCCGACATCAGCGTCGCCACCGTGCGGTCATAGTCCTTGACGTCGAGCTTGCCGTCGGCATCGCCAAGCAGCTTGGCGATCTCGCCCATCATCCGCTTCTGATCCTTCTCGGTCTTGGCGCCGGTCGTGTCGGCGGCGAGGATGATCTTCACGGCCTCATCGGGATGCGCCTTGGCATATTCCCAGCCCTTCATCGAGGCCTTCACGAACTTCGCCATCTTGGCGACGAAGGCGGGGTCCTTCAGGTTCTTCTCCAGCACGTAGAGGCCGTCCTCCAGCGTTGCGACGCCTTCGTCCTCGTATTTGAAGACGACGAGCTGGCTCGGCTTGTAGCCGCCGTCGATCACCTGCCAATACTCGTTGTAGGTCATGGTCGAGACGCAGTCGGCCTGCTTCTGCAGGATCGGGTCGACGTTGAAGCCCTGCTTGATCACCTTGACGCCGCCCGGCGAGCCGTCGGTCTTGAAGCCGAGCTTCGACATCCAGGACAGGAACGGATATTCGTTGCCGCCGTACCAGACGCCGAGCGTCTTGCCCTTGAGGTCGGCCGGCTTCTTGATGCCGGTGTCGGCGCGGCAGGTCAGCTCCAGGCCGCTCTTCTTGAAAGTCTGCGAGATGTTGACGAGCGGCACGCCCTTCTCGCGCGAGGCGAGCGCGGACGGCATCCAGTCGACGGTCACGTCGGCGCCGCCGCCGGCGATCACCTGCGGGGGCGCCACATCAGGGCCGCCCGGCTTGATGGTGACGTCGAGGCCGGCTTCCTTGTAGAAGCCCTTGTCCCTGGCGACGAAGTAGCCGGCAAACTGCGCCTGGGCGACCCATTTGAGCTGGATGGTGACGGGTTCGGCTGCTTGTGCGTTCGAAAGCGTCAGGCCGAGCGAAAGACCTGCGGCCAGTGCCAATGCGTGCTTCATGCAAGACTCCAAATTCAACGTGGACCTCGCCGACCTAGGTCCGATAGGACGGATGCCAGAACGTTGTCGCGCGTTCGGCCAGCGTGACAAAGCCGTAGAAAGCCATTCCGGCGAGGGCGGCCAACGCGATCTCCGCCCAGACCATGTCGATGGCCATGCGGCCGGCCTCGGTGGAGATGCGAAATCCGATACCCTGTGTCGGAGTTCCGAAAAACTCTGCAACGATCGCGCCAATCAGGGCAAGCGTGGCGTTGATCTTGAGCGCGTTGAAGATGAAAGGCAGCGCGGCCGGAAGATGCAGCTTGGCCAGCGCCTGGGCATGGGTGGCGCCGTAGGAGCGCATCAGGTCGCGCTCGATATGGCCGGCCGCATTCAGCCCGGCGATGGCGTTGACCAGCATCGGGAAGAAAGTCACGAGCACGACCACGGCGGCTTTCGACGGCCAGTCGAAGCCGAACCACATCACCATGATCGGCGCGACGCCGACGAGCGGAAGCGCCGAAAAGAAGTTGCCGAGCGGCAGCAGTCCGCGGCCGAGGAAGGCGTAGCGGTGCGCCAGGATCGCAACCAGAAGGCCGGCGCCGCAGCCGATGATGTAGCCTGCCAGCACGCCGCGTATGAAGGTCTGGACGAAGTCGGCGCCGAGGATCGGCAGCGAATGGGCGAATTTCGTCGCCGCCGCGCTCGGTGATGGCAGCAGCACGGCCGGCACGCCGAAGCCGCGCACCGCGACCTCCCAGAGATAGAACACGGTGAGGCCGAACAGCAGCGGCACCAGCAGATCGAGCACGCGCCGTCGTCTGCCCCGGGGTTGATGCGTCCCGGCGAGATTGACCACACCGAGTGCCGCCGACAGCCAGCACGCCATCACGATCATCCAGAAGCCGGCACGAGCGGTCCCGGCCACGGCCGCATCGTCCAGCAGGACCAGCGACGCGGTGGCGGCGAGCGTCGCGCCGGCAAGACCGGGAATGGTCGCCCGCTGATCCGACAGCCAGGCGGCCAGCAGGAACAAGATGGCGGCTGCGCCGACAATGGACCGGACGACGGCATAAGCCGACAAAGGCGGTGATTGCGGCGCGAGCGGAAGCACGAAGGCGAGCGCCAGCGCGGCGGTCGCGGCGATGAATCCCAGCCTCAGCTTGCGCGGATCCATCAATGCACCCCCATGCGCCGGCCGACGGCGCGTTCGATCATTCCGATCAGCGCGATCAAGGCGGAGGAGAGGACAGCGGCGGCCACCAGCGCCGACCACAATTGCACCGTCTGGCCGTAGTAAGAGCCCGAGAGCAGCCGCGCGCCGATGCCGGCTTCCGCGCCGGTCGGCAATTCGGCGACGATAGCGCCGATCAGCGAAATCGTGACGGCGACCTTGAGGCTTGCGAACAGATAAGGCACCGATGCCGGCCAGCGCAGCTTCCACAGCACCTGCCGCGGTGTCGCCGACCACGTTCGCATCAGTTCGAGCTGGAGCGGATCGGGTGAGGCAAAGCCTTTCACCATCCCGATGGTGACGGGAAAGAAGCAGAGATAGGCCGAGATGATCGACTTCGGCAGCAGCCCGTGCAGTCCGAGCGCCCCCAGCACCACGATGAAGATCGGCGCCAACGCCAGCACCGGCACCATCTGCGAGCAGATGATCCAGGGCAGCAGGCTGCGCTCCAGCACGCGGCTGTGCAGGATCAGCAGCGCCAGCACGATCCCGAACAGCGCGCCGAGCAGGAAGCCGAGCAGGGTCGCCGATATCGTCACCAGCGAATGGTAGACCAGGCTGCGCGGCGCCAGCGGCGGATAGCCGAAGACGGAATCGAGGAAGGCGGCCGCGATCTGGTGCGGGGCCGGCAACAAGGGCCGCTCGGCATCCATGGTGCCGGCGAGCACGTCGCTCATAGTATAGGGTGTCTCTTCGCGCTCGAAGCCGTCGCGGACCAGCGACCAGTTCATGGCGACGGCCGCGACATACCAGATCGCGACAAGCGCCAGCACCATGGCAAGCACAGGCGCGTAACGCGTGACCAGGGGATGATCCCGAAGCGTGCGCGCGGGACGCAAGGGCAGGGCGAGCGCGCTATTCGTCATAGGAGTGCCCCGCGCGCAGGCCATTGCGCACGCGCTGCGCCACCTTCAAAAATTCCGGCGTCTCGCGGATTTCCAGGGAACGGTCGGTCGGGAAATCGCAGTCGATGACGTCGATGATGCGGCCCGGGCGCGGCGACATCACGACAATCCTGGTCGACAGGAATACGGCTTCCGGAATCGAATGGGTCACGAACAGCACGGTCTTGCCGGTCGACTTCCAGAGCTGGAGGAGCTGCTCGTTGAGGTGATCGCGCACGATCTCGTCGAGCGCGCCGAACGGCTCGTCCATCAGCAGCAGCGCCGGATCGAACGACAAGGCGCGTGCGATCGAGACCCGCTGCTGCATGCCGCCGGAAAGCTGCCAGGGAAATTTGCGCTCGAAGCCGGTGAGGTTGACCATCGACAAATAGCGCTCGACGCGCTGCTGCTGCTCGATCTCGGAATAGCCCATGATCTCCAGCGGCAGCTTCAGGTTCTTCTCGATGGTTCGCCATGGGAACAGCGCCGGTGCCTGGAATACATAGCCATAGCTGCGGGCAAGCCGCGCCGCTTCCGCGCTCATGTCGTTCACCGTGAGCGTGCCGGACGAAGGCTGCTGCAGATCGGCGATCACCCGCAGCATCGTGGTCTTGCCGCAGCCGGACGGCCCGATGAAGGAGACGAACTCGCCCTCGGCGACTTGCAGATTGACGTTGGAGAGCGCCTCGACCCGGCCGTCGGCGGTGTCGAAGGTCAGCGAGATGTTTTGGGCGTCGACGACGAGCCGCCCCGGTCGGGGGTCCGCGATCGGTTCGTCTGATAGGGAGAGACTTGGCTTTGGCATGGCGATGCGAAATATTGTCGCAAAAGCGGTTTGTCGTGGCGCGCCCAATCTTTACGCAGGCGAAGTGCATAATAAGCAGGTTTTTGTCTGATTTCGAAGCAATTGACGCGCGGGTGACTTTTGACTTGCCTTGTTCACAGCAGATAGTTTCGTGTTCGCTTTCGCAACAAGCGCGCGAGCCCTCGATATGCGAGCCCTATGAAGCCTGCCCCATTCAAATATGTCCTGGCATCGTCGCTCGACCACGCGCTCGCGCTGAAGGCCGAACATGGCGACGAAGCACGCTTTCTCGCAGGCGGCCAAAGCCTTATCCCGGCGATGAATTTTCGCCTGGCGCGGCCTTCGGTGCTGATCGATATCAACGCGCTCACGAGCCTCTCCGGCATCGATCGTCCGGAGGCGGGGCAGGTCAGGGTCGGTGCCTTGACGCGCTACAGGGGGCTCGAGCGGGATGGCGAGTTCCTCAGGAGCTGTCCGCTGTTCGCTGACGCACTGCCGCATATCGCGCATCCGCAAGTTCGTAACCGCGGCACCATCGGCGGCAATCTCTCCCACGCCGATCCGGCATCGGAGCTGCCGGCGCTCGCAATCGCCATGCAGGCCAGGATGCGGATCAGGTCGGCAGCGGGCGAGCGAACGGTGGCGGCGTCCGACTTCTTTGCCGGCCTGCTCACCACCGACCTCGCCAGCGACGAGATGCTGGTCGATGTCACTTATCCGGTCCTGGCCCCGCGCAGCGGCGCCTGCTTCATGGAAATCGCGCGCCGCCGCGGCGATTTTGCCATTGCAGGCGTAGCGGCCGTCGTGTCCTTGGACGAGGAGCGCCGCTGCGCCAGCGTGCGGCTCGCGCTCTGCGGCGTCGGCGAGACGCCGGTGGATGCTGGTGCCGCAGCATTGCCGATGATCGGCAGCCGTGTGACGGGCGATGCGGTCGAAGGGGTCGCCGCAGGCGTGCGGGACCTCATCGCGCCGTCGGGCAACGTTCACGCCAGCCCGGACTACCAGCGGCATGTGGCCGGCGTGCTGGTCCAGCGCGCCATCCGCACTGCTCATCAACGGATCAGCCATGCAGCCTGACTACCACGAGATCGAGCTCACGGTGAACGGCACCTATTATCGGCGCACGGTGGAATCGCGCTTGCTGCTGTCCGATTTCCTGCGTCACGAGCTGGGGCTCGCCGGCACCCATGTCGGCTGCGAGCACGGCGTGTGCGGGGCCTGCACCATCCTTCTCGACGGTGATCCGGTTCGGTCCTGTCTGATGCTGGCGGTGCAGGCCAACGGCCACGCGCTTGCGACGGTCGAGGGGCTGGCGTCTGCGAGCGGCGAGCTGCATCCGGTGCAGCAGGCGATGCACGCCCATCACGGCCTGCAATGCGGCTATTGCACGCCCGGGATCCTGATGACCATGACGGCCTATCTGGACGAGCATCCATCGCCGTCGGAGGACGAGGTGCGAGAGGCGCTGTCAGGCAATCTCTGCCGCTGCACCGGCTATCAGAACATCGTCGATGCGATGATGGATGCGGCCGCGCGGATGCGGGAGGAGGCGCCATGAGCACCCGCTTCTTCGGCGCGCCGGTCAAGCGCAACGAGGACAGGAAGCTCCTGACCGGCCAGGCGCTGTTCATCGACGATGTCGAGCTGCCTGAAATGCTGCATGTCGCCTTCCTGCGCAGCCAGGTTGCGCATGCCCGCCTGAAGCACATCGACGTATCGCGCGCGAGAAAGCGGCCGGGCGTCGTCGCGGTCTATGTTGCGGAGGACTATGGCGACTATTGGCAGCCCGGTCCGCTTCTGGTGCAGCCCCCGCCGATTCCGGGAAGCACCTTCAATCCGCGCACTCAGGTGCCGCTCGCCAGGGACAAGGTGCGCTATGTCGGCGAGCCGCTCGCTGTTGTCGTCGCAGAGAGCCGCTACCTCGCCGAGGACGCGCTCGACGATATCGATGTAGAGCTGGAGACGCTGCCTGCGGTCGTCGACATCGAGCAGGCGTTGACGTCCTCGTCGACGCCGGTCCATGACGACCTCGGCTCGAATGTCGCGGCCCATGTCCACCAGGTCAAGGGCGACTATCGCAAGGCCGCCGCGAACGCGCAGATCATCCTCAAGCGCCGCTTTCGCTACGAGCACGGCATCTCCTCGCCGATCGAGACCCGCGGTGTGGTCGCGCATTGGAATGCGCGCGGCCAGCAGATGACGATCTGGGATACGACCCAGGCGCCGGTGTTCATCCGCAACGGCCTTGCCGCCATGCTCGGCCTCGGCGAGCGGCAGGTGCGCGTCATCGCGCCCTTCGTCGGCGGCGGCTTCGGGCCGAAGATCATGATGTTCTACCCGGAAGAGGTGGCGCTGCCGTGGATCTCCATGCGGCTCAACCGTCCGGTCAAATGGATCGAGGACCGGCTCGAGCATTTCGTCGCAACCACGCACGAGCGCGGCCAGATTCACGACGCCGAAATCGCGCTCGCGGCCGACGGCCGCATCCTCGGCGTCAAGGACGTCTTCCTGCACGACACCGGCGCCTACAATACGTACGGCCTGACGGTACCGATCAATAGCCAGTGCACGCTGCTCGGCCCCTACGTGATCCCGGCCTATGACAGCACGTTCACGGCCGTCTTCACCAATCTGCCGATCGTCACGCCCTATCGCGGCGCCGGCAGGCAGCACGGGGTTTTCGTGATCGAGCGGCTGCTCGATCTGGCCGCGCGGGAGCTCGGCATCGATCGCGCCGAGATCCGGCGGCGCAACCTGATTCCACCAGACGCCTTTCCATACAACAACGAGATCATCTTCCAGGACTTTGCGCCGCTCAGCTACGACAGCGGCAATTACGAGCCTGTGCTCGCCAAGGCTCTCGACGCGATCGGATATCAGCGCTTCCTGAAGGAGGAGCAGCCGAAGTTTCGCGAGGAGGGACGCTGCGTCGGCATCGGCGTCGCCTGCTACGTCGAGGGCACCGGCATCGGCCCCTATGAGGGCGCCAAGGTGCAGGTGCAGGCCAACGGCAAGGTGAACGTTGCGACCGGCATCGGCACGCAGGGGCAGGGGCATTTCACCAGCTTCGCGCAGATCGTCGCCGACCAGCTCGGCGTCGATCCTTCCGATGTCGATATCGTCACCGGTGATACCGACCAGTTCTACTGGGGTGCCGGCACCTTTGCGAGCCGTGGTGCCGTGGTGGCGGGCAACGCCGTCAGCGAGGCGTCGGCCGCGGTCCGGCGCAAGGCCCTGAAGCTCGCGGCCGACGCCTTCGAATGCGCCGAGGAGGACCTCGTCCTTGCCGATGGAAAAGTGTCGATCGCGGGGATCCCGGGAAAGTTCATCCGCCTCGGCGAGCTCGCGCAGCGCGCCAATCCGATGCGCGGTGCGGTGAGGCCGGGCACCGAACCGGGGCTCGAATCCACGCAATATTTCGGTCCGCCCTCCGGCGCGACCGCCAACGGCGTTCATGCCGCGATCGTCGAGATCGATCCGCTGACCTTCGAGCTGAAGGTGCTTAAGTATGTCGTGGTCCATGACTGCGGCACGGTGATCAATCCGATGATCCTCGAAGGCCAGATCCACGGCGGCGTGGCGCAGGGCATCGGCAATGCCTTCTTCGAGAAGCTTGCCTTCGACGATCAGGGCCAGCTCCTCAACGCTTCGCTCGCCGATTATCTGCTACCGACCGCGCTCGACGTGCCGCGCATGGAGCTCGACCATACGGTGACGCCGTCGCCGCTCAATCCGCTCGGCATCAAGGGCGCGGGCGAGGCGGGAGCCATCCCGGTGGGTGCGGTGTTCGCGCAGGCGATCGAGGATGCGCTTCTGCTCACCTCGCGCAAGGTCGAGCTGCTCGAAATTCCGCTGAGCCCGAGCCGGCTGTTCGAGCTGACACGACAGGAGGACGCATGAGAACAGCACGCGTGTTTCGCCTGTCGATGGCCCATCCCGGCGACCTCTCAGAACTCGATGATCTGATCGTGCGCGGCACGATCAAGGCGGCCGACGTCGCGGCCATCATCGGCAAGACCGAAGGCAATGGCGGCGTCAACGATTTTACCCGCGGCTACTTCACCCAGACGCTGATGGCGCTGCTGTCGAAGCATCTCGGCCGGCCGGCCGCCGAGCTGATCCGCGAGATCCCCTGCGTGCTCTCCGGTGGCACCGAGGGGGTGATGAGCCCGCATTACAGCGTCTTCTGTGTCAGCGAGAGCGAAGCCGCTAAGCACCATCCGTCCGCGCTGGCAATCGGGACTGCCTTCAGCGCTCCGGTGGCGGCCGAAGAGGTCGGCCGGCGCGCCCATGTCGAGAGCGTGGCGGCGACCGTGCGTGCCGCAATGAGTGACGCCGGAATCGAACGGATTGAGGACGTGCATTTCGTCCAGGTGAAATGCCCCTGCGTGACGGTGGCGCGGGCGACGGCGGCCATCGCCGCCGGCAAGACACCGCTCACCAGCGATCCCAACAAGTCGATGGCCTTTGCGCGCGCCGCCGGCGCCTTTGGCGTCGCGCTCGCCCTGTCCGAGATCGGGGCGGATGACTTCACCGATGCGTCGCTGCTCGCCGATTTCTCGATCCAGTCGCCGCGTGCCAGCATTTCCTCGGGCGTCGAGGTCGAAAGCAACGAGGTCGTGGTGCTCGGCAACAGCCCGAACTGGGCGGGCAATTTGCGCATCGCGCACCGGCCCATGAGCGATGCGCTCGATATCGGAGCGGTGGTCGACGTGCTCGCCGATCTCGGCATCGCGGCCAGCCCGCAGGTGTCCGCCGCGGACTGGGCGCGCATTGCCTCGGTGCTGGTCAAATGCGAGCCGGACCGGCGCGGCCGGATCCGCGGCCATCGCCACACCATGCTCGACGACACCGATATCAACGCGCAGCGGCACATAAGAGGTGCGGTTGCCGGCCTCGTGGCCGGCGTGATCGGCGATGGACGCATTTTCGTGTCTGGAGGCGCCGAGCATCAGGGGCCGGATGGCGGCGGCCTGATCGCCGTGATCGCATCGCAGGAAGGGGCTGGCTAGATGCGGATTGTCATCATCGGCGCTGGCGTCGCGGGATGCGTGATGGCGCGGCGGCTTGCAGCGCTCGACGGCGTCGAAGTCGTCTGCCTCGAGCGGGTCAGCCGCGACGACCACTCTGAAGCAGGCACCGGGCTCAATGTCGGGCCGAACGCGGTGAAGGCGCTGCGTGCGGTCGATCCGGAGCTTGCCGCGCGCATCACCGCGGCGAGCTTCGTCTGGGCCAATTGGCGGATATCGCTCACCGACGGCACCGTGCTGTTCGATCTGCCGCTCAAGGACGTTGCCGATGGGCCGGGCTGGCGTATCCGCTGGTCGGAGCTCTACCGCGTGTTGCGCGAGGCAGCCGGCGCGAGCGTCGCCTATGGCTGCGAGATCACGCATATCGCCCGCGATGCCGCCGATCCGCGCAAGACGAGACTTGCCTGGCGCCAGGATGGAAGCGAGCATCGGCTTGACGGCATCGATCTCCTGATTGCGGCGGACGGCCGTTACTCCGATGTGCGGCGGACCATCTCCGGCGAAGTGCCGGTGCGCCTCACGGGCGTTGCGATCTCGCGCCTCCTGGTGCCTGACACCTCGCGCGGCCTGATCGACGATTATGAGCAATGGTTCAATGGACCGAACCGGTTGCTGGCGTTCCGCGTGCC
Source organism: Bradyrhizobium sp. CCBAU 45384 (assembly GCF_028128665.1). Taxonomy (NCBI): domain Bacteria; kingdom Pseudomonadati; phylum Pseudomonadota; class Alphaproteobacteria; order Hyphomicrobiales; family Nitrobacteraceae; genus Bradyrhizobium; species Bradyrhizobium sp. CCBAU 45384. Next base: position 147,965 of record NZ_LBIZ01000104.1, read on the forward strand.
GCCGGATCACGTCTATCTGGCCGGCACGTTCCCGATCCAGGGGGAGATCCCCGAGGCCCGCAAGGCGCCTGATGCACTGCGCGCCGCCTATACCCCGGCCGAGGCGCCGCCGAGCGACCAGGCGCGCTGGCTGATCGATCAGCTCTGCAATGGCGTCGCCGACACCCATTGGGCGCGGATGCAGGAGCATGTTTTGCTCTACCGCGCCGCCGACTGCAACGTGCTCTATCTTGGCGACGCCGCCCATGGCATGGTGCCGACGCTCGGCCAGGGCGCGACCCAGGCGATCGAGGATGCCGCCTGTGCGGCCGCGCTGATCACGCAACGCCATCAGGGCGGTGTGCGTGACGTCGCGGCGTGGCTTGCGGAGATCGAGGCGCTGCGGTCTGATCGCATGCGCTTCGTGATGGAGCTGTCGCTGGCCGCGAGCGACACGATTCTCGCCGGCGGAGATCCGGTCGCGGGCACGCGCAAGAAGAGCGGCGAGCCGTTTCGCAACAATCTGAAGGCGCTGTATCGTCAAATCGGCCCGCCGATCGACGGCGGGCAAGCGTGAGGAGATATTGAGATGACCGATCTGCCGCTCGCGACCGTCCATGGTCTCTATCACATTGCGATCAAGACCGATGATCTCGCCGCGACCAAGACGTTCTGGACCGCAATCATCGGGCTGCGCGAATTTCCCCGGCCCGATTTCGGCTATCCCGGTGCCTGGCTCGGCTGCCCCCAGCCGGGCGGGCTCGGCATCATCCACGTCTATGCCGGCGGCCCCGCGCTCGGCCCCGAAGGCAAGGCGCCATCAGGCACGGCGGCGATCGATCACGTCTCGCTGTCCTGCTCGGGCTATCGCTCCTATGTGGCGCGCTTCAAGGCCGCGGGCCTCGACTGGCGCGAATTCATCGTGCCCGGCACCTCGCTGTGGCAGCTTTTCGTCTACGATCCCTCCGGCGTGCAGCTCGAGCTGACCTTCGAATCATCGGGCGAAGGCGAGGAGAAGCCGGACGTGTCGCCAGGCCGCAAATATGTCGCGGGCGCGAGCTTCTTCGACAAGGCGACCTACCCGAAACTCGGCTGATCCATGAACGATCGCGCTCCGCTCTGGGCCATGTCGGCGTGTGAGTTCGCGCGCGCCTTTGCGGATGGCCTTTCGCCACGCGCGGTGGTCGAGGCGACGCTCTCGCACATCGCCGCGACCAATCCGCGCCTCAATGCGGTCGTGACGCTGGATGCTTCAGGCGCGCTCGCCGCCGCAGATGCAAGCGCGCGGCGTTGGCGCGACGGCAAGCCCGCAAGCGCACTCGACGGCGTGCCTGTTACGGTCAAGGACAACATCCTCGTCGCGGGGCTGCGCGCAACCTGGGGGTCGAAGCTCTATTCCGACTTCGTGCCCGATGAGGACGAATTGCCGGTGCGCCGGCTGCGCGAGGCCGGCGCCATCATCCTCGGCAAGACCAACGTGCCCGAATTCACCGTGCACGGTTACACCGACAATGCGCTGTTCGGCACCACCGGCAATCCCTGGGATCCGGCCCTGACACCGGGTGGTTCGAGCGGCGGTGCGGTGGCGGCGGTTGCCACCGGCATGTGCGCGTTCGCGCTCTGCACCGACGGCGGCGGCTCGATCCGGCGCCCGGCCGCTCATACCGGCCTCGTCGGCTTCAAGCCCTCGCGCGACACCGTGGTGCGCGGCAAAGGTTTTCCGGCCATCCTGGGTGAGTTCGAGGTGATCGGCCCGATCGCACGCGGCGTCGAGGATGTTCTCGCAGCCATGGAGGTGATCGCTGCGCCGGCGTGGCCGCGCCTCCTGGCTGCGCCGTTGCCGCCACGGCCGCGCATCGCCTATGCGCCGACATTTGGCGGAGCGCCCGTCGACCCCTTCATTCGCGACGTGATCGAACGCACGATCGCGCAGGCTCGCTCGCTCGGCCTCGACGTTGAGACCCTCTCACCGTTCACGCTGGCCGATCCGCTTGATGCGGTGTGGCCCGTGATCAGCCAGACCGGGGTCGCCTGGCTCCTGGAACAGCATCCGGGTTGGCAGGGCCAGGTTAGTCCCGCCATCGCCGAGATGGAGGCGGCCGGGCGCCGCCTGTCGGCGCGCGACTATCTCAATGCACTTGACCAGGTCGCAGCCTTGCGCCGGTCTTTCGATGCGTTGTTCGCGCAGTACGATTTCCTGATCACGCCGTGCGCCGCCGCGATGCCGTGGCCGGCCGCCGAATCCCATCCCCCCGTCATCGACGGCCAGCCGGTCGGGCCGCGCGGCCATGCCGTGTTCACGGCGATCGTGAACGCGCTCGGCCTGCCTGCCATGTCGCTTCCCTGTGTCATCCCCGACGGCGCGCTTCCTGTCGGACTTCAAGTGATCGCGGGCCGCGATCATGATGGCCCGCTGGTGAAATTTGCTCGAGAAACTGAAGGCCGGCTGTTCGTGCACCGATGGCCGAATTCGCTCTGACGGGCTGGTGCGTAACCACTCGGCAAACGGCGGACATCAGCAGTCACTGTGCCACGGCGACCGGCTTCGGAACTTCTTCCTCGTCATGCTCGTGCAGCAGGTCGAGCAGGCGCTTGCGCATCAACATCCCGGGACGGTCGGATGGCATGTGCTTCTCGATCTTGCGCCCCATGTCGACGATCGCGTCCGGGTCGGTCGATTCCAGGATGTCGCGATCTTCTGCGATGATCGCGGCATCCCAATCGATCAGCTCCTGCGTCGAGCAGTCCGCTTCGGTGTCGTTGCGGAACAGGAGCTGCACCACCTGGATCTTGCCGTCGGCGATCGGCGTTGCGCAGTTGAAGATGATATGGCGGATGCCGGAGGGATATTCCATGTCGAGCCGGCGGCAGAACGGCATGAACCATTTGTTGCGCATGTGCCGCTTGGTATAGGGTTCCGTTGTGCCGGAGATCTTCGCCGCGACCGGCGGGTTCTTGACGGTGACAAGAGTTTCCGCCTCGAAGCCGTAATCGGTCTCGACGATCTCGTATTTCTCCGGCCGCGGTTGGTCGATGTCACCGAACGTGTTCTTGTGCACGAAGGCGAAATGCGCGTTGTCGAACGAATTCTCCATCAGCCGTAATGCTGCGGTGTTCCACGTATCGTAGAATTGGAAGATGCGGCGATAGGCGGGATCGCCGTCCTCCGGAATGTCGGGAATATCGCGGAGCGGCTCGTCCAGCGCCACCCAGACGTAACCGTAGCGAGTCTTCGTGCGGAACGCGCGCGCCTTGGCGTCGGGGATCGGTTGCTCGAATGGAAATTGCGGGATCATGACCAGCCTGCCATCGCGATCGTATTCCCAGCCGTGATAGCCGCAGACGATGTTGCCGTTGCGGCACCAACCCTTGGAGAGCTTCGCGGTGCGATGGCAGCAGCGATCCTCCAGCGCCGCGGGTTCACCCTTGGCATCGAGAAAAAGCACGATCGGCTCACCGAGCAGCGTGAAGGGCTGCGGCCCGCCCTCGAGCTGTTCGATCCGCATGATCGCGTACCAGAAGCGGCGAAGCACCGGTTGTTTGGTGACCAGCATGAGGTGTCTCCCGAAAATTCAGGCGGCGATGCGCGTCACGACGCGCGCAGCGTCCGATCGAAGTCGAGCAAGGTCGACGCCGGGGATGGCACCGTCGTTAACGACGGTCCGCCCGCCAATCAGCAGATGACGCACGCGGGCGCCGCCGCACGTCACCGGTGCGACCAGGAGATCATGCATGCCGAAATGGCGCGGCTGGTCGAGATCAAACACGGCGATGTCCGCCTGCTGGCCGGGCACAAGCGTGCCGACATGCGGCAGGCCCAGCACCCGAGCGCCGCCGGCGGTGGCCCAATGCACGACCTTTTCGGCGGTGACGGCATTCGCCCCCTTCACCGCGCGATGGGTGTGCCAGGCGCTGTGCATCTCGCAGACCATGTCGGCGGCCTCGTTCGAGGCAGCACCGTCGACGCCCAGCGACACCGCGCCGCCGAGCGCGGCGAGGGCGTCGGCCGGCGCGACACCGGACCCGAGCCGGCAGTTCGACTGCGGGCAATGCGCCATGCCGGTGCCGGTGTCGGCGAGAATCTTCACCTCGTCATGGTCGAGATGGACCATATGCGCGTACCAGATATCGGGGCCGAGCCAGTCGTGGTCGGCGAGCCAGTGCACCGGGCGTTTGCCGTGCACCGACATGCAGAAGTCGACATAGTCCGACGTCTCCGACAGGTGGCTGTGCAGCCGCAGCTTCATGCGCCGCGAGGCGGCGATCACTTCGCGAAGCTCACCCGGGTCCAGTGACCAGGTCGGCGTGGTCGGTGCCATCGCAACCTTGGTGAGACCGGCAGGAGAGGGGTCATGAAAACGCTGGGCGCAGGCTTCGACCGAGGCCAGCATGCGCTCGAGCGGTTCGATCGGCGTCGGTGCTCCGTCGCCGCCGCCGACATGGCTTGTCCTGGTGCCGCCGCCGCGGCAAAGCACCAGCCGCAGCCCGAGGCTGCGGGCGACTTCAAAGATCACCGCCGCCGGATCGAAACGATAGGTATCGCTGAACAGGTAGTGGTGATCGGCCACGGTCGTGGTGCCGGACAGCAGCAGCTCGGTAAGGCCGATGCGGGCCGCGACCGCCAACGCCTCCTCGTCGATCTTCGACCAATAGGCATAGGGCACTGACCGCAGCCAGCCGGCTAGCGGCTGATTGATGCCGGCTTGAACCCCCTTCAACACGCTTTGGAACAGGTGGTGGTGGGTTGAGATCAACCCGGGATAGATCACGCAACCGGAAGCATCCAGCGTTCGTTCGCCGCTCTCCGGCGCGAGCGCGCCGATCGCCGTGATGACGCCGTCGCGGATCCGGATCGATCCCCGGGTGCGCATCGCGTCGCCGGCGAGGCCGGTGAAAATCCCCTCGGCGTTCTCGATCAGCAATGCGCTCATGCTTCGGCTCCGATCTCGCTCTCGTGCCAGTTCGACAGCGCGAGCCTGGACAGTCCCACCATCGCGCCGAACAGCACTACTCCGGTTACGGTGATCAGGAACAGTGCGGCGAACATCCTGGGAATGTCCAGCTGGAATCCGGCATCGAGAATTTCGTAGGCGAGTCCCGATGAGCGGCCGCCGGTGCCGGCGACGAACTCGGCGACCACTGCGCCGATCAGCGCGAGCCCGGAGGAAATGCGCAGGCCGCCGAAGAAGTACGGCAAAGCGCTGGGAATCCGCAGCCGCACCAGGGTTTTCAAGCGGGTGGCTCGGTTCATGCGGAAGTAGCTCGCGAGCCCCGGATCGACGCTGCGCAGGCCCAACGTGGTGTTGGAAATGATGGGAAACAGCGCCACCAGCGTCGCGCACACCGTCAGCGAGAGTTGCGTGTTCTTCACCAGGATGATGATCAGCGGCGCGATCGCCACGATCGGCGTCACCTGCAGCAGCACCGCATAGGGAAACAGGCTGATCTCGATGGCGCGGCTTTGCACGAACATGAACGCGATCAGCGTTCCCAGCACGACCGCGGCGGCGAACGCCTGTAGCGTGATGCGCAAGGTGATCAGCAGTGCGCGCAGCAGCGACGGACCGTTCTTGATCAGGCTCGCGAGGATGTCGCTCGGTTTCGGAAACAGATAGACCGGGATCGAGCCGAGGCGGCAGCCGATTTCCCAGACCGCTAGCAGCACCACGCCGACCGCGAGCGGTGCTGCGATTCGCACGAAAGTCTCCGATTGCAGCAGCGGCCTCATGGCGCAGCTCCCGTTGCCGACGGCAACGACGCTTCGGCGAGCCAGGTCGACAATTCGCGGCAATAGGCGGCGAACCGGGCGCTGTCGCGGAACTCCTGGCTGCGGGGTTGCGGTTCATCGATGGTCATGGTGCGGAAGATGCGGCCCGGGTTGGCGGCGAGCACCACGATGCGGGTCGACAGGAACACGGCTTCATAGATCGAGTGGGTGACGAACACCGTGGTCAGCTTGCGTTCCCACCACAATTTGATCAGATCGTCATCGAGCTTGTTGCGGGTGAATTCATCGAGCGCGCCGAATGGCTCGTCCATCAACAGCAGGTTCGGCTCGGTGGCGAGCGCGCGTGCGATCGACACCCGCATCTTCATGCCGCCGGAGAGCTGGCGTGGGTAATGCCGCGCAAAGGCGGAGAGGCCAACCCTGGCGATGGCGTCGCTGACTCGCGGATCGGCCTTGCCGCGTGGCACGTCTGCGAGATCCAGCGGCAGCCGCACATTGGTGTCGACCCGCGCCCAAGGCATCAGGGTCGGCTCCTGAAAGACGAAGGCGAAGCCGCGACCGCCCTGGCCGACCTGGCCGAAATCGCCGCGCCACCACAAGATCCGTCCGTCCGATGGCTGGAGCAAATTGGCGATCAGCTTGAGCAATGTGCTTTTGCCGCACCCGGACGGGCCGATCAAAGTGAGGAATTCCCCCTCGGCGATCGTGAGGTCGACCGGCGCCAGGGCACGGGTACCGTTGGCGAAGACCTTCTCCGCGGACAGCACTTCGACCGCCGGCGGACGATCGCCGGCGTGACGCGCGGTGTGGGCGTCCAGGGGGTCGCTGGGCAAGGGAGCGTTCATGCGAGGCGTCTTCGTTGGGGCATCGTCACGGGGTCGCTGCACTAGAAGCCGATCTTCAGATCCTTGACGAAGCGATCGGTGAACGCCTTTTGCCATTCGGTCTTTGGATCGAGCAGGTTTGCGGCGACCAGGAAGTCATAGGTCTGCTTCCATCGCGCTGTCGTCATGATGCCGATTCCGCCGGTGGCGGCATCTCCGCCATCGAGTGCCTTGGTCTGTTTCAGCTTGTCGATCGCGAATGCGATCTGGGTCTCGGTCATTTTCGGGTTGTCGGCCTTGATCAGGCCGTTGCCCGGCTCGGGGTTCTTGAGATAGTCGCGCCAGCCCTCGAGCGAGGCCTTGACGAAGCGCGCCACCACATCGGGCTTCTCGGCGAGCATCTTCTCAGTGGTCACGATCGTCGAGCCGTAGGGCGGGTAGCCGCCGTCGGCGAACAGGAAGTATTTTACCTTGACGCCCTGCTGCTGCGCCTGGAACGGTTCGGACGAGAGATAGGCTTGCTGCGACACCGTGGGGTCGGCGAAGAACGGTTGCAGGTTGAACGTGTAAGCGCGGATCTGGTCGTCGGTGTAGCCATACTTGGCCTTGAGCCACGGCCAGAACGTGGTCCGCGCCGACCCAGAAATCAGGATCGGCTTGCCTTTCAGGGCAGCGAGATCTGCCACGTCGTCATGGGCCATGATGCCTTGCAGATCGAACTGGAACGAGGACGCCACCGTCACCAGCGGCAGCCCCTGTTCGCGGCCCTTCAGCACCTGGATGTCGTAGCCCATCATGAAGTCGGTCTCGCCGGCCAGGAGGAGCTGCGATCCATTCACCTGCGGTCCACCCATCTTGATGGTGACGTCGAGCCCGGCTTTCTCATACAGCCCTGTCGCCTTGGCCTGGTAGAAGCCGCCATGCTCGGCCTGCGCGAACCAGCTGGTCAGGAATGTCACCTTGTCGGCGGCGGTCGACGGGGCGACGAAGGCCGCGCAAGCCGCGGCAACGAGCAGGGCTCGGGACACGATGGTCATGAAGGCGTTCATGGCAACCTCGGTGTGATTTCGATCGGGTGGAATTCCGATGGCGGGCGGAATCCCGGTGCAGCGTTCCCGGCAATGCAAAAGATGCACGCGCCGTGTGTCATCCGGAAGCATTTTGATTCGAGGCATACGTTGCCTTTTAGGCAACGCACAAAAGCCCGGGGAACGCGGCTTCGCACACCATTGTCAACGGCTCTGTGATGCCATAGTCGACATCATGGTCGTGCGCACCGCAACGGCGCGGTGCGGCGTGAAAGGAGCCGAACATGGACAAGCCACGCCGCCGGGTCTGGTGGGACGAATACGCCTCGCGTGAATTCGAAAGCCTCGATCCGGAAAGCACCATCGCCGTGCTGCCGATCGCTGCCATCGAACAGCACGGGCCGCATCTTCCGGTCGGCGTCGACGCTGCGATCAATCGTGGCATGCTCGAGACACTGATCGAGCGATTGCCCGATGACCTCAATATCCGGATCCTGCCGATCCAGCAGGTCGGAAAATCCAACGAGCATCTGCGCAGGCCCGGCACCCTGACCCTGCCGGCGGCCACGCTGATCGAGGCCTGGACCGAGCTCGGACTATCGGTCGCGCGCGCCGGCCTGCGCAAGCTCGTGATCGTCAACTCGCACGGCGGCAATGACGAGGTGATGGGCATTGTCGCGCGCGAATTGCGGGTGCGCGCCGACATGCTGGTGGTCAAATCTGCCTGGTCGCGGCTCGGCAAGCCGGCCGGCCTCTACAGCGAACGCGAGCTGAAATTCGGCATTCACGGCGGTGACGTCGAGACCTCGCTGATGCTGCATTTCCGCCCCGAACTGGTCGACATGGCGCGCGCACAGGACTTCCGGTCTGTTGCCGAGGACGACGAAGCGGCGTTCGACCATCTCAGGCCGACTGGATTCATCGCTTATGCCTGGATCGCCGGCGACCTCAATCCCGACGGCGCGGTCGGCGAAGCGCACAAGGCCACCGCCGACAAGGGACATCTGACCGCCGAGCACGCCGCGCGAGAATTCATCAAGCTCCTGTACGACGTGAAGGCGGCGAAGCTGCCGCGCTGATCAACCGCGCTCGAACAGCTGCCGGATCAGGGTCGTGATCCGGCCGGTCGGCGAGCCCAGCGTGAGCATGATCGAGAAGTGGTCGGCGCCGGGAATTTCCTCATAGCTCACCGGCAATCCATTGATGGCGCGGTGGGCAGCCATGTCGGCGGTCTGCTGGCGCAACATCGGCAGTTCAGCCGCGCCGACGACCAGCGCCAGCGGCACCGAAGGGCCTGCCGCGTGGAGCAGCGGTGAATTGCGCCGCGACATCGCCTCGTCGAGTTTCAGCTTGATGTTGAGAAAGCTGTGGCGGATCGGTTCGAGGTCGAAGATCCCGCTGATCGCTATCCCCGCCTTGACGCTCGGATGCGACAGCGCCATCGTCGCCAAATGTCCGCCGGCCGACCAGCCGGACACGACGATACGGTCAGGGTCGCCACCGAGCGCCGGAAGTCGTTCAACCAGCGCGTCGAGAGCCCGATGGATCTCGGCAACAATCTCGTCCAGGGTCGCCTCCGGCGCCAGGGTGTAGCCGATCAGCGCGACGTTGATGCCGTGAGCCATCGGTCCTTCGGCAAACCAGGTGACGGTTTCCTTCGAGCGCATCTGCCAGTAGCCGCCGTGGATCAGCACCAGCGTCGGTCCGCCATCGGCCGCCTTCAGGAAGTCAATTCGATTGCGGTCGCGTGGACCGTATCTCAAGTCGAGATGCGCGGGATGCTTGTCCCGCACGGCGGCCGAGCGCTGCTCCCAGCTCGCGACAAGCTCGGCGCTGCCAGGGACGGCGGCGCTGTTGTTGAGCCCGAGGTCGCGCTGCTCCTGGCTCATCGAGCGCCAGTTCGTCTCGCCGAAGATCGTCGCCATGAGATGTCCTTGAATGCCGTTGGTTGCGAATCCGCAGCGAGCAACTCAGAGCCGCTCCATCGCTCGGCGGACCTCCGCGAGAAAGCGGCGGCGCCTAACTGCGGTCGCAATGTTCATATGGTACAGCGCATGATAGCGCACCTTGGCTTTGAAGCCAGTGAACCAGGGCAGGTAGCGCGTCACGATCTTGCGCGGCGGATCGGCCATGGCGATGGCTTTCCAGCGTGGGCGGCCGTAGGTCGAAATGCCGCTGATGCGCCTGATGTGCTGGAGCTGGGGTTTCACATGTGCCGGGTCGGACAGGTCCATCGCGATGCCGGGGCCGAACATCCGGTCGAACCAGCCCTTCAGCATGGCCGGCGGACCGAACGACCAGGTCGGAAACTGCACCACCAGCGCCTCTGCCGCCATCAGCCGGTCGACATGGGCCTGATTGTTGGCACGGTTGCGCGCGGGATCGTGATAGTCGCGCCGCCGCTCGGCTGTCAGCACGGGATCGAACCCCTCCGCATAGAGGTCGAGCAGGTCGACCGCATGCCCGGCCTGCGTGAGTCCGGCGAGTGCCTCGCGACGGATCGCGGCGTGGAAACTGTCGTCCAGCGGATGGCAATAGACGTACAGCACGCGCACGTCACGGCTCCGCCACGAAGCTGCGCATCTTGCCTGGATTGAGCAGGCCGTAGGGATCGACCTCGCGCTTGAAGCCGAGCTGATCGACATCGACGCGCTTGTAGCGGCTGCCGTCCTCGACCGTGTACACGTGCGGATTGGCGATATGGACATCGTGCGCCTCGTGCAGGCGGATGATCTCGTTCAGCCGATCCGCGTCGCGGAACCGCACCACCGGCAGCCCGCTACAGGTCAGCTCGCCGTTGAAACGGATGAATTCGAGATGCTGCAGCACCTCGTCCGGAAACATCGTGCGCATCTCCTCGACCTTCTGAAGCAACTGGTCATGGGGGTACAGGCATTGCAGATAGGTCACGGTGCGATCGCTCTTGAGCACCTGCAGGGTGGTATGGTTCCAGGTGTATTCGTACAGCGGCACCTTGCCGGGGCCATCGTCGGTCGGCATCTCCAGGGTGATGGTGCCGCGGCCGCCGAGCAAATTCCTGAAGTCTTGCATCGAGCGCTCGGCGATCATCGCGATCAGGATGCTCTTGCCCTCGGGACAGCAGGATTTCAGCGCGCCAAAATAGGACGGCAGCGGCCATGTAATGGGCGACAGCAGCTTCTTGACGATACCGTCGGAAAGAGCCGCCGTGTGGCCGAATTCGACCGCGTCCGTGAAATGGTCGAAAGCGACCACCACGTCGATCCATGGCCATGCCGGCGCAAGTGGCATCTCGAGCGCGGTGATGATACCCGTGGTGCCGTAAGCACGGTTGATCTTCTGCGCTGCATCGCCGCGGAGTTCGATGACGCGGGGCTCCGGCTCCACGGTGACGATGCGCGCGGCGAGGATGTTGCCGGGCTCGCGCAGGCCGCCATGGGTGATCGAGCCGACGCCACCGGATCCGCCGGCGACGAAGCCGCCGATGGTGGCGGTGCGCTTGGTGGAGGGATGCATGCGCAGCTCATAGCCCGAAGGCTGTGTCGCGGCGTCGATCGCATTCATTTTGGCGCCGGCGCCGACACGGATCTGCTCCGGTCTGATCCATTCGATTGTGTCGAGCGCGGTGATGTCGAGTAGCACGCCGCCGGCGAGCGGCACGGCCTGGCCATAATTGCCGGTGCCGCCGGCCCGCACCGTCAGTGGCACGCGGTGACGTGCGCAGGCGGCGGCAACGCGCACGACATCGGCCTCGTCGCGCGGCGCGACGATCAGATCGGCAGACTTGCCGTTGAGCTGATCGTTGAGGACCGGGCTGTACCAGAAGAAATCGCGCGAGCGCCGGCGCACGATGGTGGGATCAGTCACGACAGGGATATCGCCGAGAGCGGCGAGCAGCGATGCCAGTCTGTCCGTCGAGGGATGCCGGTTGGAGGCGACGTCAAAGGGCGTGAGATCGTTCATGGCGCGCTTGACCTCGGCGATCGCGGCCCGCGGCCGGCGAGGGCAGCGGCAAGGAGGGGCGACTCCAGCATAAAGCCGAAGCATTGGTTCACGTTGTAGATGGTCGCAGCCATGCAGTATTCCGGTGAGGTGGTGGCCGCACAGTCGCGCAGCAGCATGCAATCGTAGCCGCGGAAGTTGGCGTCCTGCAGCGTGCACAGCACGCATTGGTCGGCATTGACTCCCGCAAACAAGAGCGTCGTGACATTGAGGTTGCGCAGGATGCTGTCGAGTTCGGTGTCCTGGAACCCCGACATGCGATATTTGGCGACATGGATGTCGGTGGATTCGACGGTCAGCTCTTCGACAATCGAAGCCGACCAGCTGCCGCGCTCCAGCACCCGCGCGCCGGAGCCCGGCAACCGGTCGCCGAGGCCGACGCCCGTGCCGGACGGCTTGTAGACATGCAGCAGAGCCGGGCTGAGGTTGAGCCGATCGGGCCGGTTGCCCCAATTGAGCCAGATCACGGGCACGTCGACATCGCGCAGCACCGGCAACAGCCGCTGCAGCGGCGCGATCGGCGCGCGTGCCGGCGTCACGTCGACACCGATGTGGCCAAGCCAGCCGTCGGGATGGCAGAAGTCGTTCTGCATGTCGATGACGATGATGGCGGTGCGCGCGAGATCGAAGGTCACGAGCTTGGCGCCGGCGTCGATCGTGACTGGCTGCGGCACGACCGGCGGCCTGACGAGATTTGCCTGGGTCGCGGAAACGGACCAGCAGTTGCGCGCGCTGGCGCCGAGTGGCGTGAGATCGTCGACCTGATGGAGGCGGGTGTTTGTCATCGTTGAACCGCCAGATCGCGCCCCTGCAGCACAGCAATGTCATCGGGCTCGACCTCGACCGGTTCGCCACCGCGGATCAGTTCGGCAAAGCCTTCGTTCGGTGTCATCACCGTCAGGCAATACAGCTTGCCGGCCCCGGTGTTCTCGATCACATGCTCGGAGCCGGGATGCAGCAGCAGCGAGTCGCCCTTTCTGATCGGCACTGTCCTGCCGTCGCAGCGCGCGATGCCTTCGCCGTGCAGCACATGGAAGAATTCGTGCGCGGCCGCATGTTCATTGGGCGGCGTCGCACCGCCAGGCCGGAAGATTTCGATGACGAAGATGTTGTCGATCCGGTCGCTCTCATGATCGAACAGCATCACGAAATAGTTGGTGTCAGTCGGCGAGATGCGGAAGGCCTTGGACTGGGCGAGGTTTGCGACGCTGAACGCCATGAAGGAGGACTCCTGATTGCGGTCGGCTCGACCGTGCGGGGCCTGCACGTGACGAGCCGTGCCGGATTCAGCACGCCGGAAGGCTTGCATAAAAGCGCTTTATTTCGCAAACACCGTTGCCTTTGAGGCAACGTCACAGCATGCTCCGGGACCACGCTGTTTTCCGAGCAGGAGCAAGGGGATGCTGCACAGCCGCCTGTTGACCTATGTGGACGAGGTGGCGCGCACCGGATCGATCCGAAAGGCTGCGAGCCATCTCAACGTCGCGGCCTCCGCGATCAGTCGCCAGATTCTTGCGCTCGAGACCGAGCTCGGGACGCCGATTTTCCAGCGGCTGCCGCGCAAGCTGATCCTGACTGCGGCGGGTGAAGTCCTGGTCGGCCACATTCGCCAGACCTTGAAGGAATTGACCCGCGCACAAGGCAAGATCGAGGAGCTGAAGGGTTTGCGCCGGGGCGAGATCACGGTGGCGATGATGAGCGGTCTTGCCTCGAACCTCGTGCCTGGCACCGTCAAGCAGTTTCGCGTCTCCAATCCCCGGGTGCGGCTCTGCCTCACGCTGCTGACCACGGGCGAGGACATTCAATCCGCGGTCGCCAGCGGCGAAGCCGACCTCGGCATCGGCTTCGATTTCACCCGCGGCAGTCATCTGAAGGTGCTGGCCCGCGCCGCCGGCAAGCTCGGCGCGGTGATGGCGCCGAGCCATCCGCTTGCCAAGCGTAACCAGATCCGGCTCAGCGACTGCGTCGACTATCCCTTGGTGATCGCCGACGGGTCGACCGTGATCCGGCCTTACCTCGATTCGGCATTTGCGAAAGCTTCGCTGGAGCCGCTGCCGATCATCGAAACCAACGCCATCGAGATCATGCGCCACGCTGCCATTCTCGACAATGGCATCACCTTTCTCACGCCGTTCGACATCGAGTTCGAGCGGCGCCTCGGCCGCCTCGTCTATGTGCCGGTACGCGAGTTGGCGCACGAGACGCAGACACTCATGCTGATCGGCCACGAGCGCGGGACGAGCGCGATCGCCAGCGTGCTCGCGGAAATGCTGAAGGCGATGATGCGCGAGGCCGCGGCGTGAGCGACCGGGCATCACCGGCAGCCATCGCCGGCCGGGTCGCAGCTTCACACGCCCCAGGCGCGCCTCGGATAACGATGCCGCAGCGGGTCAATCCTTCAACGTATAGGCGATGACGTAGTCGCCGCGCTTGGTGCCGAACGAGCCGTGACCGCCGGCCGCGGTGACGACATATTGCTTGCCGCCGGCCTCGTAGCTCATCGGTGTCGATTGGGCGCCGGCGGGCAGGCGGTCTTCCCAGAGAACCTTGCCGTCGCGCACGTCGTAGGCCCGGATCGTGTATTCGTAGGTGCCGGTGTAGAACGCAACCCCGCCGGCGGTCGTGATCGGCCCGCCCAGCATCGGCACGCCCATCCGGAAAGGCAAAGGCAGCGGCGTGGTGTCGCGGATCGTGCCGTTGGGATGCTGCCAGACGATCTTCATCGTCTTCAGATCGATCGCCGCCATCGAGCCCCATGGCGGCCGGTAGCACGGCACGGAGAGGGGCGAGAGGAAGCTCTGGATGTCCACCCCGAACGGCGTGCCATACATCGGCTGCGTGCCGACCTCGCTGCCGACAGGCTTCTCGGCCGTCGGCGCGGGAGGATTGCCGGGACCTCGCGGAATGAGCTTCGAGACGAACGGCAGCGACATCGGGTTGGCGATGGCGACCTGTCTAACCGGATCGATCGCGATGCCGCCCCATTCGAACATGCCGAGATTGCCGGGAAAGACGAGCGTACCCTGCAACGAGGGCGGCGTGAACGTGCCCTCGTAACGCAGCCGGTGGAACATGATCCGGCACAAGAGCTGATCGAAGATCGTGCCGCCCCACATGTCCGCGCCGGTCAGCTTCGCCTCGGGGCGGAACGTCAGTTCGGAGAATGGTTGCGTCGGCGCGCTGCGATCGCCGGGCGCGGCGCCTTGCGGCACCGGGCGCTCCGACGCGGGCACGATCAGCTCGCCGGTGCGTCGATCGAGCACGAAGATGTTGCCCACCTTGGTCGGCTGGATGATCGCGGGAACGATGCCCTTGGCCGTGGTGACATCGACCAGGCTCGGCTGCGAGGGAACGTCCATGTCCCAGAGGTCGTGATGCACCGTCTGGTACGACCAGACGCGCTTGCCGGAGTTGACGTCGAGCGCAACGATCGAGCTGGAATAGCGCTCGACCAGGGCATTGCGATTGCCGCCCCAGATGTCGGGTCCGTTATTGCCCGTCGGGATGTAGATGAGGTTCAATTTCGGATCGAACGAGGCTGATATCCACGAATTCGGCGAGCCGTTGGTGTAGTGACGCGTCGGCGTCGGCAACTCATTTTCGTCCGCTGCGCCGGAGTCCCAGGCCCAAACCAGCCTGCCGGTGTAGACGTCGAAGCCGCGGATGACACCGGAGGGCACGTCGACCCCATAATTGTCGATCACTGCCGCGGCGACGACCAATATCTTGTCGCTGACCACAGGCGGCGACGTCGGCTCGAAGAAGCCCAGCGTCTTGATCCCCATGCCTTGCTGGAGATCGAGGCTGCCGTGATCGCCAAAGCTCTCGCACGGCCTGCCGCTGTCGGCATCGAGCGCGATCATGCGGCCGTCATTGACCGGCAGGAAAATCCGGCGGAGGCATTCGCCGGGCGCGGGAGCGCCGCTGCTGTCGACGGCACCATCAGCGGTTTCATGATAGGAGACGCCGCGGCAGGTCATGTGCTGGAACGTCTTGTTGAACACCAGCCTGGGATCGTATCGCCAGCGTTCCTTGCCGGTGCTGGCGTCGAGCGCGAACAGCACCTGGTGCTGTGAGCAAAGATAAAGCGTGTCGCGGACCTTGATCGGGGTGACCTCGAAGGTGGTCTCGCCGGAATCCTCCGGTGTCGGCATGTCGCCGGTGCGGAAGGTCCAGGCGACCTTGAGCTTGCCGACATTGTCGGGCGTGATCTGCTGCAGCGGCGAATAGCGCTGTCCGAATTGCGTGCGTCCATACGCCCGCCAATCGCCATCCGGCTGAGGGTCGGCTTCGCTTTGCGGCACGCTCGATGCTTGCTCGGCGATCGTGCCGTTGCTGTCGTGATAGCTGGACAGAAGCGAGATGACGAGGACGACCGAAGAGGCGGCTACGCCGATCCACAATGGCAGCGTCGCGCTTCGGTACGACACCGGCTGGTCTCGCAGCAGCCCGCGAACGATCACGGGCGTGAGCAGCCAGAGCGCCATGGGGAAGACGATGTCGCCCCGCGATGCCAGCGGCCACCAGTCGAACCGCACCTCCGAGATGGCCCACGCCACCGTGGCGACCACCACGATCGCGAACAGCCAGAGCGCCTGATGGCGCTGTGCCAGCAACAACGCGGCCGTCACGACAATCCCGGCACCGAGAACAAGGTAGAAGATGGATCCGCCGAGCGTGGCGAGCCAGAGGCCGCCGCCCGCGAGCACCAGACCGATCAGGGCATAGACGAGACCTGTGACAAAGACGGCCCTGGATCGCTGCATGGTTGCTCCGGCGGGGCAAAAAGATCGAGCACTGTCCGGTGCAAACGCAGCAGACGGCGCCGAGTTGCAGTTACTGTGGTCAAGTCAACCACAGCTGGCAACCTTCGACTGCTGCGTCGATGCAACATCCGCGGGCAAAAAGTTGCGATCCGATGTGATAAGTCTTTGTTCGGAATTGCGCGCTCGTTGAATACGATCATTGTCGTGTCTTAAGGACTCGCAATAGCCGGGAACCACATCCGTCATGTATCTGGGCATCGATCTCGGCACCTCCGCAGTCAAGACCGTTCTGGTGGACAGCGCGCAGCGCGTGATCGCGAGCGAGAGTCGAGCGCTGACGATCGCCTCGCCGCAGCAAGGCTATTTCGAGCAGGATCCAGCGCAGTGGATCGAGGCGACCTTTGCCACGCTGGACGCCCTGAAGGCCTCGCATGGAGAAGAGCTGGCGAGGGTCGAAGGCATCGGGCTGTCGGGCCAGATGCACGGCCCGACGCTGCTCGATGCGAACGACAGGCCATTGCGGCCCTGCATCCTCTGGAACGACGGACGCTCGGCCGGGGAGTGTCGCATTCTGGAGCAGCGCTGGGCCGCCTTGCGCGCGATTACGGGCAACAAGGCGATGCCCGGCTTTGCGGCGCCAAAGCTGCTCTGGATCGCAAAGCACGAGCCCGAGGTTTTTGCGGCGACGCGGCGCGTGCTGTTGCCGAAAGCCTATCTGCGCCTCGTTCTATCGGGCGAGGCCGTCGAGGACGTCTCCGACGCATCGGGATCCCTATGGCTTGACGCGGCGCGCCGGGACTGGTCGGATGCGGCATTGGCCGCGACCGGCCTGTCGCGCGCGCACATGCCGCGCCTGGTGGAGGGGTGCGCGCCGGCGGGTTCATTGCGCAGCGAGCTTGCAGAGCGTTGGGGCATGGTTCGCCGGCCGGTGATCGCGGGCGGCGCCGGCGACAACCCCGCCGGTGCCATCGGCATCGGCGCGATCCGTCCCGGAACTGCATTCATCTCGCTGGGAACCTCAGGCGCCTTGCTGGCGCCATCAGACCATATTGCGACAAACCCGGACCGGGTGGTCCACACCTTCTGCCACGCAATCCCTGGCATGTGGATTCAGGCCGGCGCCATTCTCTCGGCGGCGTCGTGCCTTGCCTGGGCTGCGCGCCTGTTCGGCGTCCCTGAAAGCGAACTGCTGGCGCCGCTGGGCCCGCGGGCGCAGGCGCCGTCGCCCGTGAGCTTCCTGCCATATCTTGCGGGCGAGCGGACACCGCACGATGATCCCGTCGTGCGCGGCATGCTCGATGGGTTGAGCCACGGCACCGACCGCACGGCGATCGTGCAGGCCGTGCTGGAGGGCGTAGCCTTCGCGCTGGCCGATTGCAGGGACGCGCTTGGCGATGCCGGCATTGCAGTGACCGAGGCCGACGTCATCGGCGGCGGTTCGCGGTCCCGGTTCTGGCTGTCGGTGCTTGCAAACGTCTTGAATGTTCCGATCCATCGCTTCGCCGAAGGCGAAACCGGCGCGGCGTTCGGTGCGGCGAGATTGGGGCGACTTGCTGTCACCGGCGAGGCCGTCGCAGACGTCTGCACGCCACCGCAACGCGTCGAGACTTTCGAACCTGACCCCGTGCTGGCTCGGGCCTATGCCGAGCGGCTTCCCGCCTGGCGCCAGCTGTATCGGCCACGCCACTAGCTTCGCTTTGGTTGCGCATTTTGACCTGTTCGCTGTTGCCCTGTGCGGCGGCCTTTTGTTTAATGCGCAAAACCGCGCCCGACGAGGCGCGAACAGGAAACGCATTGTGCGCCGGGAGGCACGATGAACGAGCCGATCCTCGAGATGCGAGGAGTTTCAAAATCCTTTTTCGGCATCAAGGCGCTGCGTGCGGTTGACCTGACGGTCTATGCCGGCGAGGTCCATGCCTTGATGGGCGAGAATGGCGCCGGCAAATCGACCCTGATGAAAATCCTGTCGGGGGCCTACCGGCCCGATCCTGGCGGCGAGATCCGCATCGAAGGCAAGCCGGTGCATATCCACGGTCCGCTCGGCGGTCGCGCCGCGGGTATCTCGATCATCTATCAGGAACTGTCTCTGGCCCCCAATCTGAGCGTTGCGGAGAATATTTATCTCGGCCGCGAGATGTCGCGTTCAGGTCTGCTGGCGCGCGGTGCCATGCGCGAAGGTGTTGGCCCGATCCTGGAGCGGCTGGGCGCGGATTTCACACCGTCGACATTGGTGGCGCATCTTTCCATGGGGCAGCGCCAGCTCGTCGAGATTGCGCGTGCGCTGCACGCGCGCTCGAAAATCCTGATCATGGACGAGCCGACCACGGCGCTGTCCGCCGGCGAGAGCGAGCGGCTGTTTGCGCTGATCCGGCAACTTCGCGCCGAAGGGCTTGCCATCATCTATATCTCGCACCGCATGGACGAGGTCTATGCGCTCGGTGACCGCGTCACCGTGCTGCGCGACGGCCGGCTGGTCGGTTCGCTCGGCAAGCAGGATATCCGCGCCGATGCCATCGTCCGCATGATGGTCGGGCGCGACGTCTCCTCCTTCTACAAGAAGGATCATGATCCCGAGGCCGGGAAGGGGCATCCCGTGCTGACGGCCACCGACATGGCGGATGGGCAGCGTGTCAAGGGCTGCTCGTTCACCGTCCATGCCGGCGAGGTGGTCGGGCTTGCCGGACTGATCGGCGCCGGCCGCACCGAGCTTGCGCATCTGATCGTTGGTGCCGCAC
This sequence comes from Bradyrhizobium sp. CCBAU 45384, assembly GCF_028128665.1. Lineage (NCBI taxonomy): Bacteria > Pseudomonadati > Pseudomonadota > Alphaproteobacteria > Hyphomicrobiales > Nitrobacteraceae > Bradyrhizobium > Bradyrhizobium sp. CCBAU 45384. The sequence continues at coordinate 167,006 of NZ_LBIZ01000104.1, forward strand.
CGAAGATTTCGGGTCGTCTCGAACTCGAAGGCCAGCCGATCGACATCCGCACGCCCGGCGAGGCGCTCGAGGCCGGCATCGCCTATCTGACCGAAGACCGGAAGGCGCTCGGCCTGTTCCTCGACATGTCGTGCCTGGACAACATCAATCTCGCCGTGATCGGACGCGATGCCAAGCTCGGCTGGTTCCTGGACCGCGACAAGGCACGCGAGCGCGCCGACAGGGCGTTTGCTGGACTCAGTATCCGCGCCGCCAATCCCGGCGTGCCGGCAGGAGGCCTGTCCGGCGGCAATCAGCAAAAGGTGTTGCTATCGCGGCTGCTCGCCATTGCGCCGAAGGTGCTGATCCTCGACGAGCCGACGCGCGGCGTTGACGTCGGCGCCAAGTCGGAGATCTATACCATCATCGACAATCTCGCCAAGGCCGGCACCGCCATCCTCGTCATTTCGTCCGATCTGCCAGAAATCATCGGTATCTGTGACCGCGTCCTGGTGATGCGGTCGGGGCATATCGCAGGCGAGGTCAGGCGAACCGAGACGGCGCCTTTAACGCAGGAAGACATCATGGCCCTCGCCACGGGGACGGAGCATCTCGATGCCTGACAATGGATCGACGCAGGCGAAGGCCGCGACCGTAAACGGCACCGCCGCTGCCGAGGCAACGAAGCGCCAACGCATCAGGCTCCTGATCCGCGCCGCCGGCATGCTGCCGGTGCTGCTACTGCTGTGCATCGGTTTCCACTATCTGTCGGATGGCCGCTTCTTCACCGGACAGAATCTCGGGATCGTGCTGCAGCAGGCTGCCGTCAACACCGTGCTCGCCGCGGGCATGACCTTCGTCATCCTCACCGGCGGCATCGATCTCTCGGTCGGCTCGATCCTGGCAGCCTCGGCGATGGCGGGCCTGACGGTCTCCAAACTGCCCGAGATGGGGGCGCTTTGGCTGCCGGTCGCTGTGCTCACCGGCCTTGGCTTCGGCATCGTCAATGGCGCGCTGATCGCGCTGATGCGCCTGCCGCCCTTCATCGTCACGCTGGGCTCGCTCACCGCCGTGCGCGGACTGGCGCGTCTGCTCGGCGCCGACACCACGGTGTTCAATCCGTCGATTCCCTATGCCTTCATCGGCAACGGCTCGCTGACGCTGATTCCGGGCGTCGCCTCGATTCCCTGGCTGTCGGTCATTGCACTGCTCGTCATTCTCGTGTCGTGGGTGGTGCTGCGCCGGACCGTGCTGGGCGTGCACATCTATGCGGTCGGCGGCAATGAGAGCGCCGCGCGGCTTGCCGGCATCAAGGTCTGGGCCGTGCTGACCTTCGTCTATGGCGTATCAGGGCTTTTCGCAGGCCTTGGCGGCGCCATGCAGGCGGCGCGGCTCTATGCCGCCAACGGCTTGCAGCTCGGACAAAGCTACGAGCTCGATGCCATCACCGCGGTCATCCTCGGCGGCACGTCTTTCGTCGGCGGCATCGGCTCGATCTGGGGGACGCTGGTCGGCGCACTGATCATCGCAGTGCTCTCGAACGGCCTGATCCTCGTCGGCGTCTCCGACATCTGGCAATATGTGATCAAGGGCCTGGTGATCATCGGCGCCGTGGCGCTGGATCGCTACCGGTTGCAAGGCTCCGCCAGGACTTGAACGGTTTTAAGCGCATCTGAGCGCATGGTGTGAAATTCGGTTGCGGCAACTGGTCTGCCGCGCCCGGGGATGAAGACAGACCAGGGAGGAAGACAATGTTGAAGATGACCATGCTCGCCGGCGCCGCGATGGCGCTTGCCCTGACTACCGCGCCGGCCTCTGCCAAGGAGCTCAAATCGATCGGCGTCTCGCTGGGCTCGATGGGCAACCCGTTCTTCGTCGCGCTGTCAAAGGGCGCCGAGTTCGAGGCCAAGAAGACCAATCCCAATGTGAAGATCACCACCGTCGGCTTCGAATATGATCTCGGCAAGCAGGTCACCCAGATCGACAATTTCATCGCCGCCGGCGTCGATCTGATCCTGCTCAACCCCGGCGATCCCAAGGCGATCGGCCCGGCGATCAAGAAGGCGCAGGCGGCGGGCATCGTCGTGGTCGCGGTCGACACCGCGGCCGAAGGCGCCGATGCCACCGTGACGACCAACAACGTCCAGGCCGGCGAGATCGCGTGCCAGTACATTGTCGACAAGCTGGGCGGCAAGGGCGACGTCATCATCGAGAACGGACCGCAGGTCTCTGCGGTGATCGACCGCGTCACCGGCTGCAAGAACGTCTTCGGCAAGAATTCCGGCATCAAGGTGCTGTCCAGCGACCAGGACGGCAAGGGCTCGCGCGAAGGTGGCCTCACCGTTGCGCAAGGCTATCTGACCCGCTTCCCCAAGATCGACGCCATCTTCGCCATCAACGACCCGCAGGCGATCGGCACCGATCTCGCGGCCAAACAGCAAAACCGCAGCGGCATCATCATCACCGCGGTCGACGGCGCGCCCGACATCGAGGCCTCGCTGAAGGATCCCGGCTCGCCGCAGATCCAGGCGTCGGCCTCGCAGGACCCGTTCTTCATGGCGCGGCGCGCGGTGCAGGTCGGCGTCGGCATCCTCAATGGGCAGAAGCCGGCCTCGACCGTCGAGCTGCTGCCCTCGAAGCTCGTGACCCGAGATAACATCGGGGATTACAAGGGCTGGACCTCGGACCGTTCGCAGTAGAACGGCTGCATTGGGCGGCGACCTCTTGCGGGGTCGCCGCCTTCGCACGGCGGCGCGTTTCGGCATCGTCAGCCCCATTGGCACAGCGACTGCGTGAGCGGCGCAAGGCGCTCCCGTCAACGGCCGACCATGGCCTTGTGGCTGGAATCCTCGGAAAAAGAACGGTTTAGCGCCATAGTGGGTTGACCCCGGCGAGCGATATGTCAGAGAAGGACGGGTTTTCGGCGGGAGCTGGAAGCAAGTCCGGTCGGGCATTTTGGGACATCGCGAATGGCAAGCGTACCGTTTGAGCTGAAGGGCAAGAGCGTCTACGTCGCCGGCCATCGCGGCATGGTCGGCAGCGCGCTGCTACGCCGGCTGGCGCGGGAGGACGTCAAGCTCGTGACCGTTGACCGGCGCGAGGTCGATCTCTGCAACCAGGCCCAAGTGTTCGACTGGTTCGCGCGCGTGCGGCCGCAGGTCGTCTTCCTCGCCGCGGCCAAGGTTGGCGGCATCGTCGCCAACAACACGCTGCGCGCCGAGTTCATCTACGACAACATCGCGATCGCCGCGAACGTGATCCAGGCCGCGCATGCGAATGGCGCGGAGAAGTTGATGTTCCTGGGCTCGTCCTGCATCTATCCAAAACTGGCAGCCCAGCCGCTGCGCGAGGATGCCGTGCTCACCGGTCCGCTGGAGCCGACCAACGAACCCTATGCCATCGCCAAGATCGCCGGCATCAAGATGGCCGAGGCCTATCGCAGCCAATATGGCAGCGACTTCATCAGCGTGATGCCGACCAACCTCTACGGCCCCGGCGACAATTATCATCCTGAATTGAGCCACGTCGTCGCGGCGCTGATCCGCCGCTTCCATGAGGCGAAAGAATCTGGCGCCAGGAGCGTCGTCGTCTGGGGCACGGGGACGCCGCGGCGCGAGTTCCTCTATGTCGACGACATGGCGGATGCCTGCGTGCATCTGATGAAGACCTATTCGGGCAGCGACCTCATCAACATCGGCACCGGCGAGGATATCGCCATCGCCGAGTTCGCGCGCGTGGTCGCGGAGATCGTCGGCTATCGCGGCGAGATTTCCTACGATACCTCGCGGCCCGACGGCACGCCGCGCAAGCTGCTCGACGTCAGCAGGCTCGACAAGCTCGGCTGGCGCGCGACGACCTCGCTTCGCGAGGGCTTGAAGCGCGCCTACGAGGCGTATCGGGCGACCCTGCTGGTTCCGACGCAGCCATAGGAACCATCACCGCAAGCACGAGTTGGGCGCACGGGCAGGGCGACATACGAGACCTACCGTGCAAGATATCGTGCCCGTGCGCTCCACTGCGCAAATCGCGGGTCACCCCATTCATCCGATGCTGGTGCCGATCCCGATCGTGTGCTTCATCGGCGCGTTGCTGACCGACATCGCCTATCTCGTCTCCGCCGAGATCATGTGGGCGGATTTCTCCGCCTGGCTTCTGCTCGTCGGCGTCGTCTTTGGTGTGCTGGCTGCGATCGCCGGCCTGACCGATTTCCTCGGCAACCGCCTTGTGCGGGCGCAGACGCCGGCCTGGCCGCATCTGATCGGCAACGCCGTGGTTCTGATCCTCGCGATCATCAATGCGCTGATACACACGCGTGATGCCTGGAGCTCGGTATGGCCATGGGGGCTGGTGCTTTCGGTGCTCACCGTGCTGATCCTGCCTGTTACCGGCTGGCTCGGCTGGGCCATGGTGTATCGCCACGGTGTCGGAGTTGCGCCATGATGTCTTTGCAAACGCGCGCGCTGCTATGCGCTTCGCTTCTCGCTCTTCTCGCCGGCTGCAATGACGGGAGCGGCGATCCCAAGGCGCAGATCGGCGCCAATCCTGTGCTGCCCGACATCCGGCAATATCTGCTGCCGCCGATGCACATCGCCCGCATCATCGGCTGGAAGAAGGACGAGACGCCTGATGTTGCGCAGGGCTTGCAGGTCAAGGCGGTCGCGACCGGCCTGCAGCACCCGCGCTCAATCTACGTGCTGCCCAATGGCGACGTGCTGGTGGTGGAATCCAAGGCGCCGAAGGCCGCCGCGATCAAGCGGCCCAAGGAGATCGTGATGGGCTATATCGAGTCCTGGGCGACCTCCGGCGGCGATACCGGACCCAGCAATCGCATCACGCTGCTGCGCGATACCAATGGCGACGGCGTACCGGATACGCAGAGCGTCTTCCTCGATCATCTCAATTCGCCGTTCGGCGTCGCCCTGGTCGGCAACGAGCTCTACGTAGCCAACACCGACGCGATCGTGAAATATCCCTACGCCGAGGGCGACACCAAGATCACCAAGCCGGGCACGGTGCTGACGCCGTTGCCGGGCGGCCCGATCGACCATCATTGGACCAAGAGCCTGGTCGCAAGCGCTGATGGCTCAAGGCTCTATGTCGGCGTCGGCTCCAACAGCAACATCACCGAGAACGGGATGGAGGCCGAGCACAATCGCGCCGACATTCTCGAGGTCGACCGCGCCAGCGGCCGCTGGCGGATCTTTGCCAGTGGCCTGCGCAATCCCAACGGTCTCAGCTTCGAGCCGCAGACCGGCGCGCTGTGGACCGTGGTGAACGAGCGCGATGAGCTCGGGCCCGATCTCGTGCCTGACTACATGACCTCGGTGAAGGACGGCGCCTTCTATGGCTGGCCCTACAGCTATTACGGCCAGCACGTCGATCCCCGCGTCAAGCCGCAGCGGCCGGATCTCGTGGAAAAGGCGATCGTGCCCGATTACGCCCTGAGCTCGCATGTCGCACCGCTCGGGCTTGCCTTCTCCACCGGCAACAGCCTGCCGGAGGCCTATCGCGGCGGCGCTTTCGTCGGCGAGCACGGCAGCTGGAACCGGCAGGTGCTGAACGGATACAAGGTTGTCTATGTGCCGTTCACGGACGGCAAGCCGAGCGGGCCGGCGCAGGACGTCGTCACCGGCTTCCTCACCAGCGACAACCAGGCGCGCGGCCGTCCCGTCGGTGTCGCGCTGGACAAGACCGGTGCACTGTTGGTCGCCGACGACAGCGGCAATACGGTCTGGCGGGTGACCGCGGCGCATCCGCAAGTGACGCAGCGATAGGCAAGCCGCGCAATGATAGGAGAGGGATGATGGGCCTTGCCCAATATGCTGTTGTACCGGTGCAAGACGAGTGGGGCGTGCTGCATGACGGCGACGTCAAGAGCAGATACGCCACCAAGGAAGCCGCGTTCGAGTCGGCTGTTGCCGCTGCATCCCTGGCGCTACGTGAGGGCCACGAAGTCCATGTCAGCGTGCCCGGCCGCGAGCCGGGCGAGAACGCGCTCGGAATCTAGCGGCCTCACACGATCAGGCGTCCGCGCCGCCTGGCGATGCCGATCGTGACCTCGGCGCCCGCGTTGAAATCGAGCCGGTCGGCTTCGACACCGTCGCTGAAGATCACGCCGTTCTCCGCCATCAGCGAGCGGATGCGCAATTGCTCTTCGGATGCGAGCCGGCCGCAGACCAGGTTGGTCTCCGAGTGCAGGCTCGGGAACGGCTCGCGCACGGCGAAGCGCAGCTCAGCGGTGTCCCAGGGCAGGGCCTCATAGCCCGTCAGCGAGGGCGACTGACCGAAGCTGCCGGCGATCGCCAGCGAGCCGGTGACGATGCTCTTGAACCACGCGGTCGAGCCGAGCCCGGTCGAGACGATCAGCCCGCTCGAGGATTGCCGCTCCCTCGTCCCGCCGGCCGCGATCTCGTAGATCGCGGAGACATGCGTCCGCGCGCCGATGAAGAGGTCGTTCACCGCATGCAGCACCTGGCCATCGCCGAGCCGGGCCTCCGCCATCGTCACGGCCTGGCTGTCGCGCTTGTCGGCGGCGACATCAGGCAGCAGCTTCGCGAGGTCGCGCGGCGCGAAGGGCAGCAGGATGCCGTCATAGCGCGCGGGATCCGGATTGAGCCCGATCAGCGGATGGTCGTCGAGATATTTCATCGTATTGGCGACGACGCCATCCTGGCCGAGCGCGACCACGATGTCGTCAGGGGCGAAGATGAAGTTCGGAAGGTATGCGCGCTCGATCACCTGATAGCGCCCCCATTGCTCGAGCACCTGAAGTGTCGCGCGCCGCTGCGCCTGGTAGACCTCGTGCTCCCTCTCATAATCGGAGAAATCGGCGCCGAGATGCTCGACATAGAAGCGTGCCTGCGCCGCCGTCAGGTAACGCGCGACCAGGTCTTCCAGCCTGGTCTTGCGCGTCACCAGCACGATCTTGCGATCATTGGCGGCGGGCATTGGCGGCCTCCGGCTTCGGCTTCTCGATCAGCTGGCTGAGCAGGTCGGGCGAGACGTTGAGCTGGCCGATCTTCTCGGCCTTCTCGGCAATGCCGGAAAAGGCCTGCGCGATCAGCTGACCCGGCTGCATGCCGGCGGCGGCGAGCGCCTGGATCACGCGGGTGTCGACGCCCTCGAAGATCTTCATCAGCGCGCCGACGCGATAGGCCTCGGCATCTGCCAGAGTGCGGGTGTTTTCGGCGTTGAGGCCGACGAAATCCTTGCGCTTGCCCTCCAGCACGATATCCGCGGCCATGCCGGCCTCGCGCAGCTCGTTGCGCTTGGCGGCAACGCTCGCCTCGGCATCCATCTGGGTCTCGCGGATCGAGCGCTTCTTCTGCTCGACCGCGATCTCGGTGTCGAGCTCGCTCTCGCGAATGGCGCGCTCCTGCTCGACGGCGAAATTGCGCCGGGCGAAGATCGCTTCGTCCGCGTTCTTCAAAATCGCTTCGCGCGCCTGCGCCTCCAGCGCCTTCGCCGTATCAGGCGTCGGCTTGATGCCGCGGATCGAGACACCGAGGATTTCCAGGCCAAGCGCCTCGATGTCGGCCCGTCCGCGCAGGCCGCCGGCGATGAGCTCAGCGATGCGGTCGGAGGCCTGCAGCGCCTCCTTCAGCGTCAGCTCCTTGATCGCCTGCTGCGCCAGCACCTCGACCGTGCCGAGAATGCGCTCCGGCAGCTTCTCCGGATCGTCGCTCTCATAGGTCTTGCCGTCGGGCTTCAGGGTGAAGTTCAGCATCGAGGCCGCCTTTTTCGGCTCGCTGACGCGATAGGTGATTTGGCCCTGCACGGTCAGGGTCTGAAAGTCGCGCGCGATCTGCTGAAAGATGAAGGAGGCGTCGCGGCTGCCGACCGGCACGGCGACGAGCGTGGTCACCGGAGCATAGTAGAACGCGGAGAGGCCGGTGCCCTCGGCGACAACGGCGCCGGCGCGGTACTTCATCAGATAGGTGGTGGGCTGGGCCTTGATAAACCTTATGCCGAACATGGCCGTCTCCAATGGCTGACTATAAGTTGGTCTGAGCAACTAAGTAAGTTGGACTGTACAACTAACTGTGTTACTGTCAAGGTCCAACGAAGGAGGCTGCCGGTGGCAGGCGAGGATCGGGCCGAAGGCTTTGAAAAATCAGGAGATCTGGACTTCCCGCGGCCGCTGACCACGGTTGACGTCGTGATCTTCTCGATTCGCGACGACCAGCTCCAAGTGTTGCTGGTACGGCGTCCGGCCGGTGAGGGCGAGCCGTTTCCGCAGGCGCTGGCTCTCCCAGGCGGCTTCGTCGACGTTGCGAAGGACCGCGATCTCGCGGCCTGTGCAGCGCGCAAGTTGAAGGAGAAGACCGGAGTCACCGCTCCTTATCTGGAGCAACTCGGAAGCTGGGGGAGCGCCTCGCGCGATCCGCGCGGCTGGTCGGCAACGCACGCCTATTTCGCGCTGATTCCGGAAGAGGCGGGCGCGCTCACGCCAGATGCGCGCTGGTTTCCGATTCAAGGCGGCAGGCTCAAGGAGAAGCTTGCCTTCGATCACGGCGACATCCTGGCCAGCGCGATCCAGCGCCTGCGCAACAAGGTGGAATACACCTCGCTGCCCGCTTACCTGATGCCCGCGGAATTCACGCTGCCCGACTTGCAGCGGGTCTACGAGATCGTGCTTGACCGTCCCTTGGAGAAGAGCGCCTTCCGCACCCGGATCCTGTCGGCCGACATGATCGAGCCGGTCGCGAAAATGCGGCGCGGCCCGAACCGTCCGGCGCAGCTCTATCGCCTGAAGAGGAACAGCAAGCCGGTGTATTTCGTGCGGACCTTCAATCCGCCGGAGTGATGCAGCGTCCGCCCGCTCCGGACGGGCATAACATCATGTTAGGTTTATCGCATAACAGGGTAATTGTGTTAGCGCGGCGAAAGCCTATTATCACGTCACTCAAGCACGTATCGGCAGTGACAAGCGCTGGCGGAAAAGTCCGCACAGCGCGCGGAGAGGGCTGCCCAATTTCTCCAAGAAGCCCGCCAAGGGACGTCAAAAAAACCAGTTTGGAGGACTCCCAGGATGACCGGAATCCATCAGG